>NZ_OESQ01000001.1:1855000-2155000 GCF_900240245.1 Lachnoclostridium edouardi
ACTCGATTTCCAAAGTAGCGGCGAGCGAAATGGAAGGAGCCTAAACGGCCGTGCGAGCATGGCCGGGTTAAGGACCGCAATAAGTGAGCCAATTCATTAACAGAATGGCCTGGGAAGGCCAGCCAGAGAGGGTGAAAGCCCCGTACGTGAAAATGATAGGCAGCGAGCGGGATCCAAAGTACTGCGAGACACGTGGAACCTTGCAGGAAGTCGGGGGGACCACCCCCCAAGGCTAAATACTCCTTAGTGACCGATAGCGCATAGTACTGTGAAGGAAAGGTGAAAAGGACCCCGGGAGGGGAGTGAAAGAGAACCTGAAACCCTGTGTTTACAAGCTGTGGAAGCACGTTAAAGTGCGACCGCGTACTTTTTGTAGAACGGTCCGGCGAGTTATTTTTACTGGCAAGGTTAAGCACTGAAGGTGCGGAGCCGAAGGGAAACCAAGTCTTAAAAGGGCGAAGAGTCAGTGAGAATAGACCCGAAACCGGGTGACCTATCCATGTCCAGGTTGAAGTCTCCGTAAAAGGAGATGGAGGACCGAACGCACATCCGTTGAAAAGGGTGGCGATGAGGTGTGGATAGGGGAGAAATTCCAATCGAACCCGGAGATAGCTGGTTCTCCTCGAAATAGCTTTAGGGCTAGCCTCGTATTAGTCTATCGGAGGTAGAGCACTGAATTCTTAAGGGGGCGTCAAAGCTTACCAAGAGATATCAAACTCCGAATGCCGAGAAGATGATGTACGGGAGTCAGACTGCACGAGATAAGTTGGGTAGTCAAAAGGGAAAGAGCCCAGACCTACAGCTAAGGTCCCCAAGTGTGTGTTAAGTGGAAAAGGATGTGGGATTTCAAAGACAACTAGGATGTTGGCTCAGAAGCAGCCACACATTCAAAGAGTGCGTAATAGCTCACTAGTCGAGAGGTCCTGCGCCGAAAATGTCCGGGGCTGAAACACACCACCGAAGCTTAGGAATGTACTAAGGTACATTGGTAGAGGAGCATTCTTATATGGGAGAAGCAGTACCGAAAGGAGCTGTGGACGTATAAGAAGAGAGAATGCCGGAATGAGTAGCGAGATGGAGGTGAGAATCCTCCAGGCCGAATATCTAAGGTTTCCAGAGTAAAGCTGATCTGCTCTGGGTAAGTCGGGGCCTAAGGCGAGGTCGAAAGACGTAGTCGATGGACAACAGGTAGAGATTCCTGTACTGCAATATATCAGAACTGTGGGGACGCAGAAGGATAAGATAACCCGGGAATGAGAAGACCGGGGCAAGCGAGGTAGGAGTATGGAAGGCAAATCCGCCATACAATCCGAATACGTGACGCGTAGCGAACAAGAGTAGTGAAGTATGTGATTCCAGCTGCCAAGAAAAGCCGCTATAGCATATATTGTACCCGTACCGTAAACCGACACAGGTGGATGAGGAGAGAATCCTAAGGCCGGCGGGAGAAGCATTGTTAAGGAACTCGGCAAAATGACCCTGTAACTTCGGGAGAAAGGGTGCCACTGAGAAGTGGCCGCAGAGAATAGGCTCAAGCAACTGTTTAGCAAAAACACAGGTCTATGCAAAACCGAAAGGTGAAGTATATGGGCTGACGCCTGCCCGGTGCTGGAAGGTTACGAGGAGAGGTTAGGGAAACCAAAGCTTTGAATCTAAGCCCCAGTAAACGGCGGCCGTAACTATAACGGTCCTAAGGTAGCGAAATTCCTTGTCGGGTAAGTTCCGACCCGCACGAAAGGCGTAATGATTTGAGCGCTGTCTCGACAATGCCCCCGGTGAAATTGAAATACCAGTGAAGATGCTGGTTACCTGCGCCAGGACGGAAAGACCCCATGGAGCTTTACTCCAGCTTGATACTGGGATTCGGTAATGCATGTACAGGATAGGTGGGAGGCAAAGAGAGAAGGACGCCAGTCTTTCTGGAGCCGCTGTTGGGATACCACCCTTGCGTTATTGGGTTTCTAACCAGCCACCGTAAGCCGGTGGTGGGACAATGTCAGGTGGGGAGTTTGACTGGGGCGGTCGCCTCCGAAAGGGTATCGGAGGCGCTCAAAGGTTCCCTCAGGATGGTTGGAAACCATCCAAAGAGTGCAAAGGCATAAGGGAGCTTGACTGCGAGAGTGACGGCTCGAGCAGGTACGAAAGTAGGACTTAGTGATCCGGTGGTATAAAGTGGGATTGCCATCGCTCAACGGATAAAAGCTACCCTGGGGATAACAGGCTTATCACTCCCAAGAGTTCACATCGACGGAGTGGTTTGGCACCTCGATGTCGGCTCATCGCATCCTGGGGCTGAAGTAGGTCCCAAGGGTTGGGCTGTTCGCCCATTAAAGCGGTACGCGAGCTGGGTTCAGAACGTCGTGAGACAGTTCGGTCCCTATCCGGCGCGGGCGTAGGATATTTGAGAGGAGCTGTCCTTAGTACGAGAGGACCGGGATGGACTGGCCGCTGGTGGATCTGTTAGGTATCAGGCCTATGGCAGAGTAGCCAAGCCGGGACGGGATAAACGCTGAAGGCATCTAAGCGTGAAGCCCCCCTCAAGATGAGATATCCCATCGCAAGAGTAAGACCCCTTGAAGACGACGAGGTAGATAGGGCGGAGGTGGAAGTACAGTAATGTATGTAGCTGACCGTTACTAATAGGTCGAGGGCTTAACCAGAAGGTTAAGGTAGAAGCGGATGAAGTAATCAATATGTGGTTTTGAGGGTATGTATTCCCTTTTAGTTGGCCCGGTGGCTCAGTTGGTTAGAGCGCCGCCCTGTCACGGCGGAGGTCGTGGGTTCGAGTCCCATCCGGGTCGTTTAATTACAGCTAGATATAGTTCATGTGGGATCTTAGCTCAGCTGGGAGAGCATCTGCCTTACAAGCAGAGGGTCACAGGTTCGAGCCCTGTAGGTCCCATTAGTCATGTTATCACATGATGATGACAGAACTTGCCGATGTGGCTCAATTGGCAGAGCAGCTGATTTGTAATCAGCAGGTTATCGGTTCGAGTCCGATCATCGGCTTATATTTATTATAAAAGAATATTTCTTTTATAATTAGGTATAATTTAATATATGGGGGAATTCCCGAGTGGCCAAAGGGGGCAGACTGTAAATCTGTTAGCTGTGCTTTCAGTGGTTCGAATCCACTTTCCCCCACTCACAATAAAGACTTGAAAATTTGGTTTTTATTGTATATAATAATTAAATAATATCGCGGGGTGGAGCAGTCTGGAAGCTCGTCGGGCTCATAACCCGAAGGTCGTAGGTTCAAATCCTGCCCCCGCAATTTTAGGTCTTTGTGATCTATGCCCAGATAGCTCAGTTGGTAGAGCAGAGGACTGAAAATCCTCGTGTCGCTGGTTCGATTCCGGCTTTGGGCATTACAGTTTAATAGCTGTATGGGATATTAGCTCAGTCGGTAGAGCACTTGACTTTTAATCAAGTTGTCCGGGGTTCGAATCCCCGATGTCTCATGTTAATACACAGTTCTTTCTGAAAGCAGAAAGGGCTGTTTTTTTATTTGCATATATATAGTTTTTTTGATAATACCTGACTNGTAGAGCACTTGACTTTTAATCAAGTTGTCCGGGGTTCGAATCCCCGATGTCTCATGTTAATACACAGTTCTTTCTGAAAGCAGAAAGGGCTGTTTTTTTATTTGCATATATATAGTTTTTTTGATAATATAAAGCTAGTTTTATATGAGTAATTATACTGGTTTTATACATATTTTTTGGCAGTGACTGTGGATTGGAGGAAACGGCATGGATGAAATGAAAGAAATGGAGATGCTGAGTCAGGCAGTCAAAAGTGCAAAAGAGGGAAATGTAGAGGGATTTGAGAATTTATACATTCTTACATATCAAAAGCTATATCAGAAGGTTTTATTGTCGTCTAATCAAAAACAAGAGGCTGAAGAATATTTAGAAAAGCTATATATTAATGTATATGAGAAGATAAAAGAGGCCCCGGAAGACGAAACAATTTATAGATGGATGGAAGAACTATTTTATGAAATTGGGGGAAACAGGCCTTTAGACGAAGAAATAGAAACTGATATTAAGCTGAGAGAAGAAAAAGCCACTACAATTTTAATTCAAATAGAGGAGCGGCTGGGGCTGCTGGAACAGGAAAGTTCTGAGTCAGAAGAGGGAAAAAAGGAAGAAAAAAGCGGCAAAAAGAGATTTTCAGTGTTTCCCTTTGTAATCAGCATGGTTTGTCTTATAGGAATTGGAATAGGCGGATTTTTAGAAATTCATAAGATTTTTCTCAGATCTCAGACAGATGCCAGGGAAGCTGTCAGTATTGTAACTGAACAGGAAAAATATAGTTCTGAGGAGACTAGTGGAGGAAGCTTACAGGAAAATATTGCTGAGGAAAAAGAAACCTTGTCTATACAATTAGCAGATCAGCTTTTTGTGTTAGATGAAAATGATAAAATTGTATCTTCAAAAATTGTCAGAGAAAAATTCCATGAAGAAAAGCAGCAGGCAGGTCAGTGGACATACTATCTTTTTCAGCCGGCACATGAGGTAGAAGGTTTTAAGGAGGTTTTGTTTCGCGTAGATGAACAGAAAAATCCGGAAGAGTATGAAATTGTGGCTGAAGGTGTGAAAGACTATTTTATAATGGAAGATAAGGTTTACTATGTTAAGGATGGGATGATAGAAATAGAGCTTGTCTCACAGACTTATGAACCTGTTCATTTTTCATATGATATAGCTATGAAGGAGGACGGATTTTATTTAGTAAATCAGCTGGGAAATGTGGTAGATAAGCAGGATGGTATTGTGGAGCTGGGAGATATGGCATATTTAGTAGAAAAGGGACGGATTAAGCATATAAGCAGTAAGAAGAATACCTTAAACGGAATTGCTTATTATTTAGATGACCAGGATGGGGACGGTCAAAATGAATTATGCTGGCAGGCTGACAGTATGACTGGCATATTTGCCAAAGAAGGGATTTGGATAGACAGCTTCTGCATAGTAAAGGACTGGATATATTATAGTGTTTATGTTGATAGAAATGAAAATAATAAAAGATTCAGCAAAATATACAGGCAAAAGCAGGACGGAAGCGATAAGCAAATTGTTGTTGATACCTTTCAGGGAAACTTGTCAGAAATGTATTATTCAGAAAATAAGAACAAAATTTATGGTGAGTATATGCCTGACAGCTATTATCACAGCTACAGCCAAATATGCAGCCTGGATTTACAGTCCAATTCGTCCTCCTTATCTCTGATTGCAGACAGCTCTCAGAGAAAGGAGACAAACGGTAATGATATGATGGAGTTTATAGGAACAAAAGGAAATGAAATTTACTGTTACTGGCACGGATGCGATTGGGCACAAGGAAGGGATACAGTAGATATTTTGTGGACAAAGCCAGTAATTTTACATGAATAGGTGGATAAAGCAAATAAAAATTATTCATCAAATTCTACAATAACATAAAATCCTCTGGAATTTTCCATGATTTCTTTTACAATGCCAGTTTGGGATTTAATTCTGTCTCTGGCGGCAAAACAGCCGGACATTGCTACAGCTGGGTCAATAATGTAGCTGTAGCTGCTGGTTCCCTCACGTTCTATAATATGAACTGTGTCGCCGGCAGCAACAAGGCCGGGACGCTCCATTTTAAATTCTATAGTTCTCATGGGTTGCACCTCCTTTAGAGTATTATAATATGGGTTTTGTAAAAGATAAAGATTTTATGAAATATTGCTACATTGTTTGACTGAAATATTTTCGCTATGATACAATAAACGGCGGAGAGTGAGGTACTAATGAAAAGAGAGGAACGGTTATTAGACAGATTAAAATTATACAGCCAGGGAGATTTCTACCCTTTCCATATGCCGGGGCACAAAAGAAATTGTTTCATGGGACAAGAATATACTGACCCATTTCAGATTGATATAACAGAAATCGGGGGATTTGACAATCTTCACCAGCCGGATGGAATTTTAAAAGAATCTATGAGCTGGGCGGCTTCTGTTTATGGAGCAGATAAAACATATTATTTAGTAAATGGAAGCAGCTGCGGGCTGCTGACAGCAATATGCGGTTCTACCTCCTTTGGGGGAAAGATTCTTATGGCTAGAAATTGCCATAAGTCTGCTTATAATGCAGTATTTTTAAATCATTTGGAGGTAAGATACGTTTATCCCCAGGTGGTTGAGGAATTGGGGATTCAGGGGGGGATTTTGCCTGAGGATGTGGAGGAAATTTTACAGGAGGATTCAGAGATCCAGGCAGTGCTGATTGTGTCTCCTACTTACGAGGGAATTGTGTCAGATATTAAAAGAATTGCTGAAATTGTGCACAGACAAAATATTCCGTTAATTGTAGATGAGGCTCATGGCGCTCATTTTACCTTTGGAAAGAATTTTCCAGTATCTGCTTTAGATTTAGGGGCAGATATTGTTATACAAAGTATACACAAAACTCTTCCCTGTTTTACTCAGACAGCGGTCCTTCATACAAAAAAAGGATATGTAAAGGAAGAGGAAATTGAAAGATATTTAAGAATTTATCAGAGCAGCAGTCCCTCCTATATTTTTATGGCTGGAATTGAAAATTGTATTTACTATATGAATGGTGAAGGCCGGGAGAAAATGGACGAGTTGTCAGACCGCATCAGCCAGGTGAGAAAAAAGCTGGGGGATCTGAAGAATTTGGCTATAGCCGGAGAAGAATTGGAAGGAAATTACGGAGTAAATGACATAGACTTGTCAAAATTGGTAATCGTAACTAAAAATACAAAGATTACAGGAGCTGATCTGGACAGAATTTTAAGAGAAAAGTATCACCTGGAAATGGAGATGTGCGGAGCTGATTATGTTGTAGCAATTATAACCATCGGCGATTCAGAAGAAGGATTTGAACGCCTTATTAAGGCTTTATATGAAATTGACGGGGAAGTTGGCCTGCAGGAAGGTAAAAAAAATGCAGATACCAGCTTAGAATGGTCTATGAAGGTTACTTCTAAGCCAGAGGTGGAGATGACTATTTTTGAGGGCATTGCAGGGGAAAAGGAAAGTATTCCTGTTGAAAACAGCGTGGGAAGAATTTCTGGAGAATTTGTATATATTTATCCCCCGGGAATCCCTATTCTGGCACCGGGAGAGATGCTTTTGCCTTCTCTTGTACACACTATTTTAGAATATGAAGAAATGGGACTTCCAGTACAGGGGTTAAGGGATATCAGCGGTAAAAATATTCAGGTAATAAAGACAGGAAAATAAAAATGAGAAAAATATATTATATAATGGGAAAAAGCGCTTCTGGAAAAGATACAGTTTATAAAAGGCTGCTAAAGGAATTTCCGGAAATGGGAACAATCGTGCTGTATACTACCCGCCCTATTAGAGACGGGGAAACAGCAGGGGTAGAATACCATTTTGTCTCAGAAAAAGAATTTCTCATGTGGAAAAATAAGAATAAAGTAATTGAATTCAGAACATATGAAACTATGTGCGGACCCTGGACATATTTTACTGCAGATGACGGACAGTTTAATCTGGAAAAACAAGATTGTCTAATGATAGGAACATTAGAGTCTTATGAAAAAATGAAGCTTTATTTTGGAAAAAAAAATATAGTCCCTCTTTATTTATATATTGACGACGGAATAAGACTGGAACGGGCGCTGTTTAGAGAAAAACAGCAAAAATCTCCTCAGTATGCTGAAATGTGCAGGCGGTTTTTAGCAGATGAAGAAGATTTTAAAGAAGAAAATTTAAGGCGCTGCGGGATCAGCGAAAAATATGATAACAGTGATTTAGAAGATTGTATTAATCAGATTTCAAATGTTATAAATTCCTATAGTATTGGTCAGGATTGATTGTATACAGGCATCTGTTATTGTGATATACTTATTTTATGGATTTAAGGAGGGATGGTTATGCCAGGATTTCAAGATATATTAGGACACGAGGGAATTAAGGAGCATTTGCTGAATGCAGTAAATTCTGGGAAGGTGTCCCATGCGTATATTTTGTCAGGGGAAAAGGGGACAGGCAAAAAAATGATTGCCAACGCCTTTGCTCTTACGCTGTTGTGCGAAAAAAAAGGAGAAGAGCCTTGTCTGGAATGCCACAGCTGTAAACAGGTTTTAAGCGGCAGTCATCCGGATCTTATTTATGTAGGCCATGAAAAGCCAGGCAGCATTGGAGTGGACGACATTAGAAAACAAATTCAGGATACCATTCAGATTCGTCCCTACAGCAGCCCTTATAAAATTTATATTGTGGACCAGGCGGAAATAATGACAGTTCAGGCTCAAAATGCTCTTTTAAAGACTATTGAGGAACCGCCTGCTTATGCAGTAATTTTGCTGCTGACAGAAAATCAGGATATATTGCTGCCAACTATTTTGTCCAGATGCGTTCAGCTGAAATTAAAGCCTTTAAAGGATGATATAATTAAAGCTTATTTAATGGATAAAATGGATATTCCTGAGGAAAAGGCTGATATATATAAGGCATTTGCCAGAGGAAACTTGGGAAAAGCTATTTGGCTGGCTTCCTCAGAAGAGTTTCAAATTATGTATGACAAGTTGTTAAGTTTGCTGGTAAATCTGAAAAATATGGATATTTCAGAGTTGCTGGATATGATTAAAAAGCTGCTGGATGAAAGCCTGGACATTGATCAATGTCTTGATTTTATGCAGATGTGGTACAGGGATGTGCTGATGTATAAGGTAACAAGAGATATGAACCTTTTAATATTCGGCAGAGAGTTTAACGCCATTAATGAAATCAGCAGAGTCAGCGGATACGACGGTTTGGAGAAAATTCTGGAATCTATAGATAAGGCCCGGACAAGACTGGAAGCAAATGTAAATAAGGATCTTGTGCTGGAGCTTATGTTATTAACAATGAAGGAGAATTAATCATGGTAAAGGTAATTGGTGTCAGGTTCCGCAATGCAGGAAAAATTTATTATTTTGATCCTGCAGGCATGGATATTAATGCTGGTGATCATGTAATTGTGGAAACGGCCAGAGGAATAGAATTCGGCATAGTTGTCCTGGGATGCCGTCAGGTGGAGGAGTCAAAGGTAATACAGCCTTTAAAATCCGTTATCAGAATGGCTACTGCTGAGGATGAAAATGTAGAAAATAATAACAAGAAAAAAGAAAAAGAGGCCTTTAAAATTTGCCAGGAAAAGATTGCAAAACACGGCCTTCAGATGAAGTTGATAGATGCAGAGTATACATTTGATAATAACAAAGTATTGTTTTACTTTACTGCCGACGGAAGAGTAGACTTCAGAGAGCTGGTTAAGGATCTGGCAGCTGTGTTTAAAACCAGAATTGAGCTGCGCCAGGTTGGAGTGAGAGATGAGACAAAAATCGTGGGAGGCATTGGAATCTGCGGCCGCAGCCTGTGTTGTCATTCTTATTTGTCAGAGTTTATTCCTGTGTCTATTAAAATGGCAAAGGAACAGAATCTTTCTTTGAATCCTACGAAGATTTCAGGAGTCTGCGGAAGGCTGATGTGCTGTTTAAAAAATGAGGAGGAAACTTATGAATATTTAAACAGCAAGCTTCCTAATGTAGGAGATTATGTAACTACCAACGACGGTTTAAAAGGCGAGGTTCAAAGCGTCAGCGTGCTGAGACAGATTGTAAAGGTAGTGGTAACTGTTGAAAAGGACGAGAAAGAAATTCGGGAGTACCATGTAGATCAGCTGAAGTTTAAGGCCAGAAGGAAAAAAGAAAAGGTTGTAGTAAACAGCGAGGAGCTGAAGGCTTTGGAGGCTCTGGAAAAAAGGGAAGGAAAGTCCAAGCTAGATGATAATTGATTTAAAAAGTAATGAGCGGGTAGATGATCTGCAGCGCAACGGATTTAAAATCATTCAAAAAATAGACGGCTTTTGTTTTGGCATGGACGCAGTGCTGCTGTCTGGTTTTGCAGCTGTAAAAGAGGGGGAGAAGGCTTTGGACCTAGGGACAGGCACAGGCATTATTCCTATTCTTTTAAAGGCTAAGACTAAGGGAAGCCATTTTTCTGCTTTGGAAATACAGGAGGAAATGGCTGAAATGGCAAGAAGAAGCGTGGCCATAAATCATCTGGAAAATGACATTACAATAGTAACAGGAGATATTAAGGAAGCCAGCCGTATATTCGGAGCGGCTTCCTTTGATGTAGTAACTTCAAATCCCCCTTATATGAATGATTCTCATGGTCTGAAAAATCCTGATCTTCCTAAGGCCATTGCCCGCCATGAGGTTTTATGTACATTAGATGATGTAATAAGGGAGGCGGCCAGGGTTTTGCGGCCGGGAGGAAGATTTTATATGGTTCACAGGCCTCACAGGCTGATAGAAATTATTAATACTCTTACATCATATAAGCTGGAGCCTAAAAGAATGAAACTGGTTCACCCTTATATAGACCGAGAGGCAAATATGGTTTTAATAGAAGCAGTAAGAGGAGGGCGGTCTATGATAAAAGTGGAAGCTCCTATTATTGTTTATAAAGAGCCAGGCGTTTACACAGAGGAAATATACAGTATTTATGGATACTAAAATCTTGAAAGGAACGTTAATACATATGGCAGGAAAATTATATTTGTGTGCAACGCCTATTGGAAATTTGGAAGATATTACATTTCGTGTTTTAAACACCTTAAAGCAGGTAGATTTGATTGCAGCGGAGGATACGAGACACAGTATTAAACTGCTGAATCATTTTCAAATAAAAACTCCTATGACCAGCTACCATGAGTACAATAAAGTGGAGAAGGCAAAAGAGCTGGTATTAAAAATGGAGCAGGGCTTAGATATTGCTTTAATTACAGACGCGGGAACTCCCGGAATTTCTGATCCGGGAGAGGAGTTAGTAAGACAGTGCTATGAGGCCGGAATTTCAGTGACCTCTTTGCCTGGACCGGCGGCCTGTATTACAGCCCTTACAATGTCTGGCCTTTCTACCAGAAGATTTTCTTTTGAGGCATTTTTGCCTTCTGAAAAAAAAGAAAGGGCAATGGTGCTTGAGGAGCTGAAGCAGGAGACAAGGACTATTATTATTTATGAAGCTCCCCACCATCTAATAAAGACCCTGGAGGAACTGCTGGAGAATTTAGGGGACAGGGATGTAACCATATGCAAGGAATTGACAAAAAAATATGAAAATGCATTCCGGACCACATTTTCAAAGGCATTAGATTATTACAGAAAGGAGGGACCAAGGGGAGAATATGTAATTGTTGTTCAGGGAAAAAGCAGGAAGGAAATCCGGGAGGAAGAGATTCATACCTGGGAGGCAATGACTGTGGAGGAACATATGGATTATTATACCCGCCAGGGCATTGATAAAAAGGAGGCCATGAAGCTGACTGCCAAAGACAGAGGAATCAGCAAGCGAGAAATTTATCAGTATTTCATAAGCAAATAGAATAAAAATTATTCAATTAGCATAAATACATGTTGACAAATAGAATAGTATTCATTATGATTAGTTTGAATATCAAAATAATTTCAATCAATAATTGATAGATGGGATGAGCAATGACAACAAGAATTATAGGAACTGGCTCCTACGCCCCTGAAAATAGGGTGACAAATGATGATCTGGCTAAGATCATGGAGACTAGCGATGAATGGATTAGAACAAGAACCGGAATTAGTGAGAGGCATATTTCAAGCGGAGAGGGAACAAGCTTTATGGCCGCTGAAGCTGCAAAACAGGCTTTAGAGATGGCGGGAGTAAAGGCGGAAGAGTTAGATATTATTCTGCTGGCCACATCTTCCCCAGATAAATGCTTTCCCAGCGGCGCATGTGAGGTACAAGCTGCAATAGGGGCAAAAAACGCAGTTGCCTTTGATTTAAGCGCTGCATGTTCCGGCTTTATTTTTGCGCTAAATACAGTTCACAGCTTTTTTAAATCAGGAATTTATAAGACAGGGCTTATTATTGGCTGTGATGAGCTTAGTAAGCTTGTGGATTGGTCAGACAGAAGAACCTGCGTGCTTTTTGGCGACGGAGCGGGAGCTGCAGTGGTAAAGGCGGACGAGACAGGAATTAAGCATTTAATTATGGGATCTGACGGAGTAAAGGGACCTGTTTTAGAATGTGTTTCCAGGACAACAGAAAATTTTCTTACTAAAGGTCATCCCCAGGTGGGATATATGACTATGGACGGACAGGAAGTATTTAAGTTTGCAGTAAAAAAGGTTCCGGAATGTATTCGTCAGCTGCTGGAAGAAACAGGAGTGGACAAAGAGGAAATTAAATACTTTGTTCTTCATCAGGCAAATTACCGTATTTTTGAGTCTATTGCCAAAAGACTGGATGTATCTTTGGACAGATTTCCCATGAATATTGACAGGTACGGGAATACATCAGGAGCCTCTATTCCTTTGATTTTAGATGAAATGAACAGGGAAGGCAAATTTGAGAAGGGCGACAAAATTATAATTGCAGGTTTTGGAGCAGGTCTTACCTGGGGTGCCACATTAATGGAGTGGTAGGTTGGAAGGAATTGGATGTTTCGACTTGACAGGTACCCACTGTGGTGAGTATTATTGATATGATAGTTACCGGTATGAGCCGGCTATATATTTTAGAATGAAAAAGGAGATAAGAATTATGTTAGAGAAAATGAAAGAAATTATTGCAGAGCAGTTAAGCGTGGACGCAGATTCTGTTACAGAGGCTTCTTCCTTCAAAGAGGACTTAGGAGCAGATTCCTTAGACTTATTTGAGTTAGTTATGGCTTTAGAGGATGAGTACTCAGTAGAGATTCCAGCAGAAGATTTAGAAGGTCTGGCAACTGTTGGTGACGTTATGAATTATTTAAAGGCAAAGGGTGTAGAAGCATAATGAAAACAAGAATCACAGAGCTTCTTGGAATTGAATATCCTGTTATCCAGGGCGGAATGGCCTGGGTAGCAGAGCACAACCTGGCCGCAGCAGTATCAGAGGCAGGAGGACTGGGTTTGATCGGCGGAGCTAACGCCCCTGGAGAGGTAGTGCGTGATGAAATCCGCAAGGCAAAAAAGCTGACAGACAAGACATTTGGTGTAAATGTTATGTTGTTAAGCCCTCATGCCGATGATGTAGCCAAGGTAGTAGTGGAAGAAGGCATCAAGGTAGTTACTACAGGAGCTGGAAACCCTGCAAAGTATATGGAAATGTGGAAGGCAGCAGGCATTAAGGTAATTCCTGTTGTAGCCAGCGTGGCTCTTGCAAAGATGATGGAAAGAGCAGGAGCAGACGCAGTTGTGGCAGAGGGAACAGAGTCCGGAGGACATATTGGTGAGGAAACCACTATGACATTAGTGCCTCAGGTTGTGGACGCAGTGAGTATTCCTGTTATTGCAGCCGGCGGCATTGGAGACGGAAGAGGCATTGCGGCGGCTTTTATGCTGGGAGCTGAGGCAGTACAGATTGGAACGCGTTTTGTTGTTTCTAAAGAGTCTATTGTACATGACAATTACAAGCAGCGTATTATTAAAGCGAAGGATATTGATTCTGCAGTAACAGGCAGAACTCATGGACATCCTGTTCGCTGTCTGAGAAATCAGATGACAAGAGAATATAACAGACTGGAGCAGGAGGGAAAAAGCTTTGAGGAGCTGGAATACCTGACTCTGGGCGCACTTAGAAAGGCAGTTATGGAGGGTGACGTAATAAACGGTACCGTCATGGCTGGACAGATTGCAGGTCTGATTAGTAAAGAGCAGACATGTAAGGAAATGATCGAAGAAATGATGGCGCAGGCTGAATCATTGTTAAAAGGAGCCAGATAATGAGTAAAATTGCATTTATTTTCCCGGGTCAGGGAGCACAGAAAGCCGGAATGGGAAAAGATTTCTATGAGCAGACAGAAACTGGAAAGGCAGTGTTTGACAAGGCAAGCGAATTACTGGGCTTTTCCATGCCGGAATTATGTTTTACAGAAAATGACAGGTTGGATATTACAGAGTATACACAGGCGGCTATGGTTACTACAAGTATAGCTATGATGAAGGTTCTGGAAGAAAGAACGGGAATTAAGCCTGATGTGGCAGCAGGCCTTAGCCTGGGAGAATATTGTGCACTTGTGGCTGCAGGCGTAATGAGCCAGGCAGACGCTATTACTACAGTCAGGCAAAGGGGAATTCTGATGCAGGAGGCAGTTCCTGTGGGAGTTGGAGCTATGGCAGCTGTTCTTACATTAGATGCCTCTAAAATTGAGGAGGTTCTGGCAGATATTGATGGCGTTCAGATCGCCAATTATAACTGTCCGGGGCAGATTGTAATTTCCGGTGTAAAGGAAGCTGTAGAAGAGGCTTGTGGAAAGCTGAAGGAAGCTGGGGCAAAGCGGACGATTATGCTGAATGTAAGCGGACCTTTCCACTCCAGTATGCTGACAGGAGCCGGTGAAAAGCTTAAAGAGGTTTTAGATCAGGTAGAGGTACATACGCCGGTTATCCCATATGTGGCTAATGTTAACGCCCAATATGTGACAGAGACTTCCCAGGTGAAACCTCTTTTAAAGGAACAAGTGTCTTCTTCTGTCAGATGGGAGCAAAGCGTAAGAACAATGCTGGAAGACGGAGTAGATACATTTATTGAAATCGGCCCAGGTAAAACTTTGGCTGGTTTCCTGAAGAAGATAGCAAAAGACGTAAAAGTAATAAATATAGATTCCTTGGAGTCTGTAGAGGCTTTAAAGGAGAGCGGGCTGTAAAGTCCCGTATTGTATCAGGAGGAGTATATGTTAGATAACAAGGTAGCAGTTGTAACAGGGGCAAGCCGGGGAATTGGACGAGCTATTGCGCTGAAGCTGGCAAAGGATGGAGCTACTGTAATCGTAAATTATAACGGTTCTGCGGCAAAGGCAGAGGAGGTAGTAAAGGAAATCCAGGAAGCGGGCGGACAGGCAGAAGCGATTCAGTGTAATGTTTCAGATTTTACTATGGCCGGTGAATTTTTAGGCGGAGTAGTAAAAAAATACGGCAGGGTTGACATTTTAGTAAATAATGCAGGTATTACAAGAGACGGTCTTCTGATGAAAATGTCAGAGGCAGATTTTGACGCAGTTATTAATACAAACTTAAAAGGTGCGTTTAACTGTATGCAGCACCTTTCCAGACAAATGATAAAACAAAAATCAGGAAGAATCATTAATATTTCTTCTGTATCAGGAGTAATGGGCAACGCAGGACAGGCGAATTACAGCGCTTCTAAGGCTGGAGTAATCGGCCTTACAAAGGCAGCGGCAAGAGAAATGGCCAGCCGCGGAATTACTGTAAACGCAATTGCCCCTGGATTTATTGCAACAGAAATGACAGAGGTACTTTCTGATTCAGTAAAAGAGGCAGTGACAGGCCAGATTCCCATGAAGCATTTTGGAGCTCCAGAGGATATCGCAAATACAGCAGCATTTTTAGCGTCTGAAGAAGCCGCATACATTACAGGTCAAGTAATCTGTGTAGACGGCGGCATGGCAATGTAAGGAGAGAAAAAATGAAAAACAGAGTAGTAGTAACCGGCTTGGGAGCTATCACGCCTATTGGTAATGATGTAGAAAGCTTTTGGAATGGGCTGAAAAACAAAACAGTTGGAATTGGACCCATTACCTATTTTGATACAGCTGATTATAAGGCAAAGCTGGCGGCAGAAGTAAAAGAATTTGATCCTAAAAATTATATGGACCCCAAAACTGCAAAAAGAATGGAAAAGTTTTCCCAGTTTGCAGTGGCAGCTACTAAAGAAGCTTTAGAAGATGCAGGACTGGACATGGAAAAGGAAGATCCTTACCGTGTAGGAGTCAGCGTAGGCTCAGGAATCGGAAGCCTTCAGGCAGTAGAAAGAGAATATAAAAAATTGCTGGAAAAGGGACCTGGACGTGTAAACCCTTTGCTGGTGCCTATGATGATCAGCAATATGGCTGCAGGAAATGTGGCAATTCAGTTTGGATTAAAGGGAAAGTGTATTAACGTAGTTACTGCCTGCGCAACAGGCACACATTCTATTGGAGAAGCATTCCGCTCTATTCAGTACGGAGAGGCGGACGTTATGGTGGCAGGCGGTACAGAGGCCAGCATCACACCTATTGGAGTAGCTGGATTTACAGCTCTTACAGCTTTAAATACAACAGATGATGCTGCCAGAGCATCCATTCCTTTTGATAAAGAGAGAAACGGATTTATTATGGGAGAAGGCGCAGGCGTTGTTGTTCTGGAGTCTTTAGATCACGCCCTGGCAAGAGGCGCAAAAATTTATGCAGAAGTAGGCGGATACGGAGCTACCTGCGACGCTTATCATATTACATCCCCTGCAGAGGATGGAAGCGGAGCTGCAAGAGCTATGGAAGAAGCAATTAAGGATGCAGGCTTAACTCCTGCAGACGTTGACTATGTAAACGCTCACGGAACAAGTACTCATCACAATGACCTTTTTGAGACAAAGGCTATTAAGCTGGCGCTTGGAGATCATGCATATAACGTAAAAATCAATTCTACAAAATCTATGATCGGTCACCTTCTGGGGGCAGCAGGAGGAGTAGAGTTTATTACATGTGTAAAATCTATTGAAGAAGGATTTGTACACGCTACAGCAGGTTTGGAGATTTTAGACGAAGAGTGCGATCTGGATTATACAAAGGGAGAAGGAGTTGAAAAAGAAGTAAACTGCGCGATCAGCAACTCCCTTGGATTCGGCGGACATAATGCAACTCTGCTGGTTAAAAAATATATGAAATAAGGAGGCAGTTACTGATATGGAAATCAATGATATTTTAAAATTAATCCAGGCAGTTTCTGATAATGAATTAACCAGCTTTAAGCTGGAGGAGGGAAACTTAAAGCTTGCGATTAAGAAACAGCAGGAGACTCCTCAGATTTTAAACGTAACAGCAGAGGCGGCAGGCATTCCTGTTGCGGCGATCCCTTCTCAGATTTCGGCGGCAACCGCAGTTTCAAAGACAGCCGTGTCTGAAGCAGAACCGATAGTTTCATCTGACAAGGTGATTACATCTCCTCTTGTAGGTACATTTTATAATGCGTCT
Organism: Lachnoclostridium edouardi; assembly: GCF_900240245.1. Classification (GTDB taxonomy): domain Bacteria; phylum Bacillota; class Clostridia; order Lachnospirales; family Lachnospiraceae; genus Lachnoclostridium_A; species Lachnoclostridium_A edouardi. The sequence goes on from NZ_OESQ01000001.1 coordinate 1,872,001, forward strand.
GCACCTGGGGCAGAGCCTTTTGTAAAAGAAGGCGACACAGTGAAAAAAGGCCAGGTGCTAGGAATTATTGAAGCTATGAAGCTGATGAACGAGATTGAAAGCGAATATGACGGCGTAGTAGAAGCAGTTCTTGTTAACAATGAGGACGTGGTGGAATATGGCCAGGCGCTGTTCAGAATCCGTTAGAATCCATTAATAGGAACGACAGAAGAGGGCAGCCCTCCGGATAAAAAGTCCGGGGATGGCTGCCATTATGGGAATAAGGAGATAATTATGTTAGGGATCAAAGAAATAGAGGCAATTATTCCTCACAGACATCCATTTTTACTTATTGATTGTATTGAGAAAGTAGTGCCGGGAGTAAAGGCCACAGGATATAAAGCAGTTACCTTCCACGAGCCATTTTTCGCAGGTCATTTTCCACAGGAGCCTGTGATGCCGGGAGTTCTTATTGTAGAAGCTTTGGCTCAGACTGGGGCTGTGGCAATTCTCAGCATGGAGGAAAATAAGGGGAAAGTAGCTTATTTTGGCGCAATTAACAGCGCGAAGTTTAAGAAAAAAGTGGTTCCCGGAGATAAATTAAAGCTGGAATGTGAAATTATTAAGCAGAAGGGACCTGTAGGCATCGGCAAGGCTACGGCAACTGTTGACGGAAAAGTGGCTGTGGCAGCAGAGCTTACATTTATGATTGGATAGGTGAAGGCGTATGTTTGATAAAATTTTAATTGCTAACAGGGGAGAGATTGCAGTGCGCATTATCAGAGCCTGCAGAGAAATGGGAATCAGAACTGTGGCCGTTTATTCAGAGGCGGACAAGGAATGTCTTCATACTCTTCTGGCAGATGAAGCGATCTGCATCGGACCTGCAGCTTCCACTCAAAGTTATTTGAATATGGAGAGAATTCTTACAGCCGCAGTGGCTATGAAGGCAGACGCCATTCATCCAGGCTTTGGCTTTCTTTCTGAAAATGCAAGGTTTGCAGATCTTTGTGAAAAGTGCAATATTACATTTATTGGGCCTTCTGCTGAGATTATTAATAAAATGGGAAATAAGTCTGCAGCCAGAAAGACTATGATTGAGGCCGGGGTGCCTGTAGTGCCAGGCAGCAAGGAGCCGGTATATACTGTGGAAGAGGGGCTGAAAATGGCAAAGGACATTGGATTCCCTGTTATGATTAAAGCTTCCTCAGGCGGCGGCGGAAAGGGCATGAGAATTTCCAGAGGAGAGGAAGATTTTGAGGCAAACTTCCAGAATGCTCAGATGGAATCTATAAAAGGCTTTTCCGACGATACAATGTATATTGAAAAATATATTGAAAGACCAAGACATATTGAGTTTCAGATTATGGCGGACAAGCACGGCAATGTGGTTCACTTAGGAGAGAGAGACTGTTCTATTCAGAGGCGTCATCAAAAGGTTTTGGAGGAGTCTCCATCAGTGGCCATTTCACCGGAGCTTAGAAAAGTTATGGGTGAGACTGCTGTGAAGGCCGCTAAAGCAGTAGGATATGAAAATGCAGGAACCATTGAGTTCCTTTTAGATAAGAATAAAAATTTCTATTTTATGGAAATGAATACTCGTATTCAGGTAGAGCACCCGGTTACAGAGATGGTTACAGGCCTGGATTTAATTAAAGAGCAGATTCTTATTGCGGCAGGAGAAAAATTAAGCGTGACTCAGGAGGACGTAGTAATCCACGGCCATGCCATTGAGTGCAGAATTAACGCTGAAAATCCATCTAAGAATTTTATGCCAAGTCCTGGAACAATTACAAATGTTCTGCTTCCAGGCGGAAAGGGAGTCCGTGTAGACACCCACATTTACAATGGATATAAGGTGCCGCCTAACTATGATTCTATGCTGTTAAAGCTGATTTGTCATTCTAAGGACAGAGAGACGGCTATTGCAAAGATGAGAGGCGCTTTAGGCGAACTTGTTATTGAAGGAATTGAAACAAACGTAGACTTTGAGTTTGAAATTCTCAGCAATGAAGCCTTCCAGGAGGGCGATGTGGATACAAACTTTATCCCTACTTATTTCCCACAGTATTGCAAGGAATAAAGGAGCAGTGATTTATGTTTAAAGACATGTTTAAAAAGACATATACTTTAATTGATACAAAGTATAAAAAACCTGTAAAATCAGAAGAACCGTCTATTCCTCAGGGACTGTGGCGAAAGTGTAATAAGTGCGGACAGCCTATTTATGTGGAAGATGTAAAAAACAATTATTATATCTGTCCTAAGTGCAACGGATATTTCCGGGTACACGCTTACCGGAGAATCGAAATGATTATTGACGATGGCACATTTGAGGAGTGGGACAAGGAAATTGAATTCAGCAATCCTTTAAATTTTCCAGGTTATGAGAAAAAGGTTCAGGCAGCCAAGGAAAAAACCAGATTAAATGAAGCCATTGTTATTGGAAAAGGAAAAATAAAGGGCCACGAGGCCGTGGTAGGCGTTTGCGACGCCAGATTTCTTATGAGCAGTATGGGACATATTGTAGGCGATAAGATTACAAACGCTGTGGAAAAAGCTACAAAGGCCAAGCTGCCGGTGATTATTTTTGCCTGTTCCGGCGGAGCCAGAATGCAGGAGGGATTAGTTTCCCTGATGCAGATGGCTAAGACTTCAGCGGCTCTGAAAAAGCACCATGAAGCAGGACAGCTGTTTATTAGTGTGTTTACAGATCCTACTACAGGAGGCGTTACTGCCAGCTTTGCTATGCTGGGAGATATTATTCTGGCAGAGCCGAATGCTCTTATTGGATTTGCAGGCCCCAGGGTCATTGAACAGACCATTGGACAGAAGTTGCCGGAAGGTTTCCAGAGATCAGAATTCCTTTTAGAGCATGGATTTATAGATAAGATTGTAGAAAGAGAAGAGATGAAGGATACTTTGGCCTCTATTCTTAGTATGCATGAGAAAAAGGAAATGTCTGTGGAAGAGACAGGGGCAGATGTGGAAAATTTCTGGAATGACAAGAAAACCAGTGGAAAATCTGCCTGGGACACAGTGCTGCTTTCCAGAAAAGGGGACAGACCGGTAGCCACAGATTATATTAACGCTATTTTTGATGATTTTATAGAGTTCCATGGAGATCGTTATTATAAAGATGACGGGGCTATTGTAGGAGGAATCGCTACATTTAAGGGGATGCCTGTAACTGTTATTGGACAGCAGAAGGGAAAGAATACAAAGGACAATATTTTGAGAAACTTTGGTATGCCGTCCCCGGAAGGATATAGAAAAGCGCTTCGTTTGATGAAGCAGGCGGAAACCTTTGGACGTCCGATTATTTGCTTTATAGATACGCCGGGGGCTTTCTGCGGCATTGAGGCAGAAGAGAGAGGACAGGGAGAGGCTATTGCAAGAAACCTTTTTGAAATGTCTGATTTAAAGGTTCCCATCTTATCTATTGTAATTGGAGAAGGCGGAAGCGGCGGCGCTTTGGCAATGGCTGTGGCAAATGAAGTGTGGATGATGGAGAACTCTATTTATTCTGTGCTGTCTCCAGAAGGTTTTGCTTCTATTTTGTGGAAGGACAGTAAAAAAGCTCCGGAAGCTGCCAAGGTTATGAAAATTACGGCAAGGGATCTGTACGAAATGAAACTGGTTGAACATGTAATCAGTGAAGAAGAACCTGCATCTCAGCATAATATAGATGTGATTGCTGAAGATATCAGCAATGGTTTAACAGAATTTATTAAAAAATACAGTTGTATGGCCGGAGAGGAAATTGCCCGGCTAAGATATGACAGATTCAGGAGTATGTAATGAGTGTATTACAGTCATTGGTAATTGGCAATTTAACAGTAAAAAAACCAATCATTCAAGGGGGCATGGGAGTAGGAATCAGCCTCTCATCTCTGGCTGGCGCTGTGGCAAAGGCAGGAGGAATGGGAATTATTTCTACTGCTCAAATTGGCTTTAGAGAGCCTGATTTTGTAAAGAATCCCCAGGAAGCTAATTTAAGGTCCATTGGGAAAGAATTAAAAAAGGCAAGGGAAATTGCTCCTGAGGGGGTAATCGGATTTAACATTATGGTTGCCACCAGGGATTATGCTTTGTATGTAAAGGAAGCTGTAAAGGCCGGAGCGGATATTATTATATCAGGGGCAGGACTTCCCGTAGATCTGCCGGAGTTTGCAAAGGGAAGCGCAACAAAACTGGCTCCTATTGTTTCTTCCGCCAAATCTGCGCGTGTGATCTGCCGCTTGTGGGACAGAAAATATAAAAGAGTTCCTGATATGGTAGTAATAGAGGGACCTTTAGCCGGAGGCCATTTAGGTTTTTCAACGGAAGAGCTTCACCAGCTGGGGGCGGACACTGATAATGTGCCGGTTACTTATAAGCAGGATCAATATGATCAGGAAGTAAAGGCTATTCAAAAGGTAACAGAAGAGTTTGGACAGAAATATCAGAAAAAAATTCCTGTAGTTACAGCTGGAGGTATTTACGACCACAAGGACGTGATGCGCCAGTTTGAAACCTTAGGGGTGGACGGAGTACAGGTTGCCACCAGGTTTGTTACTACAGAAGAATGCGACGCCCCTATGGCTTACAAGCAGGCTTATATTCACGCAAAGAAGGAAGATATTGTAATTACAAAAAGTCCGGTGGGAATGCCTGGAAGAGCAATTAAAAATAAGTTTTTAGAGGGCGTGGGAAAAACGCCGTTTAAATTAGAATGGTGCTATCAATGTCTGGAGCATTGTAATCCTGCCACAATTCCTTACTGTATTACAAAAGCGTTAGTAAATGCAGCAATAGGAAAAGTGGACGAGGCTCTGCTTTTCTGCGGAAGCAATGCTTATAGAGCTGAAAAAATTGAAACAGTTCCAGAGGTAATGGCGGAGCTGTGCGGAGAGTAATACCTGAAAGGAATATTGCAGCCTGATTCTGTGTACATTTAAATGTAAAGGAAGACATAGATGAAGGAGAGCGTATGCTGAACTATTTGTGGGCTGCAATGATTTTATTGGGAATCGTGTGGGGAGCTTTCCACGGAAATTTAAATTTAGTAACTGAGGCTGTTTTAGATTCTGCCAAAGAAGCTGTTACACTGGGAATTTCCATGCTGGGCATTATGGCGTTTTGGAACGGTATTTTGGAAGTGGGAAGCAGCGCCGGTCTGATTGAAAGCTTGTCCAGAAAAATGAAGCCGGTGTTTCGGTTTTTATTTCCCAAAATACCAGATGACCATCCGGCTATGAAAGAAATTTCCGTAAATATGATCGCTAATATGCTGGGAGTGGGGATGGCCGCCACCCCGGCGGGAATCCGGGCTATGGAAGAGCTGGAGAAGTTGGAGGAGGAAAGAGAAAAAAATAAAGAACCTTTTTATCCTCCCGGAACAGCCAGCGATGAAATGTGTACATTTTTAATTATTAATATTTCCTCCCTTCAGCTGATTCCTATTAATATGATTGCCTACAGGGCCCAGTACGGCAGCGTGGAGCCCACTGCAGTTATAGGGCCGGCTTTAGCCGCTTCTGCAGTCAGCACCCTGGCGGCAGTAATCTTCTGCCGCATGGTTTCATCCAGAAAGTAATGTTTTTCTGTATACAGAAGGCGTTGTCCCTGTAATGTCTTTAAAAGCCCTGATAAAATGAGCTGTGTCTTTATATCCGACAGCTTCCGCTATGCAGCTGATCTTTTGACTAGGATCTGCCAAAAGAAGCTTAGCCTGCCGGATACGCAGGTTTCTTAAATAGTCCCGGAACGTAATGCCTGTCTGCTGTTTAAAAAGACGGCTGAAGTAATTGGGATGAAGATGAAATTGAGCGGCTATATCCTCCAGCATCATTTGACAGGCATAATTATTCTCTATATAATTTACAGCTTTTTTTACTAAAGCCGTATCATGCTGGGAGATATTTTCTTCCAGCTTTTCCATATAAATTAATATAATCTGAACAAATCTTTTCTGCAGCTGGGATAAGGTGGGCATATTTTTAATACAGCTTAAAATATCCAGGTCAGTCAGCTTATATGTGGATATAATTTTAATCATACCGGAATTTTTGTGCATAAGATTATAAATAAACTGGCTTAATAAATCCCGCACCTCATCTCTGGTAATTACAGAAGGGTGAAGGCGGCGGAAAAATTGATTTAGGGCCGCAGTAACCTTGTCAGTTTCCAGATTAATAATATAATTTCTACATTGCTCTAAATGTTCCTGGAGAATTGAGCGGTTAATAAACGGGTTGCTGACTAAAGGAATATCGTAAAATTCAGGCTGATTTTCAGCTGCCCCGGATAAATACTGCCCCACGCTGTTAGACCTTAAATTTTCCGGCCTTATTTCAGGCGGAAATAAAGGATTGCTGATAATTTCATTTATAGCGTCAAACAAGAGAGAAAAATTAACAGGTTTTAATAAGTAGTCGCAGGCGCCGGATTTTAAGGCGCTGCGGATAAATGGATAGTCGTCGTATCCGCTTAATATTAAGAGTTTACATCCATAATTTGTTTTGCTTAAAAGGGAGGACAGCTTAATACCGTCCAGCATAGGCATTTTTATGTCTGAAAGGCAGATATGTACAGAATTTTGTTTTAAAACATCCAGCGCCTGAATGCCGTTTTCAGCCAGGTGAATTTGAAAAGTCTCAGGAAAGCTTAAATTAATAAACTTTGAAAGACCTTCCAAAATTGTAATATCATCATCTGCAATAAGTAAATGAAACATAATTTATCATTCCTTTGAAAATCATTTTATTCTATGTCTTACAATTTTGCAGGAATAGAAACTGTAATAGTAGTTCCAATACTGTAAACACTGTGAATTTTTAAGCCGTAGGCTTCTCCGTAATATAGAGAAAGTCTGCGGTTTATATTTTTTAATCCAATAGACGGGGTAGATAAGGAGGAATCATTTAGCTGGTCATTTAAAGCCTTCAGCTGAGATTCCTGCAAATGAGATAATTCCTGAGAAAGAGGAACCTCCGCCCCAGTGTCCCTAAGCCCGTACTGCAGATTTCTGCCTAGCAGCTGAGCCATTTCAGAAACCTTAAAATCTTCTTTAATGTAAGCTTCCATGCGCATACATTCTAAAGTGTTATATAAATAATGAGGATTGATTTGGGTTCTGAGAAGCTGAAGCTCCAAGTCCCGCTCAAAAATATCCTTTTTTAAAATTTTGTTTATAAGGTACTCAATCCTCTTACTCATATGGTTAAAGGAGGTGGATAAGGTGTAAAGCTCAGGAGATAATCCTTTATCTGACACAATGGGGAAATAATCTAGCTTTAACTGGTCGCAGGCCTCTGCCAGTCTGGAAATAGGTCTGTGAATGCTGCGGAGAATCAAGTAAAAAAATATAATAGTAAAAAGTAAAAGGCAGCCTAATAGTATAAAAAATAAAATATTAATATGGGAAATAGAATTCCATATATTAGACAGTGGAGTAGAGACCAAAACCTGGTAGGAACCGCTTTTTGAAAGCTGGTACAGGGTAAGGCCGTCAGGCTCTTTTTTTATTGTGTAGGAAAGGTCAGAGTTCTCCAGTGTTTTTAAAATTTCATTATCAGCTTCTAAATTCCCGGATATTTTTTGATTTTCATATAAAAGAGAAAGCTTTTGGTTGGAAAACTGGCGCACAGTGGAAAAATATTCGTCCAAATCAGAAATACTCATGCTGATGACTACAATGCCTACAGGTCTGTATCGCTCCACATTCATTACTGCCCGGGCAATATAATAACAAGGTGTGTAGGAATCCATCATAATTGCCGAGGATAAGGATTCTGAGGGAAAAATCAGGGCGCTGCCGTTTCCATTCATAGTCTGCTGAAACCAGGTTTTTTCAGGATTTGTATTATACAAAAAATAAGTAAATTTATTAGATTCACAGTAAATACCTGTCCCTGATAAATCATATATGCTGATGCCGTGGATGAATTTGCTGCTGTTAATGTAAGGAATCACAGTGTCCGCTATAGTCTTATTTACTCCATAATTAGACAGAAAGGTATTTTGGGAAAGAGCCTGGTAAACAATATCCTGGGAGGAGCCTGGAATTTGAATTACAGGGAAAGCAGAAATATCTTTTCCTGTTTCTGTGCGTATGGAGAAATCAGAAACCATAGTAGAGCCAATATAATTGTTTTGAGAGAGACAATCTTTGAATTTATTTTGGAAAATATTGGCAGTGGAATAGAGAAAAAAGGTTGCTATGATTAATGTCTGCAAAGAAATCAGAAGCAGGATTTTTTTGTGAATAGAAAGCCGGGTCATAGAAACCTCCTGATGATATGTATTTTGTTTTATTTAAATGACGAAAAAAGAAAAAACAATTTAAAATGCCAGGGTTTTATGTGAAAATACGGTAAGACGTTTGAAAATGGCAACAGAAGTGTTTTCCGGCTATTTTTTAGGGAAAATAGAAAGATTATACTAAACACATAAAAAGCAAAAGGGGAGGTATTTACATGAACAAAAATTTTAGAAAAGTCTGGGCAGTATCTTTAGCAGCCTTGTGGGCGGCGGCAGTAATAGGATGCTCAAAAGGAGAGGACGGGGGAGAAGCTTCTCAATCAGCTGAGCAGATTGAGCTGGATATTATGTTTATGAAAAATGAGAACATTGATATTTTAAACCAGATTGCTGAGGATTATATGAAAGAAAATCCGGACGTTAAGATTATTATGCAAAGCGGAACAAAGGAGCAGATGCTTTCCAGAATTTCCACTAATGATATTCCGGACGTGGTGGCCACATGGCCTCAGCAGACATTATTCCAGAATATGATGACAGAAGGCTTGCTGTTAGATTTATCAGACCAGGATTTTACAGACAGAGGAAATGACAACATCAGACAGCTGACTCAAAATGATGGAAAAGACTATGCTATTTCTGTAACCATAAACTCAAATGTAACGTTTTACAACAAAAAAATGTTTGAGGAAAATAATATTACGGAGCCTAAAACTGTAGAGGAGTTATGGCAGGCCTGTGACAAGCTGCAGGCAGCAGGAATTACCCCCTTTGCATGTGGGGACAAGGACATTCAGCTGGTAGGTATGTTTTTTGACCGGATGGCAGGGGCCAATGTAGATCACGAATTTTATAAAATCAGTGAAAAGGTAGCGGCAGGGGAGGCGTCCTATAAGGATTACCCGGAAGTAAGAAAATTTGTGGAGACCTATTTGAAAATCAGGGACTATACAAACGGAAATTCTCTTGGAATGTCAGCAGATGATATGAAAAATGCTTTTGCCAACGGGGAGGCGGCAATGTTTGTAGGCGGAACTTATGATTTAGCCTTAGTGCAGAGCCTAAATCCTGAAAATGAAATCGGCTGTATGTTCTTCCCGGAAATTGTAGAAGGGGTGAAGGCCTTCCCTTGTGGTTCTGTAGACACAGCCCTTTCTATATCTGCATCTTCTAAGGTGCAGAAGGAAGCTTTAGAATTTGTCCGCTATTTTGCATCTCCTGAGGTGGCCCAAAAGTACTGTGATGCAGATAAAAATCCTAATTTAATCCAGGGAGTTACATTGGAGGCGGCTGAATTAAAGCCAATTACAGACGCGATTGATGGAGGAGAATTTGCAAGTATGCCAAGTAACGTGTGGCCTCCTGCATTAAGAAACGAAATTGCAGTGCAGTGTCAGCAGCTGATTATGGACAAGAATATTGATCAGTTTTTGGATAATATTGATCAAGTAACAAAGGAATGTTACCAGAACCAGTAATAAAGGAGAAATTTTAAAATGGCAGGATTTAAAATGAAAAAAAAGCAGCTTACTCACGCCGTGTTTGTGGCGCCAAGCCTGCTGTTCTACAGCTTTTTCTTAGTACTGCCTATTCTGATAGGAATTTACTACAGCTTTACAAACTGGAATGGGATTACAAGAAAATATTCATTTATTGGTTTTCAGAACTATAAGAAAATGTTTACTGACCAGCGTTTTCTCAGGGCAATCCGTTTTAACATAAAATATGCTTTTATTCTCATTGTCTGCATTCTGGCGCTGAGTATTATTTTAGGTTTGCTGTTAAATCAGAAAATATGGGGAAAATCCTTTTTTAGGGCGGCATACTTTTTCCCGGCAGTAATCAGTTTAATTACAACAGGACTGATTTTCAACCAGATTTATGGAAATGTGCTGCCAGAGCTGGGAGAATTGCTGCACATTACATTTCTGAAGAAAAATATTCTGGCATCCCCCAACACTGCCATGTATGGCATTTTAATTACCCACATATGGCAGGGAGTGGCCATCCCTACAGTTTTAGTAATTGCCGGCCTTCAGACAGTTCCTGAGGAGCTGAAGGAGGCAGCTGCTTTAGACGGCGCCTCAGCTTTTCAGGTGTTCAGGTATATTACAATTCCGTTTTTGCTGCCTGTGATCAGTATGATTCTGGTATTGGTTTTGAAAGACGGCCTGATGGTTTATGATTATGTGCTGGCGCTTACTACAGGAGGGCCGGCGGGAGCCACGGAAAGTATTACTATGCTGTTATTTAAGCAGGGATTTGAGGAACTAAAATTTAGCTATGCAATATCTCAGGCAATAACAGTGGCTATTGTGATTATTGCAGTTTCTATTTTGCAGATCAGTCTGACAAACAGAAAGAAGGTGTACGATTGATCAGGAAAAACAAAGGAGATGTTATTGCTGCCTGCTGTTTAATTATAGGGATAATTACAATTATATTTCCTTTATATTTAACAGTGATTACAGCTTTTAAATCAAATGCAGAAATAGCCCGCAGCTTCTTTGCCCTGCCTTCCGGATTCAGGCTGGACAATTTTAAGGAAGTCATGGGAAAAGGCAATTATTTCAGCTCCTTATTTAACTCGGTTTTTGTTACTGGAGCAGGACTTTTGGGAATGTCCTTAATCCTTCCTATGGCCGCATACCCCATTGCCAGAAATATGAAAACCAGCAGGTTTTATAAGTTTCTATTTTACTTTATGGTGGCAGGCATTTTTATACCGTTTCAGGTGAGAATGATGCCTATGGTAAAGCTAATGAACACATTAGGTCTGATGAATCCAGTTGGATTAGTTTGTTTATATTTAGTCGGCTCTACATGTGAAGGATTGTTTTTGTACGTAGGATATTTTGGCTCTATTTCCCCTGATTTAGAGGAAGCGGCTTACATAGACGGAGCCAGCACGGCTCAGATTTATTTTAAAATTGTGCGCCCTCTTTTAAGGCCTATGACAGCCACAATTTTAATTAAAAACGGTTTGTGGATGTGGAATGATTATTTAATGCCAAGTCTTGTGCTGACAAAGCCGGATTATTATACGCTTCAGCTTTTCCAGTATGTATTTAAGGGAGAAAACGTAACGAATTATTCTCTGGTATTTGCCTCGTTTTTAATGGGAATGCTGCCCATTATGATTTTATATGTATTTATGCAGAAAAGGATTATCGGAGGAATGATGTCAGGAGCAGTGAAAGGATAAATAATAATGGAATATAAAATAGATCAGGAAGAGATTCTTACAACTAGAGCAAAGGTGAAAAAAGGTTCTTATGCTTTAGTGCCGCTTTTGGGACCTGTGACAAACAGAATCCCGGAAATGGTTTCCTGCAGCGTATATATTTTGGCAGCTAAAGAGCTGGGAGCTGATTTTGTTCAATATCTTGTTTATGCAGAACCTGGCTGCGGCACAAATCAGGTGTTTGCCGGGGAGGAAGGAATAGAAGTATTTGTTTTTGTGCTGGAGGGAAATGTAAAGCTTAGCTGCGGCAAAAATACATATGAGGCGCAGGCTCACGATTATTTATCCGCGCCTCCAGGCGTGGGAGTGGAATTTATAAATCACTCAGAGAAAACAGTGAAGCTGCTGCTTCAGACACGGCGTTATATTTTTCTGGATGGAGTGGAGGCGCCGCCTGTACTTTTTGGCAAAGGAGACCAGGTAAAGCCGGAAAAGTGTGACGGAAAGGACAATAATGTGATTAGAGAATTAATCCCGGATAAGCTGTCCTATGATATTCAGATGAGTATTATTACCTTTTACCCTGGAGCCGGCCACACATTTTTAGAATGTCATTTTCAGGAACACGGGCTTTATTGTTTGGAAGGCTCTGCCAGTTATATGTTAAGCGATACATGGACCTTAATTAAAAAAGATGATTTTCTCTGGGTTGGGGCTTTCGTCCCCCATGGGTGTTACTGCGCCGGAAATAAGCCGTTTTCTTACCTGTATTCTAAGGCAGTAAACAGAACTCCGGCTTTGTAATAGGCAGAAAGAGGGAGGAAAGTATGGCTGATATTGTTTTAAATGGAATCTGCAAATCTTATGCAAATAGATTTCAGGCAGTAAAAGATTTTAATATGGAAATTAAGGACAAGGAATTTATTATTTTTGTAGGGCCCTCCAGCTGCGGCAAATCCACTACATTGAGAATGATTGCAGGGCTGGAACAGATTTCTGCAGGGGAGCTGTACATAGACGGAAAGCTGGTAAATCATGTAGAGCCAAAAGAAAGGGATATTGCCATGGTGTTCCAGAACTACGCCTTGTATCCCCATATGACTGTATATGAAAATATGGCTTTTGCCCTAAAGCTAAGAAAGCTGCCTAAAGCAGTTATTGATCAAAAGGTAAAAGAAGCGGCAGGGATTTTAGGGCTGGAGGACTTACTTAGGAGGAAGCCTAAGGCCCTTTCCGGCGGTCAACGTCAAAGAGTGGCAATGGGTCGGGCTATTGTAAGAAATCCAAAAGTGTTTTTAATGGACGAGCCCTTATCTAATTTGGACGCCAAGCTAAGAGTCCAGATGAGAGCGGAAATTTCAAAGCTTCACCAAAGGCTGGGGGCTACTATGATTTATGTAACCCACGATCAGACAGAGGCTATGACTTTAGGCACCAGAATTGTAGTGATGAAGGATGGGATTGTACAGCAGATTGGTACGCCGAAAAATTTGTATGACGCGCCGGCTAATTTGTTTGTGGCAGGATTTATAGGTTCCCCCAGAATGAATATTTTGGAGGCAGTCTGCCTGAGAAGCAAAGAGAAGGAGAAGCGGGCGGAGCTGTTATTCTGCGGCAGCAGGATTTTACTTCCAGAGGAAAAATCTGAGAAGCTGCTTAAAATGTATGAAGAAAAGTCTGTAGTTATTGGTATCAGGCCGGAGGATTTATGTGAAGGCAGAAGTGAGAATGACATGGTAATGAAGGCAAAGGTAGATGTATATGAGCTGGCCGGGGCAGAGGCGTATATTTACTTTACCTTAGGAGAAAATGAAATGGTAGCCAGAGTCAGCCCTCAGACAGAAGTCAGAGTAGGGGATGAGATAAATTTATATGTGAACAGCAGGAGAATTCATTTATTTGATAAAGAAACAGGCTTAGCAATTTGAAGTATATACTCATAAGCCATATAATTGCATAATAATTTTTAAGAGGCTAAGGTTAAATAATCAGAAGGCAAAACTAATTATTTAACTGTGGCCTCTTTTGCCTGTTTATTATTAAGGTTACAAAAAACAAAAAAATTACTGAATATTTTTTAGAAAAATTTTAATCGTGGTGTAAAAATAACGTAAAAAAGAAAGGAGAACTGATTAAAAGTTTCATAAAAATAAACGAGAAAAACGAAAAAATTTATGCTTAGTTTATAAAAAATTGTACATTTATTAATACAATCATTAAAAAAGGGGCAATATTGACAAACGGAAGTGATAGCAGTAATGTAGGCAGGTAAAATAAAGATAGGGGGTTGTGGATAAAATAATAAAAATACTGGAAAGGAAAGGTGTTTTATGGGAGATATAGCGACACAAATTACAGAAGAGCTAACGTGTGAAACAGCTTTTACAATTCCTCTGCTGGGGGGAATCCCAGTAGCAGAATCCGTGGTAGTAACATGGATTATTATGGCAGCTATGGTAATACTGTCTATGATATTTGTAAGAAATCTGAAGGTAGAAAACGCAGGACGAAAACAGCTGGCTTTGGAATCTTCAATCAGTTTTTTAAATAATTTTTTTACTGATATTTTGGGAGAAAGCGGAAAGGGATATATTCCCTACCTGATAACAGTGGCCCTTTATATTGGCATAGCAAATTTAATAGGACTGTTGGGCTTTAAGCCGCCTACAAAGGACTTAAATGTGACGGCAGCTCTGGCCATTATGAGTATCTTTCTAATTGAATACTCAGGCTTTCACAAAAAGGGTTTAAAGCGGTGGCTGAAAAGCTTTGCCGAACCCCTTCCAATTATTACCCCAATTAACATATTGGAAATTTTTATTAAGCCAGTATCTCTTTGTATGCGGCTTTTTGGAAATGTAATCGGTTCCTTTGTTGTAATGGAGCTGATTAAAATGGTGCTGCCGGTAATTTTTCCAATTCCGTTCAGCATGTATTTTGATATTTTTGACGGTCTGATTCAGACTTATGTATTTGTATTTTTAACAGCTCTTTTTATGAAAGAGTCATTAGAGGATTAAAAAAAGGAAAAAGTAAAATCAAAGAATTAAGGGAAAAAGAAAGGAGAACGATTATGTTAGTAGCAATCGGAGCAAGTATCGCAGTTTTAACAGGAGCAGGAGCAGGAATCGGTATTGGTTTGGCAACATCAAAAGCAGTGGACGCAATTGCAAGACAGCCTGAGGCAGAGGGAAAAATCAGCAAGGCGCTGCTGTTAGGATGTGCGCTTGCAGAGGCAACAGCAATTTATGGTTTCGTTATCGCACTTTTGATTCTGTTTGTAAGATAATAGTATAAAGAGAAAGGCAGGTGAGTAAGGTGCTTCGTTTAGACGTGAACCTTATATTTACCATTATTAATCTGATTGTCCTTTATCTTTTAATGAAAAAATTTCTCATTCAGCCAGTAAACGGAATCATGGAAAAACGGAAGGCTATGATAGAAGAGCAGATGGGCAGGGCCAGAGACAGTGAAAATCAGGCCATGAAGCTGAAGGAATCCTATGAGAAAATAATCAGTACAGCTGAGAATGAGTCTGACAAAATTATTGAGGCAGCTAAGGCTGATGCGAAGCTTGAGAGAGAGCGTATGCTGAAAGAAGCAAACAATGAGGCAGAGCGGATTTTGACTACTGCCAGAAATAATGCAAAGGCAGACCAGGAAAAGACCTTGGAGGAAACCAGGTCTCAGATTGCCGGTCTGGCAGTTCTGGCCGCTGAAAAATTATTGTCAGGAGGAAGCAGTCAGAAGGGAAACCAGATGCTTTATGATCAATTTTTAGCACAGGCAGGTGAAGCTAATGACACAGATGGCAGTTAATTATGGAAAGGCTTTGCTTTGTCTGGGAGTGGAGCCTGAGGAGATGGAGCAGGCTGCAGAAATATTTGAAAAAGTCCCCCAGCTTTTCAAAATTTTGTCTCATCCTATGGTTCCCATGGGAAAAAAGGAAGCAGTGATTAATCAGGTATTTTCTGGAAAGCTTGGGAATTTTTTTAAGGTTCTATGTAAGAATCAGGATTTAGGACAGCTGAAGGAAATACAAAAAGTATATAAAGAATGCTGGAACGAAAAGAACCATATTCTTACAGTAAAAATGACGTACGCAGAGCCTCCAAAACAGGAACAGCTGGAGGGCATAAAAGATTTTCTGTGCAGAGAATTTCATACAGATGATGTGGATATGCAGATGGAGCAGGATAAAAGACTGCTGGGAGGATTTACTCTCAGAACAGGAAGCAGTGAAATAGACTGGAGCCTGAAAGGCCGTATTCTGCAGCTGCAGCAGAAATTAGTTGGGAGGTAAGCAGGTTGGGAGCAATCAATTCAGAAGAAATAATTTCCATTCTGAAAGAAGAAATAGAAAATTATGATATGGTGACAGAAGCCAGAGAAATGGGAAATGTAATCTGGACAGGAGACGGGATTGCAACTGTTTATGGAATAGACCACGCAATGTACGGCGAGATTGTGACCTTTGAAAATGGTTTAAAGGGCATGGTCCAGGACATTAGAAGAAATGAAATCGGCTGTCTGTTGTTCGGCGGAGAGGCTGGGATTAAGGAAGGTACAAAGGTATACAGAACAGGAAAGAAAGTCGGAGTTCCAGTTGGAGAAAACTTTATTGGACGTGTAGTAAACGCTTTGGGAGCTCCAATTGACGGAAAAGGAGAAATCGAGGCCAGAGATTACCGCCCGGTGGAGGAGGAGGCCCCTGGAATTATTGACAGAAAATCAGTGTCAGTCCCTATGGAGACAGGAATTCTGGCTATAGATTCTATGTTTCCTATAGGAAGAGGACAAAGAGAGCTGATTATTGGAGACAGGCAGACAGGAAAAACCTCTATTGCAGTAGATACTATTTTAAATCAAAAGGGCAAGGATGTTATCTGTGTATATGTAGCCATTGGACAGAAGGCCTCTACTGTGGCAAAGCTAGTTTCCACTTTAGAAAAATACGGCGCTATGGATTACACCATTGTATTCAGCGCTACTGCCAGCGAATGCGCGCCTCTGCAGTATATTGTTCCTTATTCAGGAACAGCTATGGCAGAGTATTTTATGTATCAGGGGAAAGACGTACTGATTGTATATGACGATTTATCTAAGCACGCGGTGGCTTACCGTGCATTATCTTTATTATTGGAGCGTTCCCCAGGCCGTGAAGCTTATCCGGGAGACGTATTTTATCTGCATTCCAGACTTTTGGAAAGATCCAGCCGTTTAAGTGATGAAAAGGGCGGCGGTTCTATTACAGCCCTTCCTATTATTGAAACCCAGGCAGGAGATGTGTCCGCCTATATTCCCACTAATGTAATTTCTATTACTGACGGTCAGATTTTCTTGGAAAGCGATCTGTTCTTTTCCGGAAACAGGCCTGCAGTAAACGTAGGTCTTTCTGTATCCAGAGTAGGAGGAGCAGCCCAAACAAAGGCCATGAAAAAGGCCAGCGGAAGTATTCGTATTGATCTGGCACAGTATAGGGAGATGGAAGTATTTACCCAGTTCAGTTCAGACCTGGACGCTTCCACAAAGGCTCAGCTTCAGTACGGAAAATGCTTAATGGAGCTGTTAAAGCAACCACTTTGTCATCCACTAAGTCTTGCCCATCAGGTAATAACTTTGTGGACAGCGTCCCATAAAATTATGATGGATGTGGATATCTCCAAGGTAAAAGAATTCCAGATGAATATGTTATCATATTTTGATACAAAGCATCCTGAGATTATTAAGGAAATTCAGGAGCAAAAAGTGCTTTCTGATGAGTTGGGAGAAAAAATTGTAAAGGCAGCAGAAGAATTTAAGCAAAAAAGCAGGTGACGGTATGGCAAATGCAAAAGAAATCCAAAACCGCATGAAAAGTATTTGTGATACAATGAAAATCACAAATGCTATGTATATGATTTCATCTTCTAAGTTAAAGCGGGCTAGAAAAGCGCTTGCAGATACGGAGCCTTATTTCTATGCACTGCAGGCCGGAATAGGAAGAATTTTAAGACATATTCCTGATATAGAGCATAGATATTTTGATGAAAGGCTGGAAAAGCCTAAGGAAGAGAGAAAAAAAGGATATATTGTTGTATCGGGAGATAAAGGGCTGGCCGGCTCCTACAACCATAATATTTTTAAACTGGCAGAGGCTAAGGCGGCAGAGGGCGGCCATGTGGAGCTTTTTATCCTGGGAGAAGTGGGAAGACAATATTTCTCCAAAAAGAATATGGAAATAGACACCAGCTTCCGCTATACAGTTCAGAAGCCTACTATGCACAGAGCCAGAATGATAGCGGAAAGAATGATTGAAAATTATTTAGACGGACAGCTGGATGAAGTTTCTATTATATATACAAAAATGGTAAATCCTGTTTCTATGGAGACTGAAGTACAGCAGCTGCTTCCCCTTCATAAGGCAAAGTTTGGAGATCTGAAGGATCTTGTGGAAATTCATCAGGAGGAAATAGCTTTTGTACCGTCGGCAGAAGAGCTGTTAAACAGAATTGTGCCAAATTATTTAAGCGGTATTATATACGGCTGTTTGGTAGAATCCTATGCCAGTGAACAAAACTCCAGAATGACTGCTATGGATTCTGCCACAAACAGTGCAAAAGAAATGCTCAGAGACTTGTCCATTCAGTACAACAGAGTGCGGCAGGCAGCTATCACACAGGAAATTACGGAAATCGCGGCTGGAGCAAAGGCTCAAAAGCAGAAGCGGTAGCTGGAAAGGAAGGAGGTTTCCTCACATCTGTGGGAGAATGAGATTATGAATAAAGGAAAAATAGTTCAGGTTATGGGACCTGTTGTAGATGTGGAATTTGACGAAAAGCAGGAGTTGCCGTCTATAAAGGATGCTCTTTTAATGGATAACAACGGAAAGACATGCGTCATGGAGGTTTCCCAGCATATTGGAAATCATACGGTGCGCTGTATTATGCTTTCTTCCAGTGAAGGGCTGCACAGAGACATGGAGGTAACTGCTACTGGGGCAGGAATACAGGTTCCTGTTGGAAATAAAACATTAGGACGTCTGTTTAACGTTTTAGGAGAGACTATTGACGGCGGAGAAGATTTAAAGAATGAACCTCATTGGATTATTCACAGAGACCCGCCTTCTTTTGAGGACCAAAGCCCTGTAGTGGAGGTTTTGGAAACAGGAATTAAGGTTATTGACTTGTTGGCTCCTTACGCAAAAGGCGGAAAGATTGGTCTGTTCGGCGGCGCAGGCGTGGGAAAAACAGTACTGATTCAGGAATTAATCAGAAACATAGCCACAGAGCACGGCGGATATTCTATTTTTACAGGAGTAGGAGAGCGTTCCAGGGAGGGAAACGACCTTTGGTCTGAAATGAAGGCCTCAGGCGTTCTGGAAAAGACAGCCTTAGTATTCGGCCAGATGAATGAGCCGCCGGGAGCTCGTATGCGTGTGGCTGAGACAGGTCTTACAATGGCAGAATATTTCAGGGATGAGGAGCACCAGAATGTGCTTTTGTTTATAGACAATATTTTCCGTTTTACTCAGGCAGGCTCTGAGGTGTCCGCTTTGCTTGGACGTATGCCGTCAGCGGTAGGGTATCAGCCTACATTGGCTACTGAAATGGGTGAGCTGCAGGAAAGAATTGCATCCACAAAAAATGGCTCAGTAACAAGTGTGCAGGCTGTTTATGTACCTGCAGACGATTTGACAGACCCGGCTCCGGCCACCACCTTTGCCCATCTGGATGCCACCACAGTACTTTCCAGAAAGATTGTGGAGCAGGGAATTTATCCGGCTGTAGATCCGCTGGAATCCTCCTCCCGTATTTTGGAAGCTGACGTTGTAGGGGAAGAGCATTACCAGGTAGCGGGAAGGGTGCAGGAATACCTTCAGAAATATAAAGAGCTTCAGGATATTATTGCTATTTTAGGTATGGAAGAGCTGTCAGATGAAGATAAGCTGGTAGTTTCCAGAGCCAGAAAAATTCAAAGGTTTTTATCTCAGCCTTTTCATGTGGCAGAGGTATTTACCAGTATCCCAGGCAAATATGTGCCTTTAAAGGAAACAATCAGAGGCTTTAAAATGATTGTAGACGGGGAAATGGACCAGTATCCGGAAAATGCATTTTTCAATGTAGGAACTATTGACGAGGTAGTAGAAAAGGCAAAAGCTTCTGAGACAGCAGACAGGTGATAGAATGAATACATTCGGTTTAAGTATTATAGCCAGTGACAAGGACTTTTACCACGGACGAGGAAGCAGCCTGGTGCTGCCTACCTTAGACGGAGAATTTGCTATTCTGGCCCACCATTCAGACATGATGATTGCAGTAGTTCCCGGTGAAATGAGATTTGTCACTGAGGACGGAGAAAATCACGTGGTGGTAGTGGGCGGTGGATTTGCCCAGGTGATTAATAATCGTGTAACAGTGCTGACAGCATCTGTGGAAAAGCCGGAGGAAATCGACTTAAAAAGGGCAAAAGAAGCAGAAGAGCGGGCAGAAGAACAGCTGCGCCAGAAGCAGAGTATGCAGGAGTACTACGTATCAAAAGCTTCTCTGGCCAGGGCGATGTCCAGACTGAAAGCAGGTCAGAAATATAATCAGGGATAAACAAAAAAGTGTGCGCCTTTGGTAGCTACTCATAAAACAGTATCAACCAATAAATTGAAATAGGGTAGCTGCCATACAGGGTGCAGAAAAGAGCGAGTAAGAAATGAAGCGTTTCTTGCCCGCTTTTTTCATGCTCCTTGTTACGCAATAGGGGTTGAAAAAGCCTTGATATAAGCGGCTTTGCGGGTGCGTTTTCCGCGTGGCAACGGTTTTATATCTTTTTTCTCAAAAACGCCTTTCTACTGCGTAACAAATCTGTGGTAATTATCCGAGGGAGCATAGACCGCCTATCTTGGATTTTCCTATGTTGGAAAAGCCTACATTGGATTATCCAACATTGGAAAAACCTACGTTGGAAAATCCAACGCAATTAAATAAAGATATAAATAACTAAAGAAATACCAAATACGGATTTAATTAAATATCCATTCCCTAATCCCTCTCCTTTGGGGCAAGGCAAAGCGGCAGAGCCGCCGGAATGGAAAGGAATGGAACGGAAACGGCAATATAAAAATATCGTTTGTTATGTTACGCAGTAGAACCTTATTTTTAAGGGTGGGAGTATAAAACCCTTACTCCTGCCCTTATCTCCGCTGTAATGCCGTTTAAATCAAGCGAGAAGCACTCTTTATCGCATAACATTCCATACTGGATAGAGAGCGTAAGCGGTTTATCCGATTGCGCTCTCTTGGCTGCCCGACAGCAAAGACAGGGAAAGCCGTCAAGGACGCGCAAGTGAAGTGACCCCCAAAAGTTGGACAAGAGTTATGCGGCAAAGCCGTTTTGAATTCTGTATTGGACAGGACTTAATCCATTCAATTTTTCTTTGATTCGGTTGTAGTTATAGTATTCAAGATAAGCGACCAGTTCCTGGCAGAACTCGTCTAATGATTGGAACGTCCGCAGGTATAGCAATTCCGATTTTAACAGTCCGAAAAAGTTTTCCATAACCGCATTGTCCAGACAGTTTCCCTTTCTGGACATACTTTGCCGAATGCCTTTTTCTAACAGTCTTTTTTGATACCTAACGTTCTGATATTGCCAGCCCTGATCCGAATGAAGGATCAGCCCGCTGCTGTCCGGGAGCCGGGAGAACGCTTTATCCAGCATCTCATCCACCTGGCGGTAATTAGCCCGTTCACTGATGGCATAGCTGATGATCTCACCATTATACAGGTCAAGCACAGGAGAGAGATAAAGTTTGCTTCCAAACAGGGAAAACTCAGTCACATCAGTTACCCATTTCTGATTCGGCCTTTCCGCATGGAAATCTCTAGCCAGTAGATTTGGTGCAATCTTGCCGACTTCTCCACGGTAAGAACGATACTTTTTCATTCGTACCATATATTTCAGGCCTGATTCCTTCATCAGCTTTTGTACCGTCTTGTGGTTCAGACAAAAGCCCCTGTTGCGTAATTCCATACCAATCCGCCGATACCCGTACCGGCCTTGATTCTCCTGATAAATTGCTATGATTTCCGCCCTTTCTTTTGCGTATTTATCCACAGCATTGGCTTTCCGGGAATAGTAGTAGTATGTACTTCGGGGAATGCCGGCCAGTTTAAGTAATGCTGCCAGAGGATAATCACGCCTTAATTCTGTAACAGCAGCCACAACATCGCTTATTCGGGTTTTTCCCGCTTCTGAATTAAGGCGTTTAATTTTTTTAGGTAATCATTCTCCATTCTTAACCGGTAATTTTCTTCTGACAGCCGCTTGTTTTCCTGTTGCAGCTCCGACTGTTCCTGCTTGTATTGTAACACTTTTAGGCGAAACTCGCCATCAAAGCCTTTTTGTCGGCCAACCAGATTTCTGCTTAGAAGTCCTTTTGTACCATGCAGCTTATACAAGTTTACCCATTTTTCAATTGGCGTACAGGATACGCAAAATTTCTCGGATGCCTCTTTGCGTGTATGCTCTTCCAGTACATACTGAACAACCGCTAATTTTAATTCCTCACTGAACAATTCTTTTCCCATAGATTTCTGCATCCCTTTCGTTGACTTTCTTGTCCAACTTTTGGGGTGCAGTTCAAGAAGCAATATCCCTACAAGGTCGGCAAAAAGAAAGTGTATATGACGCCGTCTGCTGCCGAGGCGCAGGGGCTTGTTCAGGCTGACAAGCATCCTAAAAGCACCCGTTACGGCAGACAAAATCCCATCTCCGAGCGCTAGAACAGCGAAGAACAGCTTGCGGCATGGCGGGCGGCGTGGGCAGACGTGACTAACCGTTATCTGGAACGCGCCGGTCGTGAGGAACGCACTGACCACCGCAGCAACGCCGCACGGGGGCTGGATGAGATACCTACTATCCATGAGGGTGTGGCAGCGCAGCGTTGGAGCGCAAGGGCATTATATCTGACCGCTGCGAACTGAACCGGCAGATCAAGGCCGACAATGCGCTGCTGCGGGAGTTGAAAGCCAAAATCAAAAAGTTGGCCGCACTGGTTGCCCGTACTGCTCCCGCCATTGCGGAGGGATTGGAAAAACTGCGTAGCCGTGTGCTGATCTTCTGCTATCAGCTCTCTCATATTCGCAGCGGGAAATCTCATATTCAGAAATCTCTCGCTGTATGGAAACCGGAGCTGGAGCGTTACACCGGCCTGGTGCAGCAAATCAAGGAAAAGAGCAAGGAGCGCAGGGTGCTTGTCGCTGAGAAAAAGGAATTGCCAGTATACCGTGTGAAGCGTCACAAAGCGCTGACTGTCCGCATTGCCGAGCTGACGGAAGATTTAGAGGAACTGCGTTCGGAAAAGGAAATGTTGCTCCGACAACTCCAATACCCCGAAGATGTGACAGCTGAGGTATTCAAAAAACAAATCCGCACTTTGGAGGACGGACTGAAAAAGTTGGAGGCCAGCGAAGCCAAGTACGCCGCTGAACTGGACAATGCTCTGAAACAGTACGCCGAGCTGCAAGAGCAGGCGGCTGAATTTGACCCCATTGAACTTTACGAAGCAAGACAGGAAATTCGTTCTTATCACGAGCGAAATGCCGCATGGTGCATACAGGATGCCTACGGTGATCAATATGATACACCAACTCTTGTAAATTCCCTTATAGAGCGTATCGAAGTCCACAATAACGACAAGTCAAGCGGTCATTGTTATGTAAAAGTTGATATTTACTTTACAGCAGTGGGAATGATTGATATTCCGACTGAGCAGGAAATCCTTGCTATGATGGAAGAAATACGGGTAAATCCGCAGGAATTCCGTTTCGTAGCATAAGGGCAAAAGAATACGGTGTAACCCATTTTACTGAGTTACACCGTACCTTACCTAAAAAACTTCCTTAGTGGGCGTTGCCAAAGGAGGGCTCCCTTTTTCCTTTTGAAGAAGGCAAGTTATCGCTTGTCGCCGGGACGGAATAGAATGGCGGCCAGCACACCGAAAAGTACAGCAGCTGCAATGCCGCCGGCAGTGGCAGTAAGTCCGCCGGTAAAAATTCCCAGCCAGCCCTGCTTGCCAACTGCTTTTTTCACGCCCTTAGCCAGGTTATAGCCAAAGCCGGTGAGTGGAACAGTGGCGCCTGCGCCGCCCCATTTGACAATGGGTTCATAGATTCCCACTGCGCCCAGCAGCACACCGGTCACTACATAGCCCGTTAGAATACGGGCAGGAGTCAGCTGGGTTTTGTCAATGAAAATCTGCCCAATGGCGCACAGCAGCCCGCCGCAGAGAAATGCGTTGAGATATTCCATGAATGAGGCCTCCCGGAAATGATTTACAGGTAGTATTTCACAATCCCGGTGAGCTATACATGCCATCGCAGTTCCCGCTCTGGATTTCGGAATATATGATCATCGAAGAATGCAACAATAGAAATATCCAGCCCGTCACAGAGCTTTTTGATGATGGAAATAAAAGAATTGCCTGGCTTTTTGGTTTATCACCGTTCTGTGGAGAAGGTGACCGCATGGCAGATGCCGGGTACACTCTCACCCTGAAAGGAAGAGGTAGGGGACAGCAGCGCACCGGTGGGACAGAACAAAAGCCGCTGCCATCGTTTCTCACGCATGCCCCGCAGCAGATAGCCGTTGAGGACGGAGGCGGAGCAGCCGCAGCCACTGGCACCGGCATGCATATCCTGTGCCTGCAAGTCGAAAAGAAGCATACCGCAGTCCTGATAATTGCGCGTCATATCAATACCGTCCTTCCGGAACAAATCCATGAGAATCTCTGAGCCCAGAGCACCCAGGTCACCGGTGACCACCAGATCGTAGTCCTGAGGCGAGGTGTGGGTAGCCTGGAAGTGAGCTTTCAGCGTGTCATGGGCGGCGGGAGCCATAGCGGCGCCCATGTTATTGCCGTCAGTGATGCCCATATCCACAATTTTGCCGCAGGTCACGTGGGTGATATAGGGGCCGTCACCCTGGTGCCCCAGGATGGTGCAACCGGAGGCTGTGGCTGTCCACTGGGCGGTAGGGGAGCGCTGACTGCCATAGGGTACGGGCATACGATACTGGCGCTCGGCGGTACAGAAATGGGAGGAGGTCATGGCCGCTACAAAGGAGGCGAAGCCGCCGTCAATGAGCATGGCGCCAAGGGCCAGGCTCTCCCCCATGGTGGAGCAGGCGCCGTAGAGGCCGTAGAAGGGAATACCAAAAGAGCGCAGACTGAAGGAGGAACCGATGCACTGGTTCAGCAGATCTCCTGCCAGTACATAGTCCAGCTGGCTGGCATCCATACCCGCCTTCTTCAGCGCCCGATTGAGCACTTTTTCCTGCATGGTGGATTCTGCCTTTTCCCAGGTCTTCTGGCCAAAAAAGGAGTCCTGGCACAGTTCGTCAAAGTAAGAGGCCAGCGGCCCCTGGCTCTCCATTTTGCCGCCGATGTTGGAAAAAGCCACCACAGAGGGTGGTGCGGCCAGGGCGACAGTCTGGGGGCCGATGTGTTTATTCTTCATGGGAAGCACATCCTTCCGGTTGGATTTGCCTCTATTGTGTCCCATCTTGGAAAAATTATCACAAAAGGGAGAGGAGGGTATGCATCATTGATGTTTGAAACCTGAGGTGCTTTTTTGATGAATTTTCCTGCATCAGAAAAACTTTCCTCCCTAAAAAAGGGGGAAAACGGGGGTAAAGTTTTCTTGGACAGCAAACACTGGAGAAAAGGAGGCGTGTCTATGGAAGCTCATCTGGTGCGTTACGGTGCACCCACGCTGGTGGGGCTGAAAAGCGGCAGCCTGTTCCGGTTGCCCTTAACCGATATGCCGCTGGCGCCTGTGCTGCTTGAGGAAAACCGACGGCTTCGCCCGAAGGGGCTGACACTGACGGCGGTGCGTCGGGAAAGCAGAGCTGCTCTTGTGCTGCTCTACCGTCGCCGGGTGCTGGAGAGGGAGCTGCGTTGTCCGGAGGCGATGTCCTTGCTGACGTTGCTGGGTTATCCAAAGGGCGGTGTGGATCTCTGTTTGGAAGAATTGCTGCGCCGGCTGGCTCCGGGACGGGGCTTTCCCCATGAGATCGGTCTGTTTCTGGGCTATCCGCCGGAAGATGTGGCGGGATTTCTCCAAAATAGCGGGCGGGGCAGCCGGTATGTGGGCTGCTGGAAAGTGTACGGTGATGTGGAGGCAGCCTGCCGACGATTTTCCCAGATTCGTCAGTGTACAGAACTGTGCTGGAGCCAGTACTGCCAAGGGATGAGGCCGGAGCAAATGGCCCGGCCTTGAGGGTGAGGGCAGAAAGTCCATCATTATACGGTCGACAAGTTGTTTTCGTGAAAGGACTTGACATTTTCTCATAGATACCATAAAACCTGACTTTGGTATCAGAGATTAAAAAATAGTGCAAACTTTAAGGTTTAGAAGGACTGCTAGCGGCAGTCCTTCTGTGTTTGTTATTATAGTTTATAATTAAAAATGGTGTTTATTTGAGTTTCAGATAGAAAGTAATTCGTTAAAGGAAGATGAAATTTATCAGCTAGGTCATTTATAAAAGTACAATCCCTTGTGGTGTTTATATATTTATGTTCGCCTTTTGTTACCCTGAAATCTTTAATGAATCTAAATATATCTGAAGTTGAATATTTTTCATCCAGTATCTTAAATTGAAAAATCCTCTCTAAGAGAACTGTTAAATAGCAAATCAAAAAGTGGCCTTTAATCGTATTTTCTTTTTGAAGAAATACCGGCCGTGCATCCAGGTCTGATTTCATAATCTTAAAGGATTCTTCAATTCTCCACAGATTATGGTAAGTACAGTAAATATCCTGATCTGTCATCTGGGTTTCGGATGTGACCAGAAGATTGTATCCGGCAAGTTCGAGGTCCTTATCGATGGCAGCCTGATTAATCCTTGTTTTTGCTTTATTTCCTGTTTTATCTGTGAAATCCACATATTTTCCTGCTTCTCCAAAGTCATTCCTTTTGGCTTGTGACAGGGTAAGTGCTTTTGCTTTTTCTACAAGGCGGTTTATTTCATATCTTTTTTTTGCAGCAAGGGAAGGATTGTAGGTAACCAGGCGTTTCTCTGTAAGCATAATGGTCTGTTTTTTTCCGTTATACTCTATGGAATAAGGAAAAGTATCAATACAGCTTTTATAGCGGTATAAAAGTTTTCCGCTTTTATCTTTGACATCTTTGTAATCCTGTTCTAATAATACCCAGGTTTTTTCTGTCGAAGGCAAGGTTTTTACAGATTTTGAAAACAGATAACCATCTCCATTCTGTTTTGAAAACGCAATGTTTTGTGCACAATTAAGTCCTTTGTCTGCGACATGGATGGTTTTTCCCATGATATTGTTCCTATTTTTAAGTCCATCAATCACATCACGTAGAATGGGTTTTTCTGACTCATTTCCCGGATACATCTTCATACCGACCGGAATCTGGTTCCGATCCAAAAGGAGCCCAAGACCGATGATGGGTTCCTTTTTGTTTTCTTTGCTCGGTCCTTTTTTTCTGAAATCATCCTCCCTGTCTATTTCAAAATAGAAATTCGTACAATCAAAGTAAGAGTTTGAAGTATCCAGTCCATAAACAGCCGCAGTTTGTACAGTAAAGATCTCGATAAACTTTTCATAGTTTTCTCCCAAAAAGGCAAGACCATCAAGAAGCTGATCATAGGAATAATGCGACGAATGGTACAGATTGGGAAGCACATCGTGGAATGTCCTGTTTTTACTGCATGGGCATACACCTCTTGCGTAGACTAATGTAGAAATCAATTCATAAAGATCGAACTGAAAATCATATGTAAGATGAAAATAATTCACATACTTTTGGATTTTTAATTTCTCAAGGATTGCTTTCAGTGGAAAGTATCCAAGATAAAGAGTTGGAGAAATGTCAGAAATTTTGCGGACACCTTCTTCTTTTCGTTGCTGGTTTAAGAGAGCTACTTCTTGTTGGTAAAAAGAGATTGGATCTTCCATGCCGTTCTTTTTCAGTGTTTCTACAGAGCCAAGGGATTTGTAGCATTTGTGAGCTGCCCCCTTTTTTTCCTGATTATAAAAACTGTCATAAATCGCAAGATAAGTTCTGCCTTTTAAAGTTGTCTTTTTTAAAAAATATGCCATAGAATCCCTCCTCAAAAAGATAGCACCACTAACACTATTAGTATATCGCAAAAAAAGAATTTTGAAAAGTTTTTTTGCAATAAAAAAAGCCTTATTTAAAGGCATTTGTGAGGCTTCAGAGCAGAAAATACTCCTAAAGATTTCTAGTGCTAACTTCTAAAGACGGGANACACTATTAGTATATCGCAAAAAAAGAATTTTGAAAAGTTTTTTTGCAATAAAAAAAGCCTTATTTAAAGGCATTTGTGAGGCTTCAGAGCAGAAAATACTCCTAAAGATTTCTAGTGCTAACTTCTAAAGACGGGACTTGACATTTTCTCATAGATACCATAAAATAAATAAAAAATTGATACACGTGCACAATTTGGGGTGTAAAAAATGGCTACTAAAAAAATTCGTCAGTCAGACATTGCTGAAAAGCTGAATATCACGAGAACCACGGTGGCAAGGGCGTTTTCCGGAGAAAACATCAGCGCCAAGACCCGGGAGCGGGTCCTGGCTGCAGCCAAAGAGATGGGATATGTTCACAACGGTGCGGCTGCGACCCTGGCAATGAAAAAGTGCAAAGTTGTCTATGCGTTCATCGTCGGGACCATCGACGAAGGCTATAGCGACATGATTATCAAAGGCATGCAGGATGCGGTCAAGCTCTGGAGCGGGTATAATTTTCAGATTAAAGTCTTTGTTACCGACATCAAGCTCCGGGGAAATAAGTGTCACGAGCAGATCGATCAGTTCTATGAGGTGGTGGGGAATGAACGGCCTGACGGCGTGATTTTTTCCGCCCTGGGGCAGGAGAATATGGATCTGGTGACCGCCTACTGCCGTGAAAACGAGATCCCTCTGATGACGCTGGACGCAGTCAGTAAAAATGCGGAGTTGTGCCATGTTGGGCCGGATTGCTATGAATTTGGGGAGGCAACCGCTGCATATTTGGCTAGTTTAATCAAAAGACAGGGGAAAATTTTGGCGATTTCATACGATGATGGCTATGAGTGGAGCAGCCTGAGAATGAAGGGCTTCTTTCGCTGGCTTCGTCAGAACTGCCCGGAAATTGAGGTACTTAATGTTGAGGCGGACAATATCAGCCGGAGTACGTATAAGAGGATACTGAAAGAGTATCTGGAGACGTTTCAGCCCGACGCAATTTATGCGCCGTTCAAGATGGACTATATTGTGCAGATCCTCCAGGAGATGGAGCAGAAGCGCCGCTATATTCTGATCAGCAACGGCATCAATGCGGACATAGAAAAATACCTTTATTCGGGAATCATTGCGGGGATTATCTCCAGCTGTCCCTACCAACTGGGGGCTATCATCGCTAATAACTTTTTCAAATATTTCTTCCGCAGCACAGAAGTGGTGAAGAATGAAATTGATATAGGATTTGACATTTACATCAAGGAGAGCTACCGGAAAGCCGCTCAGATGCGCATTTAAATAAATAGAGAAATGTGCTCGTGATCTGATACGTTTTGACAAAAAACGTATCAGATTTTTATTTGTTTTTGACAAAATTTTTAATTTTTATAAAAATTTCTTGACGGGATATGTGAATTCTGATACAATTTCAAGTTTGACACTTGCGATATTAAAAGATGGCTGCAAATCCAGTAATTATAGGGTTTGTAGCCATTTTATGTCCGGAAACGATTTGTGCTATTTTTTTGCTTCTTCTGTTTTAGTAGCTTTTATTATGCTTCGCATAGCTGATTTTGAAATAAATTCATAATCCGTATGAAAGCCAAATGCCTTGTGTAAATCATCTGTCATATCGGTTCTCTTGTAGGAAGGAATATAGCCGCTTTCCTTTGACAGAAGTGTTACCTGCATGGAACGAAGAGTGCTCAGAATCTCGTTACAGGTATAGTTATTCCCGATTCTTTTCTCGAGCAGCCGGTACACAAGCAGGCTGATATAACAAATCAGGAAATGTGCTTTGATGCGATCCTCCCTTCTGACATAGACAGGACGTGCTTCAAAATCTGTTTTCATGATGCGGAAGTTTTCTTCGATCTCCCAACGCTGTCTGTTAATTTTTAAGATTTCTCCAACATCTCCTTCAAGATTTGTTATAACTGCATAAAATCCGTCATACGTTTCTTCTTCAGAGATACGGTCTAAATCCAGGTCATATATGTTCCTGCCTGCGACCTCGCCATCTTTTGTTACAGCAGTGGATTTTATAAAACGGGCAGGGTCGTTCTGATTTTTGCCGCGTCTTTTTTTACCGGGCTGTTCCATCATTTTTACAGCGCGTGCTATCTGTTGTTCGCGGATCCTTTTCTGGTATGCCTTGTATTTTGGAGAATAGGTTACGATGACAACTTCATCCATGTCGCCAGTTACAACAGGTACTTCCTTGTAAAAGATTGTTTCGTAAATATCCGGATCGGATTCATCCAGAGTGGATATGTCGATGAACTTATTGGAACCGGGTCTGCGAAACTGTTTTGGATTTAAGGCGGTCTGCCGATCTTCCTCGTGCATTTTTTTCAAGGATTGTGTAATGACATAAGAACGGTTTCCAAAGCTGTTAAATCTTCGATTTGCCTTACTGCCAAGCCCGGCATCTGAGCAGAAAATAAACTCGCTGCATGAAAAGTCGCGTATGATTTTTGTTTCTAAAGGTTTTAAAGTGGTCTGTTCATTCTGATTTCCCGGGAACACGTCAAAAGCAAGGGGGATGCCATCCGCATCCATAAATAATCCCATTGTGACGATAGGATTTGGTCTGTTTTCTTTGCTTTTCCCATACTTTCTAAAATCATCATCCTGCTCGATTTCAAAGTAATAATTCGTACAGTCGTAGTAAAGAATCTTTTTGTTCCTCGGAAGCACAAAGTTTGAATTGAAGTATAACTCCTCTTGGATAAAGTCGGATTCTTCAGCCATAACGGAAAGTGCACGATAGAGGTTCTGCAGTTCATACTTAGGTGGTTCAAGCAGCGTCTGACAATAAGAGTAACTGCCCATCTTGCTGGAAGGTGACAGGGTTCTTGAAAAAATCTGGTCCGTAAGAATTGCGCTGAAATCATACGTGTATTTATGACGTTTGGAAATCTTGCGGCAAATGGAATCGATTTTTAATTCGGTACACAGTTTTTGAAGGAACAAATATCCAACCGGAAAGCAGCGTTCTTCATTTTTTGGAATATAAGCACTTTTGGATAGGGAAACAGAAACATCGCCTGTTTTAGCGTTGTATTCCATGGTATCCTTTTCTGCCTCTGACCTTGCCCAGGCCATCATAGCATCATAATCTCCGGAAAACTGCTGTAAGAGATCGTTGAGCTTTCCAAGCTTTCTGTGGATTTTGGTAGCGGTTTTTCCGTTGCTTTTCCGGAATGAACGTTTAATATAGACATCTTTGTTATCTGAATTACCAGTAAGTGAAATATAAATGAGAACCAACTCCTTTTGCGATATAATCTTATTATACCACAAAGCGTACAAAAGCGCACTAATAATTTTAAAAATTTTGACAAAAAAATAAGCTCTGATTGGCTTAAATAAAGGAATTCTGTGATAGGATGTTAAAAAGAAGTGTCAAACTCCCGCGCTCAGATGCGCATTTAAATAAATAGAGAAATGTGCTCGTGATCTGATACATTTTGATAAAAAACGTATCAGATTTTTGTTTGTTTTTGACAAAATTTTTAATTTTTATAAAAATTTCTTGACAGAATATGTGAATTTGGATACAATGAACCTATCAAAATTGTTCACGTGCACATTTTGAGCAAGCTAAACTACAAATGCACAGCGGTGCTTATTTTGGAGGAGGAGAACTATGTACGAGGTAATAGACGGCAGCAACAGCCTGAACCTGAGAACTATGGAGTATGATGGGGACAGCCGGGCGAAGGGCTCCGGCGGCAATGTCAACAGAGCACTCTGGCGGACGGATCGGATCGGACTGCTCCGCATTACGCAGGACGCGGGAGTGGGAACGGTGACCAAAGTGGCGCCGGTGGGCTTCTGCTACCACAGCAATTGCGTGGAGGTGGAGTACCTGCTGGACAGCGTGTGTGACCTGACCTATCCTGACGGAACCCATGTGACCATGAATCCCGGCGATGCACTGGTGCATCAGCCCGGCCAGCCCCACGGTATGCAGAGCCTGATTCCGAAAAACATGCAGATCCTGGCCATTTACAACCGGGCGCCCGGAACAGTGGATCGCTTTGAATTCGACAAAAATGTGGATAAACACCTGAACGACAAATGGAAGGTGACCCGGGCTGCCGACGTTCCTCCCACGCCCTGCCCCTATCCCGGCGTAGATATCAGAGTCCTGTTTGAAAACAATGAACAGCCCCTGACCTTTGCGGAGGTTACGCTGCAGCCCGGCGCCTCTATTCCTCTGGAGAATTTTACCGCGGTGGAAAACTGCGACGAGATGATTGTGGTGCGCAGCGGCAAGGGGCTGGCCATCTATCCGGACAAGACCTACCCGCTCCGCAGTGAAATCACCCTGTACAACCAGCCGGGCCAGCCCTACAAGTATGTCAACACCGGCGATGAAGATCTTGTGCTGCTGTATACCTGGTCGATCCAGCGCTTCGGGGAGATTGAGAGGGCTGACGTTGCCCTGTAATAACAGACGGCAACGGTTCCTGTTTAAGGAAAAACTGTTTTTTCCAGTGTGCCTGCTGTAAAAACGGTGAGGGAGTCGGATCTGCCCGGGATGGCGAAAGCCGTTGGATCTGTTGTTTTCGCGTATGTTTCAAAGCGGGAGAAACCATTTCCCGCAGGCAGAGCGAAAGGGGGTGCCGGTGCCCGTTGGATGGGCAGCGTCAGACGGGAGGAAAGACTCTTATAGCACAGCTATCCATATAGGAAAGCTAAAGCTGAAGAAAAATGGAGGGAATGTTTATGGCAATAAAATCAATATTTAAGGACAATGAGTACATTCAGTCCAATAACCCAGATCTGTTTTACCAAATTGAAGAAAAACCCAGAAGCGTAAAGGACGCTATTGTTTACGCCTTCCAGACCGTGGTGACCATGCTCGGCCCCATGTCTATTACTCCGCTGGCCTTGGCCGCCGCTTGCGGTATGACTCCGCTGCAGACCGCTCAGGTGCTGGGCCTTTGCATGATCGGCTCCGGTCTGGGCACTCTGTGTCAGACCACCTGGGGCGTTCGTCTTCCTGTTGTGCAGACCATGTCCCTGGCGTTCATGGCTGGTTATATCTCCATTGCCGGTATTGTTACCGCAGAAAATGGCGGCGTAGTGGATGGAAAACTGATCATGTGCTACATCATGGGTGCGGTTATCCTGGGCGGCATGGTGGAGTTTCTGCTGGGCGTCACCGGTTTGATCACCAAGCTCAAAAGGGTGTTTACTCCCGTTATCATGGGCCCTGTTATGATGCTGATCATGCTGTCCATGGCAACAACCACTGTTGGCTGGGCCAGCGAGAACTGGTTTGTTTTTCTGGTGGTGGCTGTTCTCACTTTGACCATGTCCAACATTATCCCTGCTACCAAATGGGGTAAAGACAAGAAGATCATCAAGTCCCTGGCAATCATCGTTCCCATTGTGGTAGGCTACGTAATTTCCTGGGTTATGAGCGCCAACGGTATGATTGATCCCAGCTCCGGCGCCTACGTGGATATCCAGGTCATCAAGGATACGCCTTGGTTTAATAAGCCCGGTGGATTTGTCAACTGGGGTATGCCCAAGTTCCGTCTGGACTTCCTGCTGCTGGTGCTGGCTGGCTATCTGATGTCCATCATCGAGTCCATCGGTCAGTATCACGCCAATACTTTTGCCTGCCGCTGCCCCGGCAAGCTGTCTCAGCACCGCGTCTCCATGGGCATCGGCATGGAAGGCTTGGGCTGCATTCTCTCCGCGCTGGCCGGCGGCTTGGCTTCTACTTCTTCTGGTGAGAACATCGGTCTTGTTGAAAGAACTGGTGTTGCTTCCCGCCACATTGCCCGTGTCGGCGGTGTCCTGCTGATCTGCCTGGGTCTGATTGGTAAGTTTGGCGCTGTGATTACCTCTATTACGGATCCCATTATCGCAGGTATCTTCGTTTCCATCCTCGGTGTGGTTGGCGGCGGCGGTCTGCAGACTACTTTCTCCAAGTGCCCGCTGAGCGGCAGAAACGTTTCCATTTTTGGTATTGCCCTGATCTTCGGTATGGGCATGCCCGCCTATATTGCTGCCAATCCCGTAGATACCGGTATCATATGGCTGACTAACTCCATTAACGGCATCTGCTCCAGCAACATGGCTATTGGCGGCATCATGGCGATTCTCCTTGACCAGGTAATGCCCGGCAGCGATAAAGAGCGCGGTATCCAGGAGGACGATACTCCTGACGCTGAGTATGGGGAAGACACTGCATATGGCGTCTCCATCAAAGAGTAAAAAGCAGGTCCGTTTCAGGGGAAGCATAATGTTTTAGCTGTAAACCGTGGACTGTGTCCCGGAGGCAGGATCTCCTGCGCTGCGGCGCAGGAGATCGGGAAAAGAATTCCTATCAACAATCTATCAACAATTTTAATGAGGAGGACTATACGATGAGCATGATTATTAAGAATGGTACCATTGTCACTGCCAGCAACACCTTCCGTGGCGACGTCAAGATTGAAGACGGCGTGATCGTTGCCGTTGGTTCCGGCATCGAGGTAAAGGAAGGCGATAAAGTCATCGACGCAACCGGCCAGTATGTTATGCCCGGCGGCATCGATCCCCATACCCACATCGGTCACCCCGATTATGTGGACAACTTCGAGGACGGCACCCGCGCTGCGGCGGTGGGCGGCCTGACCACTCTGGGCAGCTATCTGGAGCCGCCCACGGCCGGCAGAAATCTGCTGCAGACCTATGAGCACATGAAGGAAGAGGCTAAAGATTCCTGCATCGACTACATTCTCAATCCCATCATCAACGGCGCTTCTGTCCAGGACTTCCTGGACAACGCGGATAAACTCCGGGCCGCAGGCTGCGGCACCATCAAGCTGTTCATGGCTTCCCGCGGCATGGGTTACTATTCCGAGGATATGGCCCAGTACAAGATGATCAAGAGAGCCGGTGAGCTGGGCATGAACGTAGGTGACCACTGCGAAAACGGTGACGTCATCGATACCATCGTGGCGGAAGAGGTAGCCAAGGGGCACACCGACAATATCTACCACGGCCTGTGCCGTAAAACCTATCTGGAAGGCGAAGCTACCAAGCGATTTATCTCCATTGTCAAGGCGGCGGGCGCCATCGGCCGTGTGGTACATATCTCCTGCAAGGACGCTGTGGACGAACTGGTGAAGGCCAAGGAAGAGGGACTGCCCATTGTGGGTGAGACCTGCCCCCAGTACCTGCTCAAGGATATCAGCTATCTGGCCAGAGAGTTCTCTGAGTCTGCCAAGTGCATCTGTGCGCCTCCGCTGCGTGAGAAGTGGCATCAGGAAGTACTGTGGGATGCCATTCGCAAGGGTGTCATCACCACCGTTGGTTCTGACCACGCACCCGTTGCCTATGAAGGCATGCCCGTCAGCAAGGTTAACGGCCGTGAGTCCTTCAACAAGGTGCCCTGCGGCTGCCCTGGTGTGGAGGACATCTATCCGCTGATGTACAGCGAAGGTGTGGCTGCCGGCCGCATCAGCCTGCAGACTTTCGTGGCCATCACCAGTACCAACCCTGCCAAGGAGTATGGCCTGTATCCCAAGAAGGGCGACATTGCTGTTGGATTCGACGGCGACGTGGTGGTTCTGGATCCCAATCGTTCCCGTACCATCTCCGTCAAGACCCAGTATCAGAAAGCCGACTTTAATGCCTGGGAAGGCAAGACAGTCAGCGGTTTCATCACCCATGTGGTTTCCCGCGGCGAGGAGATCGTCTGCGAGGGCAAATTCATCGGAAAGAAAGGCCACGGTCAGTTCCTGCCCGCCGGTGACATCCAGCTGTAAGCGGGACATCAAAAGACATCGTTTGGCAACTCGCCACGGCGGGATGCTGTATGATATAATTTCTCTCTTCCGGTGCGGGTAAAACCGTTCCAACTCTCAGAAAGAAGCGGACAGTACCCACTGTCCGCTTCTTTTCCTGCCGCCAAAATCTCCTCCTGCCGCAATGCGGGTTCGGGCTGCGTACCCTGTGAAAAATCAGACATCATCGCTGTCTGCCATACGGTAGCCCACGCCCACTTCAGTGAAGATGTACTTCGGTTCGCCGGGATTATTCTCTATCTTACGGCGTATGTTGGCCATGTTGCCCCGGAGGATCTGGTTGTCGCCGCTGGCCCGGGGGCCCCACAGCTCGCGAATAATAAAGTCATAGGTCAGTACCTTGCCGGCATATTTGCTCAAAAGCGCCACCAGCCGGTATTCGTTGAGGGTCAGCTTGGCATTGATGCCGCCGACCAATCCTTGATGCTTATTGTAGTCGATGGTCAGATCTCCCACGGTGTAGGCTCCGGTACGGGCAATTTCGCTGTTGCCGGAGGCGGTGCGGGTATGGCGGATGGCAGCACGGATGCGGGCCAGCAGTTCATCGGTGCCAAAGGGTTTGGTCAGATAATCGTCGGCTCCCAAATCCAGAGCATTCACCTTGTCCCGTTCGTGAGAGTGGGCAGAGACAACGATCACCGGCAGACTGGATCAGCTGCTGGAGAATCTCCAGACCGTCCATGTCAGGCAGTCCCAGATCCAGTATGATGAGGTCGGGGCAATGGGAGGAGATCATGGACAGAGCCTCCGCACCGGTGCGGGCGATGAGGGCATCGTAATTGTTGGAGGCCAGCACAGTGGAGATGAAGTTGCTGATGCTCTGTTCATCCTCCACAATCAAAACTTTGTCACGAATTTTCATGGGGCATGCTTCCTTTCAGAAATGAGTCCTCAGACTGGGGCGGGGTCAGCGGCAGGGTGAAGTTAAATTCAGCGCCGCCGCTTGGGCGGTTTTGGGCAAACAAGGTGCCTCCGTGAGCACGGATAATGGCATTGCAGACAGACAGACGAAGCTCTGTCAGCCCTTTGCCGTGGAGCACGGCGTTTTCCAGCAGGTTATTCAGCACTTGTTCAATGAGGATTGCGTCCATCGGTACCAGCAGCAGTTCGTCGGGAATCTCCACACGAAGGGGAACCTGAGGATAGCGCTTGCGGAATTTGTGGGCGGTTTCACCCAGGATTTCTTCAGCGGCCTCCTCCTGCTTGGCCAGATCGGCAGCACCGTTGTTGCTGATGCGGGTGATGGACAGAAGATTTTCCACTACGCGGATGAGCCACTGTGCGTCGTCCCGTACGTCGGTGAGCAGGCTGCGTTTCTGTTCTTCCGTCAGAGTATCCTGATTGTCCAACACAGCAGAGGTGGCGCCTACGATGGAGGTCAGCGGCGTGCGGATGTCATGGGATACGGAGCGCAGCAAATTGGCTCGCATTTTCTCCTTTTCCGTCTCCGCCCGAAGCCGTTCCTGGTTTTTGATCTGGGTGGTGAGGGCGCTGGTGATCACCGCTACGGCAGTCATGGTAAAAAAGGTAATGGGATAGCCGGAGAGCGTAAAATCCAGTTCCCAATAGGGAAAGGTGAAAATATAGTTGACGGAAACCACACTGACCAGGGAGGCCAGCAAACCGTAAAAATAGCCGGTGGTCAGACGGGAGATCAGCAGTACCGCCAGTACGAAGATCAGATTCACAGGACCTTCGGAGTTGCTGGCACGCTGCAACAGGATGCACAGGCCGGTGGAAGCCAACAGAATTCCAAGGGTGATGCCCCAGCCCCGTGGGGAGGAGAGGGAAAGTTTCAAAGAGCATTCTGGTTTGGCCATAACATCACTCCTTTGAAAAGCCATAGTAAGTACAAAACATAATTATTACATCACAGAAATAAAAATGGTTCACGCTAAAAAACCGTTAAACCGTTAAGAATCCTTGAAAAATGTACGCATATGGCGGACAGCGCCGTTGGGGAAAGCAGCTGGGTTATGATCTGCTGCATGGGTTTTGGCGGGGGATAAAGAATAATTCTTTCCTTGACCAAAAATAAAAACAAGTTTACAATGGAATGCGTGGCCTAAAACTTCACAATAAGCAATGAGGTATCTTTGCTGCGCGAACAAAAGGGACGCCCTTTGATAAAAGGCTTTTACATTACAGGTGGGGAGAATGAACGGAATGGGACGGGAACAAGTACGCAGCGCCCTGCTGGATTATCAGCCGGACTGCGCTCAGGAACTGCAGGATCGGCGGCTGATGCTGGAGGCGCTGGAGCGCCCCAATGTGCTGACCCGGAGGGACGAGACAGAGCACTTTACCGCCTCCGCCTGGGTTATCGACTCCACCGGAGAGCAAAAGGCAATTTTAAGTAAATACGCAAGAGAAAATCATTTCTCAAATACTGCGTTTTTCGTGGACGACGGATATTCTGGAACGAACTTCAACCGTCCGAGTTGGAGCGAACTTCTGGAACGGATTGAAAACGGAGAAGTGGCGACGCTGATTGTCAAAGATATGTCGCGGCTTGGGCGCGACTATCTGAAAGTGGGCTTTTACACCGAAGTCCTGTTCGTGGAAAAGGGCGTGCGGTTTATCGCTATCAATAACGGCATAGACAGCGCAAACCAGCAGGACAGCGACTTTACCCCCTTTTTGAACATCATCAACGAGTGGTACGCAAAAGATACAAGCAAAAAAATCCGCGCTGTGATGAAGTCAAAAGGAGAAGCAGGAGAATACCTCTGCACAAACCCGCCCTATGGTTACATGAAAGACCCTGATAACAGAAAACGGTGGATTGTGGACGGAGAAGCCGCCGAAGTAGTTAAGCGGATATTTACCCTTTGTCTGGACGGTTACGGACCGTCGCAGATTGCCCGTATTCTGAAAGAGGATAAAGTCATAACGCCGACAATCCATTTTCAGCAGACAGGCAGGGCAACGAGGAACACATCGCCGGACAATCCCTACAACTGGACGGGAGATACCATAGCTGACATTTTGGAGCGTCCAGAATA
Organism: Lachnoclostridium edouardi; assembly: GCF_900240245.1. Lineage (GTDB taxonomy): Bacteria > Bacillota > Clostridia > Lachnospirales > Lachnospiraceae > Lachnoclostridium_A > Lachnoclostridium_A edouardi. The sequence goes on from NZ_OESQ01000001.1 coordinate 1,910,466, forward strand.
TCAAGGGCATACGGTAAATTTCAAGACTTATAAGCAGTCCTACAAAAGCAAGAAAACCTGTTACAATCCAGAGGAAAAGTGGCTTGTGTTTGAGAATACCCACGAGGCAATCATTGACGCTGACACATGGAAACGGGTGCAGGAATTACGGAAGAACAAACGCCGCCCGACGAGAACAGGAAAGACGAATATGTTTTCCGGCATTGTGCGCTGTGCCGATTGCGGCGAAAAGCTGTATTATTGCACAAGCAAGAATTTTGAAGCAAGGCAAGACCATTTTGTCTGCTCTACTTCAAGGCTCAAGGGGAAAGAGGTTTGCTCTACTCATTTTATCCGCGCCGTTGTCTTGGAACAGGGCGTACTTGCTCACATGAGATTGACGATTGCCTGTGTTGCTAACCACGAAGAACAATTCCGAAAAGCTATGGGTGCGAAACAGAAAGCCGAAGCGAAAAAGGAACTGGCGGCAAAGCGGCGGCAACTGACGCAAGCGGAACGCCGAATAGAGGAACTTGACCGATTATTCAAGCGTATTTACGAGGACAACGTGGGCGGGAAACTATCTGACAGCAGATTTCAAATGCTCTCCGGCGATTACGAGCAGGAGCAGGAAGAACTGCGGGAAAAGCTGTTGCGATTGAACGAAGAAATTAACGAACAGGAAGAACAAACAGAGAACATTGACAGGTTCATCAGCAAAGTACAGAAATATCTTAATTTGGACGAATTAACCCCCTCTGTTTTAAACGACATGGTAAAGGCGGTATACGTTCACGCGCCGGATAAATCAAAGGGGCATAGGGAACAGCAGATTGACATTTCCTATGACCTTGTGGGAATACTCCCCGCGTCTTTACTGAATGACCTGCAAAATGGAGAAACGGCATAGCCCACAAGCTATGCCGTTTCCCAAAAACATTTCTAATACTGTCTTATGAGTGCCGCCCTTTGGCGCACACTTTTTTGTTAAATTATTTAATTTCACCGTAGCCGCTTACATAATACAGATAATCTTCATCGCCCTGGTCGGCGTAATTCTCACCGTTTACTAAAAGCTTGATTTTATCTACATTAAAATTTTCAGTGAAGGTATTTCCAATGGAAATCTCTATTAATTCAGCGTTCTCTTCTGGAACCTGAGAAAGGTTTAAGGTTCCCAGCTCTGCAGGGGGGATATTTACAAACTCGTCAGAGCTTTCCTCAGCAGAGGTTTCAGGCTCGCCGGTAATTGTAAAATCTATTACAGAAGTGCCCTCGTCCAGAACTCCGTATTCAATCATCTTATCTACAACAGACTGAGCGTCCAGAACCTCTACGCCGTCCATCTCCTGAGTCAGTCCGGAATTGTCCTCCTTTGGAACATATACAGAAATAGAAGACAGAACAGGTGCGTTAGGATCCGGAACCTTATCCTCAGCTCCTCCTGGGGCCTGAGTCTCAAAAGACTCTGCTGTCTGAGCCTGCTTCTCCGGTGTAGGAGTGCATGCGGCAAGAGATAATACCATCATAGTACCAAGTAAACACATAGAAAATTTCTTCATAATTAGCTGTTCCTCCTTATACGTCTGCCTGAAAACTTCTGAACCAGGCGTCCAGACTTTTTAAGGCTTTCACTAGAGAATTCATTTCGTCAGGACTTAAAGCCTTAGTAATACTGTCTATCATGTGCTTGTGAAAATCGGCATGATGGTCGTACGCCCTGCGGCCCTTTGGGGAGAGAGAAATATAAACGACTCTTCTGTCCTCCCGGCCTCTTTCCCTGACCACATAACCCTTTTTCACAAGGCTGTTCATGGCAATAGTTAAAGTACCTACAGTAACAGAAAGCTCCTTGGCAATGGTGGACATGTTTTTTGGCTCCTCTGTGCCGATTGCCTGGATTACATGCATATCGTTGTTGGTAAGATCCTGATATTCCTGAGATATGAGGGCTTTCTCCTCTAAATCCATCACGTCCCGAAATAGATTTACCAGTGCATCATTTAACGTTGTATACGTATCCACTTTTCTCCCTTTCATCCTGTTGATCTAAAGTCTCCTACTGATTATACATGATTTTTGGAAGGTGTACAACCACTTAAATACTTAGAAAATTCTTACATTCTTGTGTTTTTTTTGTGTTTTTCCCAATGTTTATGAAAGAGTGAACAGGATGCTGGCCGCCATGCCGGCTCCGGTGGCAATTAAGGCCCCGGCCATAGTATACCTGGTTTTCGTGATTTTTAAGGTGCCAAAGTAGATACTGATACAATAAAATACAGTTTCAGTGCAGCTCATCAGCACAGAGGCAGTTAAACCGGCAGCAGAATCCGTTCCGTACTCCTTAAAAATATCCAGCACAAGGCCTACAGCCGCAGAATTGGATATCAGCCGCACAAGGGCCACTGGCACTACAGGCGCAGGCAGATGAATAAAGGCTGCAGGGGCCGCTAAAAGACCTCCCAGCCAGTCCAGAAAGCCGGAAGCTCTTAATACTCCTGCAGCGATCATCAGTCCTATTAAAGTAGGAAGAATTTGAAAAACAGTGGCCACCCCCTCTTTAGCACCTTTTAAGAAGTCGTCAAAAACAGGACGTTTAGAAAGAAGGGCAAAACCTATAATATAAAAGATTAGAAGGGGAATCAGGTAGTCAGAAAGAAACAGAATTACATTCATAAAAAATCAGCCCGTTTTTTCACAATGTATGAATTCCAGGCTGATTTTATACGTATTATTAAGATTGCTGAAGCCAATTTTGGAAATAGATTTTTAAAACAGTAAATGGAGCAGGGCCTGTTTCTAAAATAAACTGATGGAAAGCCTTGGCGTTAAATTTAAGGCCCTGGGCCTTCTCCGCCGCTTTTCTCATATTTAAAATTTCCAGGTATCCCACATAGTACTCCAGATAGTTGGCCGGATTTTCCACCATGGTCTGATAAATATTTTCCACCACATCGTCAGAAACAACAGTAAAATGCTGTGAAAGATAATCCTTTACCTGATCTTTGTTCCATCCGTAATAATTAATCCGCAGATCCAGGTAAGCGTGAAGACCTAATAATACAGAGCGATTGTATTTTAAAAGCTTCTGCAAACCAGGCTTTAACCCGTTGTCAAATTCATAAGAACACATTTCCACATAAGTGGCCCATCCCTCAGAATAGGAGCCAAAGGACAGCAGATGTCTTAAATGGCAGGTATCCTGATTAATAAAATACACAGTTTGATATAAATGTCCAGGATAACCTTCATGGGCCAAAGTAGGGTACAAAGGCTCATCCTTATACTGTTTATTTCTGTTAATATAAATTACATTGTCCTCATACCGGTCAATTGGCGGAGTCAAATAAAAAGCAGGGCTCAGGGACAATTCTAAGGCCTTAGGCACATCCTTAATTGTGTAATTGCACTTAGGAAGCGGAGGAAAATCCTTTTGAATCTGCTCCTGAAGGCTTAGAAGAATCTGGGAAGGCTCTGTGGGGCTAAAGGAATAATCATAAATGTCCTGGACTAAATCAGGATCAGATTTAAGAAGCAGGCCAATATTAACGCTGTCTTCGGAAATCTGCTGTTCAATGGCAGCATTTAAATCTGCAATAGAAGCATAGGAGGTGCCTGTGGTAGCCTGAACTAAATATTCATAATATTCCTTGCCCTCCGGATATCCGCACATTCCCTGGTCATTTACACCTGTGCCCTTTAAGCTTTCCAGAACCTGAATCAGCTGGCGGTATGCAGGCACAAAATGCTCCTCCAAGGCAGAATTGTGCTGGGTAATGTAGGAATTTTTTTCTTCATCAGAAAGCCCGGGAACTGTGTCCAGGCGTTCTTTAAAAGATTGAGACAAAAAGTTGTCGTCAGAAGACAGCAGATAGCTTTGACAGGAAATAATAATATTGTCAGCAGTGGCGTCGCTCATAAAAAGCCCTGCGGCTGACTTTTCCTTTTCAAATTTACCAATCTGCTCATAGTACTGGTCGATTTGACTGAGAAGCTGCAAGTATGTATCAATATCTTCTTTTGTGTAAAAGGTATACTCTGCCAAAAGCACAGGCAGCTGAGCCTGAACCCCAATAGTAGGAGCTAAAGGCTCGGTATAAAGCTCTAATCCCTGGCTTAAAAGAGCAGTGTCCAGATAATCAGCTAAAATATGCCAGGTAAGTCTTTGGTCGGCAGACAGATTTTCCGGGCTGAAGGAATCCAGCTGTTCCCGGACAGCCTTTGTGTCAGCCATATCTGTTTTGTAATCCTCCAAGGTAGCGCTTCCATATGACACAGAAGGATTTTGGATGCCAAAGGCAGAAGGGTCCGCCAGGGTGTAATGAAGAGAAAGCGTGGACTTTACAATCTCCTCCAAAAACAGGTCTTCCGTAAACTGGTCAAAGGCTTTTCTGTCTTCACTGTAAGAAGCGTGGTATACTTCATAATCCTGAGCGGACGACAAGGTGCTGTCCGCGGCATTTCTGGGAGTACAGCCGGTAATCAGAAGGACCGTCAGAAGAAGTACAGCTGTCAGCCTGTACAGGGCAGTTGATAATAATTTATTTTCTCTCATAAGATACCTCCAGTTCTCCTAATTATAATTTATATTCGCCAGTATGACAACTAATTCCAGAAAAACTGAAAACCCTGCATTTAAGCAGGCTTGACAGACTTGTAGGAAACGATTAAACTTGTATTTATTATATTATATAGAAAAAATTGCTAAAGCGGCAGGGAGGATATTTTATGTGCCAGAATTGTAAAAAACCATATTATATTACAACGGCCATTGCTTATACATCAGGTAAGCCTCACATTGGAAATACTTATGAAGCTGTTCTTGCAGACAGCATCGCCCGCTATAAAAGGGCAAAAGGATACGACGTTTTTTTCCAGACTGGAACTGATGAGCACGGCCAGAAAATCGAGCTGAAGGCAGCGGAAGCACAGGTTACGCCAAAAGAATTTGTAGATCAGATATCTGGAGAGATTAAGACCATCTGGGATTTAATGGATACTTCCTATGATAAGTTTATCAGAACAACAGACGAGGACCATGAGAAGCAGGTACAGAAAATTTTTAAAAAGCTGTACGATCAGGGAGATATTTATAAAGGATATTATGAAGGCCTTTACTGTACTCCCTGCGAATCATTTTTCACAGAGTCTCAGTTAGTAGACGGAAAATGTCCTGACTGCGGACGTGAAGTGCAGCCTGCCAAGGAGGAGGCTTACTTCTTTAAAATGAGCAAATATGCAGACCGTTTAATTGAGCATATTAATCAGCATCCTGAGTTCATTCAGCCGGTAGCCAGAAAAAATGAGATGATGAATAACTTCCTCCTTCCGGGACTTCAGGATCTGTGCGTGTCCAGAACCTCATTTACATGGGGAATTCCAGTGTCCTTTGATCCAAAACATGTAACATATGTGTGGCTGGACGCTCTTACAAACTACATTACCGGAATTGGCTATGACTGCGACGGAGACAGCACAGAGCAGTTTAACAAGTTCTGGCCTGCTGATCTTCATTTAATAGGAAAAGATATTATCCGCTTCCATACTATTTACTGGCCAATTTTCCTGATGGCCTTAGACCTGCCTTTGCCAAAACAGATTTTTGGACATCCATGGCTGCTTCAGGGCGACGGAAAAATGAGCAAATCCAAGGGAAATGTGCTTTATGCAGATACCTTAGTAGACTTTTTCGGCGTGGACGCCGTAAGATATTTTGTGCTCCATGAGATGCCTTTTGATAATGACGGAGTAATTTCCTGGGAGCTGATGGTGGAGAGAATGAACTCTGACCTGGCCAACATTCTGGGCAACTTAGTAAACAGAACAATTTCCATGACAAATAAATATTTTGGAGGAACTGTAACAAATACAGGGGTCAGCCAGCCGGTAGATGATGATTTAAAGGCCACTGTGCTGGAGGCAGTTAAAAAAGCTGATGAGAAGATGGATAAGCTGAGAGTGGCAGATGCAATTACGGAAATCTTCAATATTTTCAGAAGAAGCAATAAATATATTGACGAAACCGCCCCATGGACTTTGGCAAAGGATGAGGCAAATAAAGACCGTCTGGCACAGGTACTTTATAATTTAACAGAGGCTATTACCATTGGAGCTTCTCTTCTGGAATCATTTATGCCAAGAACCTCAGAAAAGATTTTAGCTCAGCTGAATACAGAAAAAAGACAGCTGGATGAAATGAATGAGTTCGGAAAATATCCGTCCGGCAATCAGGTGACAGAAAAGCCTGAGATATTGTTTGCCCGTATGGATATGAAAGAAGTAATGGAAAAGGTGGAGGCTATGAACGCCGCCTGCGCAGCAGAGGATCAGCCGGAAGAAGAACTGAATGTAATTGATATAGAAGCAAAGCCGGAGATTACTTATGATGATTTTGCCAAGCTGCAGTTTCAGGTAGGAGAAATTATTGCCTGCGAGGAGGTTCCAAAGTCTAAAAAACTGCTTTGCTCCAAAGTTCGGGTAGGCAGTCAGGTAAAACAGATTGTCAGCGGAATCAAAGCTCATTACACGCCAGAACAGATGGTAGGAAAAAAGGTAATGGTAGTTGTAAACTTAAAACCTGCCAAGCTGGCCGGAGTACTTTCAGAGGGAATGCTGTTGTGCGCAGAGGACGCAGAAGGCAATTTGTCATTAATGACGCCGGAAAAGGATATGCCTGCAGGAGCAGAGATCTGCTAAAAATCAGCTGTATGCCTATAGTGCCGGCAGCGGCAATAACAGATGTTTATAATAAAAACAGGATGTCTTTATATTTGGATTAAAGGTCTGAATAAAAGCAGGGCATCCTGTTTTTTCTATATTTATAGAAGATAGAGGGGAAAGAAATGATCATTCGGGAATATAGACCTTCAGACTGCAGAGAAATAGCAGAACTTTTTTATAATACTGTTCACACAGTAAATGCTGCAGATTACTCAAAGCCTCAGTTAAATGCGTGGGCAACTGGAAAAGTAGACTTAGAGAAGTGGAATAGTTCATTTCAGGAGCATAACAGCTTTGTTGTAATTGAAGATGAAATAATTGTAGGATTTGGGGATATAGATAAAACCGGTTATTTAGACAGATTGTACGTTCATAGGGATTATCAGGGAAAAGGCGTGGGAAGGATGCTGTGCGCCAAACTGGAACAAATGGTTCCTGGCGGGAAAATTACTGTTCACGCTTCCATTACAGCAAAGCCTTTTTTTGAAAAAAGAGGGTACAAATTAATAAAAAAACAGGAAGTTGAAAGACAGGGAATATTTTTGACTAACTTTATTATGGAAAAACAAGTAGAAAAACTTTAATAGAAACAAAAAGTGAGAAACATATGTTACTGAATGTAACTTGAATGAAACAAATTGAAATGAAGAAAAATAATAAATTGGATTTTCCTTCCATGTTTTGTGCATAGTGCATAAAAAAATAATCATAATTATGTGTGTTTTAGACAATGAAACCCCTGTTTTTAGAGTTGGCACATCCTTTGCTTTTAATACATGCAGATACATAATCAAGATTTAAAAAGGAAGGGGAAAATAATATGAGCAAAAAACCAGTATTAGGTATCATCTTAGGAGATGCAGCAGGCGTAGGCCCAGAGATTATTTCTAAATTAGCTGCTGAAAACTTTTATGATGAGTACTGCAAGCCAATCATCCTTGGAGATGTAAGAGTATTTGAAAGAGGATGCAAAATCAACGGAGTAGACGTAAAAACCCAGATTATCAGCGATGTATCTGAAGCTACATGGGAGGATGGAATCCCGGTACTGGATCAGAAAGATCTGGACCCTGAAAACGTTCCGTTCGGTCAGCTGAATATTGAAAGCGGACGTGCATGTTTAAATCTTTTAAAGCTGGGAATTGAATTATTCCAGTCAGAAAAAATCGACGGCTTCTGCTTCGGCCCATTAAATAAAGCGGGAATGATCCAGGCAGGCTGCAAATTTGAAAGCGAACATCACTACATGGCTCACCTGTTAAACCACACAGCTCCATTTGGAGAGATCAACGTAGTTGACAATATGTGGACAACAAGAACCACAAGCCATATTCCGATTGCTAAAGTAAGTGAGAACCTGACAGTTGAAAAGATTATGAGAGCTATTACATTAGCTAACACAACATTAAAGACAACTGGTCTGGACAGCCCAAGAATCGGCGTTGCAGCATTAAACCCACACTGCGGTGAAAACGGAAAATGCGGCAGAGAAGAAATTGATGTAATTGCTCCGGCAATTGAGGAAGCTAAGAAACAGGGAATCAACGCATCAGGCCCATGGTCATCTGATATTCTTTTCCACAAAGCATTTGTAGGACAGGAATTTGACGGAGTTGTTACAATGTACCACGATCAGGGACAGATCGCTCTGAAGTTGAGAGGCTTTGAAAGAGGAATTACAATCGCCGGAGGCCTTCCAGTGCCGATCGCAACATGCGGACACGGAACAGCATACGACATTGCAGGCAAGGGAATCGTACATACAACTTCCTTTGAGAACGCAGTAAAAATGACAGCCAAAATGGCAGCTAACGTAAGAGGCTAATATAGTTTAAAGTAACAGATTTTAAGGGGTGGATATAATGAAGAAATTTGGTACTAGACAATTAGTTCCCGTTCTGGCTGCTGTTATAGGTATTGTTTTTGCTTTTATCGGATTTACACAGCTGGGCTTTTGGAATGGCGTGGATGGACCGCAGCCGGGGTTCTTTCCAAGCATTATGGCAATTGTAATGGTTTTATCAAGCATTCTTGCCTTTGTACAGTCTTTAAAAGAAGATGAAAAAACGAAGTATGAAAAAGATGAGCTCCTTGTAGTAGCAGGAGGAGCCGGAATATTTGCAGGCAGCTTTATTATTGGCCTGCTTCCAACATGTTACCTTTTCGTTGTTCTCTGGTTAAAAATTTTCGAGAAAGAGACATGGAAAAATACATTAGTTGTATTGGCAATTATTGCTGCCATTACAATTGGAGTATTTTATATATGGCTCGGAATTCAGTTCCCAATGGGACTGTTTGAAAACTTTATGTAAGAGGGGGAAACGAGATGGGAAACATTGGATTATTGATGAATGGATTTCAGACCGCTCTTACAATAGAGAATATTGGAGCTGCGTTTTTAGGCGCAATTCTGGGTCTGATCGTAGGCGCAATGCCAGGTATTGGAAGCCTTGCGGGCGTAGCCCTTTTGCTTCCTCTGACATACAAGTTTAACCCAACTACAGCGATTATCATGTTGGGCGCTCTGTACTATTCTAACATGTACGGCGGAAGCTTCAGTGCAATTTTGCTGAATATTCCTGGAGACTCTCCGGCAGTTATGACTGCTTTGGACGGTTATCCTATGGCAACAAAGAAAAAACGTCCTGGACAGGCGCTTTTTACAGCCAATATGTCCTCCTTTATCGGCGGTACCATTGGTATTTGTATTCTGACCTTTATGGGACCTGCTTTGGCAGATATTGGTTTGAAATTCGGACCTTCCGAGATGACGGCTATTCTTTTAATTGCCATGACTTCTATCAGCTGGCTGGTAGGTGAAAACCCTACAAAGGGTGTAGTAATCACTATGCTTGGTATTTTGCTGGCAAGTATGGGTATGGATACCCTGTCCGGCTCTCCAAGATATGATTTTGGAAACATGCATCTTTTAGGTGGTATTCCTTTTACTCCGTTTATTATTGGTACAGTAGGCTTTTCACAGGTTATCAGCCTGGTTATGGAAAGAAACTCTGACGCCAGCAGAAAACAGGTAGGAGAGGGAATGAAGCTGAGCATTGGAGGAAGCTTGCTTACAGCCCATGACTTTAAGAGACTTCTTCCTCCTGCAATTCGTTCTGGTTTCCTGGGAACATTTGTAGGCGTACTGCCTGGAGCAGGGGCTACCACAGGTTCCTTTATGGGATATGCTATGCAGAAAAACTTTAAGAGCGAAGAAGAGATGGGAACAGGCGCTATTGAAGGTATAGCGGCTTGTGAGGCAGCCAACAATGCAGCTGCAGCCGGCGCATTTGCTCCCCTTCTGGCACTGGGAATTCCAGGTTCAGGAACAGGAGCCGTATTATTAGGCGGATTAATGATGTGGGGGTTGAATCCAGGACCATTGTTATTTACAAATGAGCCTGACTTTACATGGGGCCTTATTGCTTCACTGTTTTTATCCAATATTTTAACATTGGTTATTGCAATTTGCGTTATTCCATTCCTGCTGAAAATCCTTTCAGTACCGGTAAAATATATGATTCCATGTATTACATGTATTTGTATGGTAGGCGCTTACAGCTCCAGCTACTCTATGTATGGAGTGTTGATTATGATACTTTCTGGTATTGTAGCATATTTCCTGCAGAAAAACGGATATCCTACAGCTCCTATGATGTTATCCTTTGTATTAGCTCCGCTTCTGGAATCTAATATGAGAAAAGCATTTATTATTTCCGGCGGAAGCCTGAATATCTTTTTTACAAGACCAATTACCTGCGTACTGATGCTGATCTTCCTGGCCATGGTAGCAACTCCTATTATTAAGTCTATTATCAGAGCCAGAAAAAAACAGGCGTAGGAAAAGGTAATTAAAGTATAATTGAAGCTATAAAATTATGGGCCTGTCTAAGGGCAGGCTCATTGAAACATGATTTCTGCTGTCTGGAAGGTTGGACAGTTAGAAATAAATATAATGAAAAGAAGGGGTAAGGAAAAATGAAGAAAAAAATCGCATTAGCACTTGCAGGCCTGATGATGCTTTCTACAGTAGCAGGCTGTGGTAAAAAAGACGTTGGTGAAGATGGTAAATTTACACCACAGGATACAATCAACTGGACAGTAACCAGCTCCCCAGGCGGCGGAAGCGATATTTATACCAGAATGATTTCTGATATTATGACAAAGAATGAATTGATCAACGGCCAGACTGTAGTTGTAACCAACAAAACAGACGGCAGCGGTGAGGTTGGACGTAACGAAGTTGCCAACACAAAGGGTAAAAAAGCGAACTATACACTTTTGACATTTAACAGCGGCGACTTAATGCCAATGGTTCAGAATACAAAAAACAGAGCTGCAAACTTTAAGATTGTTGCAATCATGGCAGTTGATAAGCAGCTGATCTTCAAGGGCGAGAAAACAACATATAATGATTTTGTTGAGGCTATTGAAGCTGCAAAGAACGGCACAAAAGTTGTAATCGGCGGTTCTAAGGGCGACGACGTTGCTACATACGAGGCAATGTTAGAAGAAATTCAGGTTCCAAAGGAAAACTTAACTTACATTACATATGACTCTACAGGCGACGCTATTACAGCTGCACTTGGCGGACACGTTGAGTTTGTTATCTCTAAACCAGCAGCAGCTTCTGAGTACGTTGAGGCAGGCTCTCTGATTCCTGTACTGGCTCTGGCAACAGAAAGATATACAGGCAACCTGGCAGACGCTCCTACACTTAGCGAAATCGGCGACTACGAGGACGTAGAAGTTCCTGTATGGCGTGGCGTTGCAGCTCCTAAGGAAATGAGCGATGAGGCAGTTGCATTCTACAGCGAAGCATTAAAGAAAGTTTCTGAGACAGACGAGTGGAAGAATGACTATCTGGAGAAGAACAAATTAATCTCCAACTATATGGATTCAGCAGCAGCAACAGAGTTCGTTACTCAGTATGAGGCTGATTATCTGGCTACATTAGGACAGTAATTTTTATAAAACAAGCATATCTATCAGAGTACACTTTGCTGAAAAGCATAAAGGTCTGATGGGTATGCTTGTTTTAGTATAGGGCTTTTTTAATCTGTTTTTCTGCAGCTTGTTCTGTATTGTCCTGGAGTTGTATTTTCGTACTGTTTAAAGGTTCTCATAAAGCTGCGCACATTATTAAATCCAACCTGAAATCCAATTTGTTCTACAGTCATCTTTGTTTCCTCCAGCAGTTTTTTTGCTCTGGAAACTCTTAATGTATTAATATATTCTACAAATCCCATATTTAAGGTATCTTTAAAAAGCTTGCTTACATAAGGAGGGCTAAGGTGACAAAAGTCCGCCAGGTCGTTAAGGGAGATATCCTCCTGAAGATGATTATTAATATATTCCTGCAATCGCTCTGCAATCTTTCCTGAATGAGCCTTATTAAAGCTTTGCACCTGAGCCGCCGCAGATTTTACCATAGATTTTACAATAGCGCTTAGATCGTCAGGACTTTTGGCTTCTGACAGGGCGTTGTAGTAATCGTTGGAAGCGCTGCTGGAATCAGTCTGAAAAGAAAGCCCCTGTTCAATTAAAATGCTGAAGCAGGAGTTTGTAACAGCGGCGCCAATAGAGCGGATTTGTTCCAAAGAAAGCTCCTGCTGACTTAACTCCTTAAAAATATTTTCCCAGCCCAGCCCGGCTTCCTCTGGAGATCCAGCCCGGATACACTGCTTTAAAAGCTCCATGTATTTAGTGTCAGGAGGTTTTGAGGCGCTTTGCTCCTGGGAAACAGATTCCTCGCCTGTCTGGCTGTAATATTGATATTTCAGGGAATCTACCCCTTCTCTGTAGGAATAAGGCGCGTCAATAATGCTGTCATACAGCTGGCCTGTTCCAATGGCCAGAAAAGGAAAGAGAGGAAGCTGTTCCTGAAGTTCCTTAATTATTTTTACCAGGGCTTCCCGGCCGTCTAAAGGTTCGTTAAAATCAATATTTAATATTAAGGCCCAGGTGCTTCTGTTTGCCTTGAGAAAAGCAAAGGGCAGCTGCCAGCGGGATATTTTATTTTCAACAATCTGAGAAAGAGTGTACCTGTGAAGATTTCTGGCGTTTTCGTCAAAACGAGAGACATAATCTTCATAGTCTGGTATTTGGAACACCACAACTCCGTAACCATGAGTAGTAAATCCCTCATCTATAAAAGAAAGCTTTTCTTCCAATTCCCTTTCTGTAAACGAATCCCCCCTCAGCAGACTAAAAAAGAAGTCGTCTTTAACTGCAGGCTTCATATTTTCCAGCGCGGCGGACATGGAGGTATTTTTATTTAAAATGTCTTTATAAGCAGAATGAATCAGCTGATATTCCCCGGACAAAGACTTACCTGAAATAGTATCCTTTCCGCTGATAGTGTTTATTAAATTCCGGAGAGGCAGGTATAACCTGTAGGAAATTAAAAATGAAAGCAGACACAGAATAATTAAAGTAACTGCGGCTATTTTAAATAATAATTGAGAAATAGCTCTGTAGGAATTAAAAAATACAGGCATAGGAGCTGCGGCTATATAAGTCCAGCCTGTTACAGAGGAAAATGTATTCAGGATCACCAGTTCCTCGTTTCCTGTGTCATAAATAAAAGAGCCGTTGCTGCGGTACAGCTGATTCTGAAACTCCTGTTCCTTTTGATATGAAATATCAGAGGACTGAGAAAACAAGCATTTGCCGTCAGAATCATAGACAGACATCTGCAGAATCGCAGCCTCGTCAGGGAAGGAGAATAAAAAGGACTTTTCTATATTCAGAATCAGGCATCCTAAACTGCCGGAGGATTTTTTAGGGATATTCTGATATACAGTAATAAACTCTATGGGATCTCCGTCTGCAGGAGTATAAACTCTGTCCATCATGGGAGAATAAGTTCCGTCTATATAACAGTCTAAAGCTTCCTTGTCAAAAAAGTCCTGGTAAGGATATCCGTTTTTGTCAGAAGTTAAAACCAGCTTGTTAAAATTGGAAAATAAATATACCAGATCAATGCCGTTGTCAGCTGTTTTAATATCAGCTAAAGACTTCATAATAAGAGTATTCCGCTGAACCTCCTCAAACGTTGGATCTGTAATAAAGGACAAAAAGGAGCTGTTATCTGACAACTGCTCTGCAGACTGAAACGCGGAAAAAAGTCTGTTGTCAATTTTGCTTGTGTATTGAAGAAAAGATTTCTGGTTAAAGCGATAGCTTTCGCTTTTCCAGAAACGTTCAGCCATAGAAGAAAAATATAAAGCCATACAAACAAGAGGAATCACAGAAAAAATACTAAGGAGGAAAAAAGTTTTAAGAAAGGTAGAGCCAAATGTTTTCTTTTTGTTAAAAAAAGAAGATAGTTTTATCATAATGCTTCACTTCCTATTAATTCAATATAGTTTAAAATAGCTCAACTTACAGCAAGACTGATTATAACATAGTATTGCAAAATTTACAAATTTGGGAGAATAAAAAAAGACATGACAATTATTTTGACCAATAAATATAAGAAAAAATGTCATAGAGAATTAAAAGAATTGTCACTTGTTCCTAAATATACTCTTGGCTATAATAAACACATGTCATGCATGATGAAAGAGAAAGGTACCTGAAAAATGAATAAAAGAGCGTGGAAAAGGATTGGAACAGCAGCCATTACAGCGCTGGGAATTATTGGGCTGTCCGCCTGTAAAATAGGCGAAGATGAACAGCTTTCCTGGCTGACAAAGCCTGAAGGTTATAATGAGCAGCAGTCAGAGGAGGCAGAGCCTAATGATGTTAACTATAGTTTCCAAAAACCTGTGCCAATAAAAATTGCAAATTTTCTGGCCTATGATCACCCTGTTAATGTGGCCCTGGAATGTGTGTTAAAGCCTATGCTGGAGGAAAAAACAGAAGGCAGATATACCATTGAGGTTTACGCGGACGGTGACTTGGGCGGAGAAGATAGTTTTCTAAAAGGAATTAAAAACGGGACTATAGAAGCCGGAATTGCAGGCGTAGAACTGTCAGAGGAATATCCTGCCTTAAAGGTAGTGGACTTTCCGTTTCTGTTTGAGGATATTGACAGCAGCTATCAGGCGTTGACGGATAAGCAGGTGACAGATTTTTTAAATCAGTCTATTGAGCCGGCGGGAATTATGTGTAAGGGATATATTCTTACTGGGGTGCGGTCTATTTCTAACAATGTCCGCCCGATTACAACGCCAGAGGATTGTGAAGGTCTTACTTTAAGAACGCCGTATGTTACTCAGTTTATTGAGTATGCTCAGCGTCTGGGATTTCGCACAGTAAATTCCTCTGTCCCGGAAATCTATAGTGTTTTACAGCAAAAATTGGCAGATGGACAGGAAAATCCGCCTACGGCTCTTTTAACAAGCGGCTGGTATGAGGTTCAAGATTACTTGTCATTGACTCAGCATCAAATCACTTATAATTGGCTGGCAGTGAACAAGGAATTTTATAACAGCATGACAGCTGAAGATAAGCAGGCTTTTGACGAGTGCTGCAGCGCTTTCGCAGAAAATGTAAAAGAAACATATAAAAGGCGGGAGGCGGCAGATATTGAGGAGCTGAGAAAAAAGGGAGTGGAGGTAATTCAGGTAGACAGAGAACCCTTCCGCAAGGTAGGGGAGGATATGATAAAGGATTACTGTGAAAGATATCCTGAATTTTGGGAGATGGTTTCTCTGCTTCGGGAAAAAGGAGCCAGATAAGGAGGATGTTTTGAAAGGAATTAAAAAGACAAATGATTTTGTGCTGGGAATCATAATGATCATTGTAAGCCTTTGTCTGTTTTTTGGTAAGGTGACTACAAATGTACCTGAAATCAGCCAGGGTGGTTATCTGGCCAGGGCAGATGTTTGGCTTCAGATGATTGCAGTGTTACTAGGCGCTGCGTCCATTATTTTAATAATAACTTCTCTGGATTTTAAGAAGACGGGGAAAAGCGAGAAGTTTGAGTTTGTTATTGACAGTACGATCCTGTTAACTGTGGCGGCGCTGATTATATATGCGGCTCTTATGCCAATAATAGGGTTTATGATTACAACATTTGTTATGGTGCTGTTTTTAACAATTCTTTACACAGTTAGGGAAGAAAAAAGACAGTTCTCACAGCTGGAAATGGCGGATTGGCTGAGACTGGTGAAAAAAGGAGTTATTACGGCGGCAGTGATGCTTATAATTTTATGGCTGGTATTTGGAAAGCTGCTGGCTATCCAGCTTCCATAAAAAATAGGTTATAACTATATATTCAGGAGGAAATAGAAATGAAATTAAGATCAATCACAACAATAGGAGCTTGTCTTGTTGCAGCGGCGGTATGTTTAAGCGGATGCCAGTCATCTGGAGGAAAGAAGGCAGATTATCCGACAAAACCCATTAATGTTATTGTGCCATTTTCCCCGGGAGGAGGTTCTGATGTACTGACCCGTTCTATGATGGAGTATTTAGAGCTGCCTAATGATCAGACATTTGTTGCAGTGAATGTAGACGGCGCGGCAGGATATATTGGCTGCCAGCAGGCGTTTAACTCAGCGAACGACGGCTATACTCTGCTGGCCCACAATCCTATGGATGTTGTTTCCTATACATTAGGAGGGACTACAGATGTGTCTCTGTATACAGAATTAGAGCTGATTTGCGGAATTGCAGATGATTTTAATGTGCTGGTGACAAATAAACAAAGCGGATGGACAACCTTAGATGAAGTATTAGAGTATGTAAAGGCTCACCCAGGAGAGGTAAAGGTAGGCAATACTGGTTCCATGAACTGTAATATGGCGGATTGTATTAGGGTGCTGGACGCTTTGGGAATCCGTGAAGATGTAACTATTGTGCCTTACAACGGCGGTTCTGACAACAAAGTGGCTAACATGGGAAATCATGTGCAGTTAAGTGTAAACACAGGGGCAGATATTCAGTCAGCTGTTGAATCTGGCGACGAGATTCCTCTGCTTGTAATCAGCGACAGACGCTCTCAGTCATTACCTGACACTCCATGTACAAAGGAGCTGGGATATGATGTAGTTACTACAAAGCCAAGAGGACTTTACGCTCCAAAGGGAACCAGCCAGGAACAAATTGATATTATCAGCGAAGCTGTGAAAAATGTATGTGAAAATGAAGAATTCCAGCAGAGAATTTTAGATTTGGGACTGGAAGTAAATTATGTGCCTGGAGATGAGCTTCAAACTAAAATTGACGGCTGGGTAGAGGACATTAAGCCTGTATTTGAGGAAATGAAAAAGCAGCAGTAGTTTAAGGGGGAATTTAAATGGAAGCAATATTCGGAGGAATTACAGCAATATTTTCAGATCCCATGTGCCTGGCGCTGCTGGTATTTGGAGTATTCTTAGGAATTGTGTTTGGATGTATTCCCGGCCTGACAGCCACTCTGGGAGTTACCTTAATGATTCCCTTTACATACGGCCTGACAGCAGTTCAGGGTCTGACCTTGTTAATTGCTATTTATGTAGGCGGCATCAGCGGAGGCCTGATAACAGCTACGCTGATTAATATACCGGGAACGCCGTCGTCTATTTTCACCTGTTACGACGGATATCCAATGGCAAAAAGCGGGAAGCCTGGACAGGCTTTATCAATCGGTGTATTTGCCTCATTAATCGGAGGAACTGTATCTGCCCTGGCCTTGTTTTTTATTGCGCCGCCTCTTTCTAAAGTATCATTGATTTTTGGAAACTGGGAGTATTTTGCAGTTGCCCTTTTAGGCCTGGCAGTTGTTATTACCATGGCTTCCGACGATCTGTTAAAAGGAATTATAGGAGCCTTGGTGGGAATTGTATGTGGAAGTATTGGTTTAGACGCAGTTTCAGGAGCCCAAAGATTGACATTTGGCTCATGGCAGCTGATGAGCGGACTTCAGTCTACTGCCCTTATGATGGGATTATTTGCAGTATGTGAAATTTTAATCCAGTGCCGTGATTTAGGGAAAGAGAAAAAAGATACTAAATTGGGGAAAATGTCCTTCCTGCCGCCTATTAAGGAGATGAAGGATTGTGCTCTGCCTATAGGCCTTGGCTGTTTATATGGAACATGTATTGGAATTTTGCCTGGAATCGGCCAAAATGCAGCTACCTTAATTACATACAATCAGGCTAAAAAAATGTCTAAGCATCCAGAGCGTTTTGGCCATGGAGCCGCAGAGGGAATTTGTGCTTCTGAAACCTCCAACAACGCTGTAAACGGAGGAGCTTTAATACCTTTAATTACTCTGGGAATTCCAGGAGATTTAACTACAGCAGCCTTAATCGGCGGTCTGATGATTCACGGTCTGCAGCCTGGTCCTCTTTTATTTACAACTAATCTGGACGTAGTGGGAGCGATTATGGTTTCCTACTTCCTGGCAAATATTGTAATGTACGTAATGGAACTGGGGCTGATGAGAATTTTTGTAAAGGCTGTAAATATTAAATTCTCTTATTTATTCCCTGCAATCCTTATGTTCTGTTTGTTGGGAACTTTTGCCTTAAACAACCGTTCCTTTGATTTGTGGGTGTTGATTATTTCTGGTATTGGCGCTTATATTCTGACTCAGTTTAAGGTGGACATGGCGCCTGTAATTTTAGGATATATTTTAGGGCCTTTGGTGGAAAAATATCTGCGCATGGCCCTGACTGCAGAAAACGGAAACTTTGGAGCCATATTCCAGAGACCTATTGCAGCAGGATGCCTGCTTGTAGCCGTAATATTCCTTCTGATGCCTGTATTCAGCGCCGGATTCAGAAAGAATAAAAACAAATTAAATGAGCTTACTGTAAATGAGGATTAAGCTGGAGGGAATATGGAAATTCATTATGAAGTAACAAGATCAGATTATATTAAGCTGATCAGGCAGCAGCTGAAAAATTATAATAAAAGTTTTAAAGGCAGACTTGTATTTTTTCTTACCAATGGAGCCTTTGCGGCTGCAGCAGCTTACTTATTTTTGATGAAACACAATGAAACGGGATTTTCCAAAATCCTGCCTGTAATCCTGGCTGTTACTATATGGATAATGAATATTCACAGAAGATATTCTTATAACAGACGGGCGGAAATATTGTTTGAAAAGCTGATACAAAACGGTCTGTTAATTAAGGAATATCTGGGAGAACATCAGTTATATCTGGAGAATAATAAAATAATCAGAAAAATGGGAGCCCATGAAGATGGGCTCTCTCTGAATTCAATAATAAGAATACAAAATACAGATAATATGCTTTTGCTGTATACGGGGAGAGAAATATTTGAAATTATTCCGGATTGTAACGGTCAGAACAGGAAAAACAAAGAAATATTGGAAAAAATGTTTCAAAACGTTACTTTGGAAAATAAAATTGAAACGTGTTGAAACTTGACGGAAACAAATAAATGGAGTAAAATAAGATTAAGGTAAAAATATAGACAAAGAGCACAAAAACAAAAAGGAAAAATTGTGCAGAACCTCTAAAAAAGATCAGTTCAGATGGTTGGCACAATTTTTGCTTTTAATTTAAGTTAGTCAGATAATAATAAAAAAGGAGCAGGGGAAAATGAAATTATGCTATCAGGTTGCTACACCAGACGTAGCGATTGCAGACTCCGTAACAGCATACCAGGGCCCTTTGGCAAAAAGCTTCGGCGATCTGGCAGCTCTTGGTTATGATGGAGTAGAGCTGATGACGCTGAATCCGTCTAAGCTGGACTGGGCAGAGGTAAAGGCAGAGGCTGAGAAGAATAATCTTAGCGTTGTGCTGGTATGTACTGGAGAGATTTTCGGCCAGCTGGGATTAAGCTATACAAATCCAGACGAGTCTATCCGCAAAGAGGCTATCAGCCGTTCTAAAGAGATCATTGATTTCGCCAGCTATTTGGGAGCTAATATTAATATTGGAAGAGTACGTGGTCAATATTGCGCCCAGCTGACAAAAGAAGAAACAGAAGAGCTGGCAGTAAAGGCTTTTCAGGAGTTAAGCGATTATGCTGCAGATAAAAATGTAATGATTGCTCTGGAGACAGTGACAATTATGCAGACTAATTTTATTAACACCTTGGCAGAGGGCGCAGCTATGGTAGACAGGGTAAACCGTCCCAACTTTAAGCTGATGATGGATGTATTCCACCTGAATCTGGAAGAGAAGGATATCTGCGACGCAATCCGCAAGTACAGCAGCTACAATATTCATGTACATTTAGCTGACAATAACAGAAGATATCCAGGTCACTGCGGACTGGATTTTGAGAAGATTATCAGCACATTTAAAGAGTGCGGCTACGACGGCGCGTTCTGTACAGAGATTTTCCAGATTCCAAGTATGGAGGAAGCAGCGAAAGGCGCAGTAGAGCATTTGCGGCCGATTTTAGACCGTGTATACGGAAAGTAGGGATAAATAATGAAAAGTATTGCATTAATCCATACAGTAAAAAGCGTGGCAGATACATTTGAGGCAAAGTTAAGAGCAGGCGTTTCCCAGGACATTAAGGTTTACAATATGCTGGATGAGTTTCTGGCAAAGAATCCTAATGAAATCGGAGAGTTCACCATTGAAAATAGAAACCGCCTTTTAAACGATGTAAAAACTGCCGAGATGACAGGAGCAGATGTAATTGTTACAACGTGCTCTACATTAACTCCTGTTATTGAAATGATCCGTCCTTTTATTAAGGCTCCGGTAATTGCCATTGATGATGCTATGGCAAAAAAAAGCGTAACCTTTGGCCCTAAGGTTTTAGTTATGGCTACTGCGGAAAGCACTATTGAGCCTACTAAAAATAAAGTAGCTGCAGAGGCTGCTTTGGCAGGAGTTGAGGTAGAGCTGTCGGAGATGGTTCTCATGGATGCGTTTAAAGCTATGCAGAGCCAGAACATGAAAGAGCATGACCGTATTTTAAGAGACAGGTCAAAGGAAATTAAAGGTTTTGATTGTATTGTGTTGGCACAGGCATCCATGGCTCACATGGAAGCAGAGATTGAGAAGATTACAGGCTGTCCTACATTGTCCAGCCCGGCCCTCTGTATCGCCCAGGTCAATGAAGCAATAAAATAAAAGTAGAAAAGAGGAGAGTAAAATGACAGACGAAAGAGCAAAAGAGTTACAGAGACTCTGCCATGGATTCCGTAATGAGATTGTGGACCTGCTCCACAGCATCCAGACAGGACATCCAGGCGGATCCTTATCCTGTACAGAAATCGTTACAACACTGTACTTTGATAAGATGAACGTTGATCCTAAGGACCCAAATAAGGAAGGAAGAGACCACTTCATTCTTTCCAAAGGACATGCAGCTCCAATCCTGTACATTGTGCTTGCAGAGATGGGTTATTTCCCAAAAGAGGAGTTAAAGACTCTGCGTCAGATCAACAGCAATCTTCAGGGACATCCATGTGTACACAAAACACCAGGCGTAGAGCTGTCTACAGGCCCTCTGGGACTGGGACTGGGCGCTGGTTTAGGCATGGCTCTCAGCGAGAGACTGAAAGGAAGCGACTCTTATACATATGTAGTAATGGGCGACGGCGAGATTCAGGAAGGCGCGATCTGGGAGGCAGCTATGGCTGCATCTAAGTTTAAAGCAGACCACCTTATTGGAATTCTGGACAACAACGGCGTACAGCTGGATGGAACTCTGGAAGAGATTATGCCTATGGGCGATTTGAAAGCTAAGTGGGAGAGCTTCGGATGGGAAGTAATTCCATGTGACGGACATGATGTTCAGTCTATCTCTGACGCAGTAGACGCTGCTAAGAAGGTTACCGGTAAACCAATCCTCATCCTGGCTAAAACTGTTAAAGGTAAAGGCGTTTCCTTCATGGAAGGAAAGAATACATGGCATGGAAAAGCCATTAGTGATGAAGATTACAAGAACGCAAAGGAAGAATTGGGAGGTGCTTTTTAATGGCTAACAAAATTGCAATCAGAGATGCATATGGTGAAGCTCTCTTAAAGCTGGGAAAGAAAAATGATAAAGTTGTAGCATTGGAAGCAGACGTTGGATCTTCTACAAAGAGCGGCGTGTTTGGAAAAGAATTTCCTGAGAGATACTTTAATGTAGGTATCAGCGAGATCAACATGGTTTCCATGGCAGCAGGTATGGCCAGAATCGGCAATATTCCTTTTGTAAACACATTCTCCACATTCTTGTCTACAAGAGGCGCTGATCCAATTCAGAGCTTAATTTGCTATGACAAATTAAATGTAAAATTAGCAGGCACATACTGTGGTCTGTCTGACTCTTATGACGGAGCAAGCCACCATGGTATTACAGATATGTCATTTGTTCGTTCTATTCCAAACATGACAGTTGTATGTGTATCTGACCCGGTTCAGACAGAGAAAGCTGTTATGGCTATTGCAGATTATGACGGACCAGTTTATTTAAGACTGAGCCGTGCTCCAGCTCCTGTATTCTACAGCGAGGACATGGATTTTGTAATCGGAAAAGGTATTGAAGTAAAAGACGGAGCAGACGTAGCTCTTATTTCTACAGGAACAGTACTTCACATTGCTTTAGAGGCAGCTGAGCTTCTGGCAAAAGAAGGAATCAATGCAACAGTAATTGATATGCACACAGTACAGCCGATTGACAAAGATCTGGTTATTGCTGCAGCTAAGAAGACAGGCGCAGTTGTAACTGTAGAAGAGCACAGCATCCGCGGCGGATTGGGAAGCGCAGTTGCTGAGGTTCTGGCTGCCGAGTGCCCAACTCCAATGGAGTTTGTGGGAGCTACAGACTTTGCTGAGTCTGGAGATTATGATGAATTGCTGCAGAAATACGGCTACACTGCAGAGAATATTGCAGCAAAAGCAAAAGCAGCTATGGCTAAGAAAAAATAATAAAATAAAGGTTATAAGCCAGTAACGTTTTTCGGGGGTGCTGCAAAAACATGACAATGTATTAAAGTGTCAATTTTGCAGCACCCTTATCTTAAAAGGTTTTGATAAAATAAAATTTCCGTATTTTCTGGTGAAAGATTACAGGTGATTAAAATGAATGAATCTATGAGAAAATATATGAAGGTGGGAACAATTCTTCATGTTGCATACAGAGGCTTGACAACAGGAGAAGGACCAATTTTAGACTGCTTAAAAAAGATTGTTGCAGATCCTTATTTTGAAGCAGTGGAAGTGACTCAGATGAAAGATCCGGCTGTGCGTAAAGCGGCGGCCGATATGATAGAATGCGGCCATATGGCAGTTGCGTATGGCGGTCAGCCCAGACTTTTAACAGTTGGACTGAATATTAATGATTTAGATGAAGAAAAGCGCAAAATGGCTTTGGCCTCTTTAAAAGAGGGAATTGACGAGGCATATGAGCTGAATGCCATAGGATTTTCCTTTTTAGCCGGCAAATATGAGGAGGAGACAAAAGAACAATCCTATCAGGCCCTGGTAAAATCTACAGAGGAGCTTTGCGCTTACGCCAAGTCCAAGGGAGATATGCCGGTGCTGATAGAGGTATTTGACTATGATATAGATAAGAAATCTCTGATTGGTCCGGTGGATTTAGTAAAAAGATATGCAGAAGAGATTACGGCAAAGTGGGATAACTTTGGGCTGATGGTAGATTTAAGCCATATTCCTATGCTGCACGAGACAGTGGAGGAAAGCTTGCTGCCGGTGAAGCAGTATATTCGCCACGCTCATATGGGCAACACTGTAATTAAAGATCCCTCCTGTCAGGCATACGGAGATCAGCATCCCAGATTTGGATTCCCAGACAGTGAAAATGATGTGGAGGAGTTAGCGCATTATCTTAGGGTTCTGAAGGATATTGGTTTCCTGAACAAGGAAAACAGACCGATTGTCAGCTTTGAGATTAAGCCTTGGGGCGACGAAGACAGCGAAGTAGTGATTGCAAATGGAAAACGTACCCTTGATTTGGCTTGGGAGCTTGTGTAAAAAGTAATTATCAAATAGGGGCGTTTTTTGTTCCTGTTTGAGAAAGGAGAACTGGTATGGTAAAAATCGTAGTACTGATTCCTACGGCTGGGATGAGAGAAAGATTTGAAAAGGTTGTATCAAAATTGGTAATTCCGGAAGATGTTATGATGATAGAGCAAAGGTTTATTTTTGGAACTCCTCAGTCGCTGGCGGACAACAAGGATGCAGACATTTTAGTGGCCAGGGGAATGACCTATGATTATTTACACTCGTTGTTTCCCGACAAGTACATGGTGCGGATTCGTCTTACCAGTTTTGATATTTTTGATGCCTTAATAAGAGCCAGAGACAACTTTCATCCAAAAAAAATCGGGCTTTGCCTTCACAATGAAGAAATTGGATCTTTAAGAAATTTAGAAGAGCTTTGCCAGGCATCCATTGATTTGTATGATGTTTGGGATGAAAGAAGTACAAATGAAGCCATTAGAAAAGGCATTGAATTAGGCACAGATGTATTTGTGGGAGCCGGAACTATCTGCGGTTTATGTGATAAGGCGGGGGTTCCCAGAGTTCATATTGAGACTAAAGATGAGGCAATAGAAACAGCTCTCAGGTCTGCAGTCAGCGCGGCCCGCACAATTAATATGGAGCGTACCAGATCCAGCTTGTTTCACACAATTCTTAACAACAGCGAAGAGGCTATGATTGCAATCAGCGAGGACGGAAAAGTGCTGGCTGTAAACAACCAGACCTACCGGACTTTCCAGCTGTCCACTACAGAAAGAGTGGAGGGACAGCCTGTAGAAAAGGTTTACAGAAAATTTAACTGGAGAAAAGCAGGAAGAGAGGCGGGAGACTCTGCTGAGCTGATTGAATTTAAGGGAAAGAAGTTTTATGTAGAATATCAGAAAATTATTGATGATTCCGCTGGTTCAGGTATGCTGATTGCCGTGAGAAGTACGGAAAAGATTCAGGAAACAGAAAGTAAAATCAGACAGAGCCTGACAGACCAGGGACTGACAGCTAAGTATACGTTTGAGGATATTAAGGGAATCAGCCAGGGCATGAGGGACAATGTGCGCATGGCCAGAAGATACAGCCATGTAGACTCTAATGTGCTGATTATGGGGGAGACAGGTACAGGAAAAGAGCTGTTCGCCCACAGCATTCACCAGGAAAGCAGCAGAAGCGGAGAACCCTTTGTGGCTTTAAACTGTGCGGCGCTGCCGGAAAACCTGCTGGAAAGCGAATTGTTTGGATATGAGCCGGGAGCCTTTTCCGGAGCCTCAAAAAATGGAAAAGTAGGATTATTTGAGCTGGCTCACCGGGGAACTATTTTCCTGGATGAAATTGGAGAACTGCCTATTTCCCTTCAGGCAAAGCTTCTCCGGGTGCTTCAGGAAAAGGAAATCCGCCGTGTAGGAAGCGACAGGGTGAAGCCTATAGACGTGCGGGTTATTTCCGCTACAAATATTAACATTGAAAAGCAGATTGAGGAAGGTCAGTTCCGGTCTGATTTATATTACAGGATTAACCTGCTGGATTTAGTAATTCCTCCTTTAAGAGAGAGAAAAGAGGACGTGCAGGAGTTGGTGGACTTTTATTTGACCCAATTTGCATGTGAAATGAAAAGAAGAATTCCCAGAGTATCCAAGGGCGCGGCCCGTATGCTGATGGAGTACGACTGGCCGGGCAATGTAAGAGAGCTGAGAAATATTTGCGAAAAGCTGATAGTGCTCAGCGACACTGCGGAAATCGGCGAGGAAGAGCTGATGCAGCTGAAGATTTTCAAGGATTATCAGAAAAGAATCAGTAAAAAGCAGGAAAAAAAGGATAATTATGATGAGATTTATGAGCAGCTTCAGCCTCGCAGGAAAAAGCAGGATATAGCCAGAGAGCTGGGCGTCAGCAGAACTACCTTATGGCGTATGGCCAAAAAACAGGAAAAGCTGAATCATTTAGGAGAGTGAAAAAAGAGAATGTTGTTAAATAATTAGTCAGCCATCTCATATCTGTGTTGGCGGATTTAATTAATTTAACAACATTCTCTTAATTTTTATAAAAGAAAATTTAGATAGTATTGTTTGGAGGGGGAGATAAATACATTTTGTAATCATTTATGAAATCATAGTAATAAATAGAGAAAGGCCGGGTTTCGTCGCTGATCTCATAAATAAAATCTCCTGTTATGGATTCTCCTCCACCTAAAGTGAAATCGTCGGCTATTTGTCTTTCCAGCTGTTTGCTGACAGGCGGGGAGTCAAAGACGTATGAATCGTCCTGTAAAGTGAATTCCCAGGAGCCTAAGGCAATGTCAGCTGCCTGAGGATGGGTATTCTCAAAGGTTACATTTACCACAAGAAACTTATTTCCGTATTCAGGGGTCATAACATCTACCGAGTCCTGGATATCAAAGGAATTTACAGAAAGACGGAAAGAAGAGGTTTCCATAACCTTAACAGATTCAATGGCAGCATTCTGAGAGCCGCCAGAGTAATTGCCAAAATAATCCCAGATATCCCCGTAAGGATCGCCAAAATAGTCGCCGTAATAATCATTGTAGCTGCTGTAATCCTGAACTGTGGATTTTTCTGTTGCAGTAAAAGGAAGGGCGGTTTTTTTATATACTAGCTGGAAATCACTGATTTGAGCAGGAACCACAAAAATCAGATTTCCGGATCTGCTGGTATTTTTAAATATTTTAATTTTCTGCTCATAATCAGGCAGCTGATCTGTAATATACAAGTCCTCAGGTTTAACCGTATACCCGTCTAAATCATCCCAGGTAAGGGAAAAGTCCGAGCTGTCCAGATACAGCATGGCCCCGTGTTCAAATAAATTCTTAATAGTTACATTTACAGAAAGAAAACGCCAGTTTTTGTCATCTGGAATATAGTTCTCCAGCTGCTTGTATTTTCCGGCAGAATTGATTTTTAAAGTCAGATCTTCTGTTTTTATAGAAGCATCTTCTTCCAAAACCTGAAAAGTTCTGTTTCCATTTTTAGAAGAACCTTCTGTATTGCCGCCGGATTCTGTTTGAGAGGATTGAGGCAGTTTTAAGCCGGAATAAGGAAAACACCCGGTGAGGGATAAAAAGACTGCGGCTGCAGCTAAATATGAAAAATATTTCAAGATCATCCACCTTCTTTTTATTCAGTCTACCATATTTCTAAATAAAAAGCCAGAAAATGAGAAAATAGAAGAAAATTGTCAGAGAAATTCCAGGAAGTTGTTCGGAATAGACGAAAGGAATTTATTGTGGTATAATAGGTCTGATTATGGACAGGTGGCGCTTTGGCCATTTCGGGCAGTTAAGGCTGCTGTAATAAGGAGAGCGTATATGAAAGAAAAAGTGAAGGGGCAGCTGCGCATGT
Source organism: Lachnoclostridium edouardi (assembly GCF_900240245.1). Lineage (GTDB taxonomy): Bacteria > Bacillota > Clostridia > Lachnospirales > Lachnospiraceae > Lachnoclostridium_A > Lachnoclostridium_A edouardi. Next base: position 1,937,374 of record NZ_OESQ01000001.1, read on the forward strand.
ATTTACAATGGCCGCTTTTTTTGTCGGCCCTTGTGATTTTAATGAATCTTGCAGTTGGTTTTATCAGTTCAATAGCCGGTTTAGTCATGTCAGTGCTCACATTAGTGTATGTGGCGGCTGCGCTTTGGATTTATATGTTCAGACGAAAGAGATTACTGGGAGGTCTGGTAGAATTTTCCTCTGAATATGCCTGGGTACAGAAGCAGCTGTTGTCAGATCTGGCTCTTCCCTATGCCCTTGCCGATGCAGACGGGAGAATACTTTGGGCTAACGGTAAGTTTGCAGAGGTAATCAGCGATGAAAAGGGCCGGCCGGCCAAAAAGGGGCTGACTGCTATTTTTCCGGAGATTACAAAAGAGCATCTTCAGTCAAAGGAAATAACCACAATTCACTCTTCTTACGGAGAAAACAGGTATCAGGTAGATTTAAGGCCTGTGTATCTGGATTTAGAGCAGGAGAGAAACCTGGGCATTCAGGATGAAGAAGAGAAGCTGATCGCAGTTTATTTATTTGACGAGACAAAGATTGTAGAGTATCGGGAAGAGATTGATAAGCAGAAGATGGTCTGCGGTCTGATTTATCTGGACAATTATGAGGAAGCATTAGAAAGTGTTGAGGAGGTAAGAAGATCTCTGCTCACTGCTTTAATTGACAGAAGAATCAGCAAATTTATTAATGGATTTAACGGCATTGTTAAAAAGATTGAAAAGGATAAGTACTTTTTCACCATTAAGCAGCAGTATGTAGAAACGCTTCAGGAAAGCCGGTTCTCCATTTTGGAGGAAGTAAAAACAGTTAATATTGGAAATGAAATGGCGGTAACTTTAAGTATTGGCCTGGGCATGAACGCCGATACCTACAGTCAGTGTTACGATTATGCCAGAGTGGCTATAGATATGGCTTTAGGCCGTGGCGGCGACCAGGCTGTAGTAAAGGATGAAGGCAAGATTCGCTACTATGGAGGAAAAAGCCAGCAGACAGAAAAAGCCACCAGGGTAAAAGCCAGGGTAAAGGCCCACGCTTTAAGAGAATTAATGGGCACAAAGGACCGCCTGCTGATTATGGGCCATAAATTGGCTGATATTGATTCACTGGGCGCTGCCATTGGTATTTACAGAATTGCTGCGGCTATGAACAAAAAGGCTAATATTGTAATTAATGATGTCACCTTTTCTATTCGTCCTGTTATGAACCGGTTTAAAGAAAGCGGAGAATATCCAGAGGATATGTTTGTAAATGGAGATAAGGCCAGGGATCTGGTGGATTCCAATACTATGCTGGTGGTTGTGGACGTAAATCGCCCAAGTCTTACAGATGCTCCTGAGCTGCTTTCCTCTGTAAAGACGATTGTGGTGCTGGATCACCACAGACAAAGCAGTGAAATTATCAGCAATGCAGTGCTTTCCTACGTGGAGCCTTTTGCTTCCTCCACATGCGAGATGGTAGCAGAGGTGCTTCAGTATATTGCAGACGGAATTAAAATGAAACAGATGGAAGCTGACGCCATGTACGCGGGAATTGTAATAGACACCAATAACTTTACAAACCAGGCCGGAGTCAGAACCTTTGAAGCCGCTGCGTTTTTAAGAAGGTGTGGAGCTGACGTTACAAGAGTGCGGAAAATGTTCCGCGAAGAGATGAGCGACTACAAGGCAAAGGCTGAAACCATCAGCAATGCAGAAGTATTTGAAAATGCTTATGCCCTAAGCATCTGTCCGTCAAAGGATATAGACAGCCCTACGATTATTGGGGCTCAGGCTGCAAACGAGCTGTTAGATATTGTAGGCATTAAGGCGTCTATTGTTTTATCAGAATATAACAATACTATTTATATCAGCGCCAGATCTATTGACGAAGTAAATGTTCAGGTGCTGATGGAAAAGCTGGGAGGCGGAGGTCACAGAACCATTGCCGGGGCTCAGCTGAAGGATATTACTATTAATGAGGCCATGGACAAGGTAAAAGAGGTAATTCGGTCCATGATTGAGAAAGGAGATTTAGTATAATGCAGGTTGTATTATTAGAAGATGTAAAAGCGCTTGGAAAAAAAGGTGAGATTGTTAAAGTAAACGACGGTTATGCAAGAAATTTTATTCTGCCTAAAAAGTTGGGAGTGGAAGCTACTGCAAAAAACCTGAATGATTTAAAGCTTCAGAAGGCTAACGCAGATAAAATTGCAGCAGAGCAGCTGGCAGCAGCAAAGGAGCTGGCACAAAAGCTGGAGGGTCTGTCAATTACTGTTAAGATGAAAGCAGGAGAGGGTGGAAAGGCCTTTGGCTCTATTTCCAGCAAGGAAATTGCGGCAGCTGCGGCAGAGCAGCTTAACCTGGATTTAGATAAGAAGAAGCTGGTAATGGGAGAGGCCATTAAAACCTTTGGAACACATGAGGTGCCTATTAAACTTCACAAAGATGTAACAGGAAAGCTGGCAGTAAAAGTAGTGGAAGCATAGGAGAGATCATACTATGGATGAGGCCCTGCTAAAAAGGGTGCTTCCTCACAGCGAGGAGGCAGAACAGTCAGTAATCGGTTCTATGCTTATGGACCGGGAGGCCATTATTGCAGCCTCAGAAATTATTACAGGGGATGATTTTTACCAGCATCAATATGGAGTCATGTTTGAATCTATGGTGGAGCTTTTTAACGAGGGGAAACCAGTAGATCTGGTGACGCTTCAAAACCGTCTCAAGGAAAAGGACGTGCCTCCGGAGGTCAGCAGCCTGGAATTTGTCCGGGAAATTATTACCACTGTGCCGACATCAGCTAATGTAAAATCATATGCCAACATTGTAAGAGAAAAAGCGGTTCTCAGAAGACTGATTAAGGTAAATGAAGAGATTGCCAATACCTGTTATGTGGGAAAGGATAAGCTGGAGGATATTTTAGCTCACACAGAGAAATCAATTTTTGATTTGCTGCAAAGCAGAACAGGAGGAGATTTTGTCCCCATCAGGCAGGTGGCGTTAAATGTGTTGGAAAAAATTGAGATTGCCTCTAAAACTAAAGATACAGTAACCGGCATTCCCACAGGCTTTATTGATTTAGATTATAAAACCTCTGGAATGCAGCCTTCAGATTTTATTTTGATTGCAGCCCGGCCTTCTATGGGAAAAACTGCCTTTGTGTTGAACCTGGTAGAACATGTGGCGGTGAAAAAAGGACTTCCCTGTATGGTATTCAGCCTGGAGATGTCCAAGGAACAATTAGTAAACCGTATGCTTTCTATGGAGTCTAATGTAGATTCCCAAAAGCTGCGGACAGGCACCTTGACAGACGCAGACTGGGACGCAGTAGTGGAGGGAATCGGGGTAATTGGAAATTCTAAGCTGATAATCGACGATACCCCTGGAATTTCTATTACAGAGCTGCGCTCTAAATGCAGAAAAATGAAGCTGGAATTTGGCCTGAATTTGGTGATAATTGATTACCTGCAGTTAATGTCCGGAAGCGGAAAAAGCGGGGACAACAGACAGCAGGAGATTTCTGAAATATCACGTTCCCTAAAGGCATTGGCCAGGGAGCTGAATGCTCCTGTAATAGCTCTGTCTCAGCTAAGCCGTGCCTGCGAGACAAGGCAGGATCACCGTCCTATGCTGTCTGACTTGCGAGAGTCGGGGGCTATTGAGCAGGATGCGGACGTGGTAATGTTTTTATATCGAGACGATTATTATAATAAAGATACAGAAACACCTAATGTGGCTGAAGTAATTATAGCAAAACAGAGAAACGGCCCTATTGGCACCATTAATCTTTTATGGCGCCCGGAATATACCAAGTTTGCAAATATGGCCAGACAATAGAAAAAAATTTTTAATTTCAAGTCATAATCCATATACCCCTCTCATACAATATAAATAGGTTATGAAATATTGTTAACTAAAGGAGAGGATTAAGCATGGGTGAGATACATTATTTAATATCAGATGCATCCAAAAAAGTAGATGTGGAGTCACATGTACTAAGATACTGGGAAGATGAATTGGAGTTAAAGATTCCCCGAAATGAAATGGGACATCGTTATTATACAGAATTTCATATACGGCTGTTTAAACAGATCAAGGATCTGAAGGAAAAAGGATATCAGCTGAAGGCGATTAAGACTGCTCTGGAAAAAATGATGGAAGAGGGCAAGGAAGAATTGTCTGATGAAATGCTGGGGGATGCAGCGGCGGCTTTTAGAGAAAGCGCGGCGGCAGAAGGGACAAGCCTGACAACTGTGTCCGGGGACAATAATTCCAATCTGCCGGTTATGACTGCAGAAGAAAAGATGGAACAGTTTCAGGAGATTATGAACCACATTATTGGACGAGCTCTGGAGCATAATAACGAGCAGCTTAGTCAGGATATCAGCGCCCTTGTAAACGATAAAATGTCCAAAGAGCTGGAATATATGATGCGGGTTACAGACGAGAAGGAAGACGAGCGGTTTAAGCAGCTGGATGAAACTATCCGCGCCTATCAAAAAGACAGTAAAGGGCGGGCAGAGGCAGCGGCGGCAAAGGTCCCGTTTTTTAAAAGAAAAAAGTTTGGCAGAAGCGGAAAAAAAATGTGATAATAACAAAATAATATGGCTTAACCTATATAAAAGGACAGGAGACTGACTGTAAAAGATGCAGACAGATCTCCTTTCTCTTTTTCTCTGGATTTTTCTGACAATTAATGGTATATTAATTATCAGGAAATGGCGCTATCAGTGCAAAATCGGGAGAAAAGTGGAGGTTCATAATGAGTGGCAGGGGGAACGTGCTGGTGAGAACAGCTGGATTTTTTATGATACCAGCTGGTTTTGTATGCTTTTTTATGAGTATTGTTTATGGGCTGTTAGACCTGTACAAGCTGGCGGATGAGGGCGGCAGTCTGGGATTTGAAATATTAACAGTATTTATAGGAATCTTGTGTGCTGTCAGCTTTATAGCATACGGGAAGGCGGCGTGGAGATACTGGAAGAGCAGCGAGAAGGCGGAGGATATGATGTGGATGGCAGCGTTAATGGCAGCTGAAATCATATTATACCGAATTCTCAGGACTGCCCATGGGGCCGGAGCCGCCTACTGGATCAGAGGTATATTTTTATATATTGTTGCAGCAATATTTTTAACAGGAGCTTTTTTTAGCTGGAAAAAGGATGAGAAGACAGAAGAACAGAAAAGCACATCTGATAAAAAGAAGGTGAATGTAAGAAAATATCCTGTAACTATTACTTTGTGTTTAATGGCAGCTTCAGGGCTGATTACCTGGGGATGTTACTTTTGGTCCACATTAAATATATTCAGATAGTATTTTCTGTACGCTGACGCCATGTATTGTTTAGAAATATAATGAAGATGTTGTAAAACAAAAAGAAGAGGTGCTTCTGTTTGTTTTACAACATCTTCTTTTTTTGTACAAATTACCTAAAATAACAAGGCCTATTCTGTGCAGCTTTCCACTTTACATAGTACGTAGGATGTTATATACTTATTTCAACATACAACGTAGGATGTTTAAATTAAGTATTAAATATAGGAGGGAAAGTATGAAAGTATCATTGGTTTATACCAGTACAACACCAGAATTAATTGAGCTTGTGGAGAAGGAAGTGGGAGAGGCGCTTCCTGAAGATGTTCAGGTAATCAGTTATCAGGACCCGTCAATTTTAGCAGAGGTAAGAGACGCCGGCTATGTGACTGCTCCAGCGGCAGCAAGACTGGTGGGCATGTATATGGAATCTGTTTCCGCAGGCGCAGACGCTATTTTGAATTTATGTTCTTCTGTAGGGGAAGTAGCGGATGCGGCTCAGGATATTGGAAAATATACAGGAGTTCCTATTGTCCGTGTAGATGAGGAAATGTGCAGGGAGGCAGTGCGGTTAGGAAAAAAAATCGGAGTTATGGCTACTCTTCCTACAACGCTGGAACCTACGAAAAATACAATTTTAAGAGTGGCAAGAGAAATGAACCGTCATGTTGAGCTGGTGGACGCCTTAGTGGATGGAGCATTTGGCTTAGATCAGGGCCAGTTTAAGGCATTGATGACTGAATATGCAGGAAAAATTGCTGATCAGGTGGACGTGATTTTATTTGCCCAGGGCTCCATGGCTTACTGTGAAGAATATATCCATGAGAAATATGGAAAGCCAGTGCTTTCCAGCCCAAGATTTGGAGCTGCGGCCCTGAAAGAAGCTTTAATTAAGAAAGGCTGCATGTAATCAGGTTTTCAGGAAAGAGAGGAAAAAAACCTATGTTTAAGAGAATAAAAAAGCTGGCAGCTGTAGGTCTTGCCGCAGTTATGATGCTTTCCGCAACAGCCTGCGGCCAGGCTCAGGATAAAAAAATCGTTCTCCATTTTACCCACACGCAAAGCCCTGGCTCTATCAGTGATCTGACAGCTCAGGAGTTTAAGAAAATGGTGGAGGAGAGAAGCAACGGAAGAATCGAAGTTAATATTTATTCTAACTGCGGGTTATCAGGAGGAGATTTAACAAAAGCCATTGAGCTGGTTCAGGCAGGCAATATTGATATACACTCCTGTGCTCCGCCAAATATTGCCAACTATGATAAAAAGTTTTATTCCTTCTGGCTTCCATTTTTATTCCCTAACTCAGACGACCTTCTGACCTTCTGCCACAGCCCTAAGGTTCATCAGGTAGTAAACGGCTGGTGCAATGATCTGGAGATGGAAATGTTAGGTATAAACAATGCAGGGTCCAGACAGATTTCCAACAGTAAAAAGGAAATTACAAAGCCAGAGGATTTAAGGGGAATGAATATCAGAGTTCCGGGAGCTAATATTTTCATTGATCTTTACAGAGATTATTTTGGAGCGAACCCTACGGCTATGGATTTCTCAGAGGTATATACGTCTCTTCAGCAGAAGACTATTGACGGCCAGGAAAATCCAATTGCAGTGTTTGATTCTTCTAAGTTTGCAGAGGTACAGCAGTACGTTACTTTGTGGGACGGAGTCAGAGATACTACAATCTGGGTTATGAGCAGCAAAACCCTGGATAAATTGTCTGAGGAAGATCAGCAGCTGGTAAGAGACTGCGCAACAGAAGCTTTAGACTGGGGAAATGATTATCTGGCAGAAAATGAGCAGCAGATTATAGATAAGCTGAAGGCCGGAGGAACTACTATTACAGAGCTGACAGATGAGCAGAAGGCAGAATTCCAAAAAGCCTGCGCAGGAATTTATGATGACTATGCCAAATCTGTAGGCCAGGATGTGATTGATCTGTTTACCGGCGGTTACAAAGAGTAGGAGGGCAATATGAAAGAAAAAGGCTTGTTTGGCGATATATGGGAGAATCTGGAAGAATACCTTTGTTCCATAGCGCTGATTATTATGACATTGGTTACTTTTATGAACGTATTCTCCAGAAAAATAACATGGTTTAACATGTCATTTACTCAGGAGCTTGTTACTACAATGTTTGTCTGGGTGTGCTGTCTTGCGGCTGCCAGTGTGTTTAAAACAGATTCTCATATGGGATTCAGCTACCTGACAGATAAGTTTACAGGTGCTTCCAAGAAAGTATACAGAATAGTAAGACTGCTTTTATGCAGCGCCAATTATGCAATCTGGATTATTTGGGGAACACAGATGGTAGTGAGACAGTACCGCTATAATCTGCTTACAGGCGTGCTGGAAATGCCAGTGTGGACGATTGGCATTGCAATTCCACTGACTGGAGTATTTTCCATTATCCGTATGGTGCAGTACGAAATTAAATTAGCAAAGGAGGATAAGTAATATGTCAGCAGCAATCCTTTTCGGCTCCATGGCCGTTATGATCGGCTTTGGAATCCCCATTGCCATTGTTCTCGGCGTATCCAGCGCTTTGACACTGCTTTATTCCGGAGCGCCTTTAGGTGTAATTCCCTCTATGATGCAGGCAACTGTCCAAAAATTTTCCCTGCTTACCATTCCTTTATTTGTTCTGGCAGGAGCAATTATGGACAAGGGAGGTATTTCTAAACGATTAATTCGCCTGGCAGACAGTATGATTGGACCAGTACACGGAGGTCTTGGCTATGTAGCCGTTGTCACAGCCTTGTTTTTCGCGGCAATTTCCGGTTCAGGTACAGCAACTGTAGCGGCAATGGGCTCCATTTTAATTCCAGCCATGATGCGCCAGGGCTATGACGCCGGATTTGCCAGCGCGTTATCTGCAATTTCCGGTTCACTGGGAACAGTTATTCCTCCAAGTATTACATTTATTATTTATGGAATGATTACAGGAGAATCTATTGGAGATTTATTCCTTTCCGGTATTGTTCCAGGGCTTATATTTGGACTTATGCTCTGTATTACAGTTTGGGTGCAGTCCAAAAAGCATGGCTGGAAGGGAGACAGCAAGAGAGCCTCTGGAAAAGAAATATGGAAAATGTTTTTAGACACTGTGTGGGGACTTTTAAGCCCGGTAATTGTTTTAGGCGGCATTTACTCCGGTTTATTTACTCCTACAGAAGCGGCTGCAGTAGCTGTTGTTTACAGTTTAATTGTAGGCAAATTCATTTATAAAGAGCTGCATATGGCAGAGCTGAAGGAAACATTATTTTCCACAGCAAAAACCACAGGTATGATTTTGTTAATTATTATGAATGCAGGTATTTTCTCATGGGTTCTTACTCAGCAGGGAATCGCTGCAGATTTAACAGAAATGGCATTGGCACTTACAACAAATAAATATGTTATGCTGTTAATTATCAACATTGTGTTCCTGATTGCAGGCTGTGTAATGGACAATACCAGCGCTCTTTACATTCTGGTTCCTATTATTATGCCTATTGCGAAAGCTCTTGACATTAATCTGATTCACCTGGGAGTTATTCTGGTGCTGAACTTGTCAATCGGTCAGGTAACGCCGCCTGTAGGACCTAATCTTTATGTGGCTGCAGATATTGGCCAGGTAAAATTTGAGGTGATCTGCAGGAAAATGGTTCCTCTGCTATTGATGTCTTTGGTAGCGCTGTTTGCAATTACATATATTCCGTGGCTTGCCACCTGCCTCATTCCATAAAGAAGAAGAAAGCTCATTGCACCGGACCAACATATGATGTATACTGAAAAGGAACAGCTGGAAGGAGGTCCGAAATGGAAGGCACAAGTTTTTTAAAAGAACCGGTTGGAGGAAAATCTGTTGTCGGTAAAATTGTGGATAATATCACAAATGCAATTATAAATGGTGAATTAAAGCCTGGAGATAAAATTCCCACGGAGGGCGAGCTGTCTGAGGCCATGGGCGTGGGAAGAAATTCAGTTCGGGAAGCGATTAAGATTTTAGAGGCTTATGGAGTTGTCCATATTAAAAGGGCGGAGGGCACGTTTGTCAGCCAGGAATATGACAGTAAAATGCTGTACCCGATTCTCTATGGAATTATACTTCAAAAGGATTCCACAAATCAGATTGTTGATCTGAGAAAAGTAATAGATGTGGGCATCCTTCATCTGGCGGTGGCAAAGCTGGCGGCTCAGGAGATGCCGGCCCACAGGCTGAGCAGAATTGAGGAAGCTTTAGAGCGCTTGAAGGTAGAGATCTTATCCCCTGAACCTCAGGTGAAAAATGTCCATGACGCAGACGTAGCCTTTCATATGGCTATTGTAGACCTGACAGGCAACACCATGCTTCAGGGAATCTGCAATTACGTGGATAAAATCACCAGACGTTCCAGAATGATGGCTATGGACCAGATTATCTCTGAGGGAGCTGTAGAAAAGTTCCTGGAAATGCACCAAAAATTGGCAGATCTTTTAAAAACGTGCGATTCGTCTCAAATTTCTCAAATTGTGGAAGAGCATTATCAATACTGGGCAAATGTGAAAGAATAATGTACAGCGGCAGGCAATGGAAAACCAGGTCTGCCGCTGTTTTTTAAACGCTCTGCTATGGATACGCACTCTGCGCCTGAGGAAAATGGTTGCTAAAGCAACCGCGCTCCGGCGCGAGTGTGCGCTGCAGTGCACACTTTTTCATCTAAAATAAAAAGGAGATTAAATAAATATGATATTCAGAAAAAAAGAACAGCTGGAAGTTGTACCTATTGAAAATTGTATGGGCGGTCAGGGCACAGTAGTTATGGAAAAGCTTTTGTACGCTCCTGAGGAGATGCTTGGGAAAGGGAGAGCTTATGTGCGCCACACTTTAAATCCAGGAGTGACGATTGGGAGCCATACACATGAAAAAGAAATGGAGACAATGGTAATTTTACAGGGAACAGCAGTACATAAAATTAACGGGCAGATTCAGGAGTTAAATCCAGGCGATATTATTGCGGCTCAGCCGGGAGATACCCATGAAATCAGCAATTCAGGGAAAGAGCCGTTGGTGCTGATTGCCCAGGTTTTATATGAATAATAAAGGGAGGGTAAAAAAATGGAGAATATAAAAAATATGGAACGTAAGGTTTTGGTGTCTGTAGCTCCTGTGGCTGCTACAGATAAAGTGATTATTCCGGAGAAAATTGCAGCAGATGTGCTGGAATGCTATAAGGCAGGGGCCGCTATGGTACATTTGCACGTGCGGGATGAAAAGGGAAATTTAACGCCGGATATGGGACTTTTAGAGGAAACGCTGCGCTTAATCAGAAAAGATTCTGATATTATTATTGAAGTTTCCACAGGAGGTGTTTCCAATTTAACTATTGAGGAAAGATGCGCTCCCTTATATTCTGATTTAGTTGAGGCCTGCTCTTTAAACGTAGGCTCCACAAATTTAGGAAAAGCTGTTTACGCAAACCCGCTTGATGATGTAGAATATTGTATAAGGGAGATTCTGAAACAGAAAAAGACTCCGGAAGTGGAAACATTTGAAATCGGCCATACATGGACCATGGTGCAGATGATGAAAAAGTACAGCTTTACAGATCCTGTGCTGTTCAGCATAGTGCTGGGCCATGAAGGGGAGGCTCCCGCTACGCCGGAAGCATTGGCGGCTATGATTCAGATGATTCCCGCAGGCGCCTTATGGGGGATTACACATGCGCACCGGACAGATTTTTCTCTGATTGCAGGAGCCCTTGGGATGGGAGCAAAAACTGTACGGATTGGCTTTGAGGACAGCAATTATCTGGATTCGGAGACTCAGGTTCAGACAAACGCGCCTTTAGTTGAAAAGACAGTAAACCTGCTTCAGGCAATGGATAAGGCGGCTATGACGCCGGCCGAGGCACGGGCTTTCTTCCGCATCAATCAATAAGGGAGGATTTTAATTATGCTGGAGGCAAAGAAGCTTATACAGTATCCTAAGGTGGATACTGCAGCAGTTTGGGCTTTGTTGGAGGAAGAGGTCAGAAAGGACAAACATAAGATTGTAGTTTTGGATGACGATCCTACAGGAGTTCAAACAGTCCATGATATTTCTGTTTATACAGATTGGACTTATGAAAGCATAAAGAAAGGGTTTGAGGAAAAAAATAAGCTGTTTTATGTGCTGACTAATTCCAGAGGATTTACAGTGGAGCAGACTACAAAGGCTCATCTGGAAATTGGAGAAGTAGTTGCAAAAGTGGCTGAAGAAATGGGCATGGAATATGTAATTGTCAGCCGGGGAGATTCTACATTAAGAGGCCATTATCCATTAGAGACAGAGCTGCTTCGCAGACAGGCGGAAAAGTTTGGAAATTTAAAGGTAGATGGAGAGATTATCTGCCCATATTTTAAAGAAGGCGGCCGCTTTACTATTGACAATGTGCATTACGTAAAATACGGCGACCAGTTGATTCCAGCGGGAGAGACAGAATTTGCAAAGGATAAAACATTCGGGTATCATTCATCTAATCTGAAGGAATATGTGGAGGAAAAAACAAAAGGGGCCTACAAGGCTTCTGACGTAATAGATATTTCTTTGGAAGAGCTGAGAGGACTTGAGTATGATAAAATTATTGAAAAGTTAGCATCAGTTCAGAATTTTGGGAAAATAGTAGTAAATGCTGTTGACGCATGTGACCTGAAGGTGTTCTGCGTTGCCCTTTACAGAGCTATGGCCCAGGGCAAAAACTTTATGTTCCGCACAGCGGCAGGATTTGTAAAGGAATTCGGAGCTGTAAGCGACAAGCCTCTTCTTACCAGAAAGGACATGGTAATAAAGGACACAAAGGCAGGCGGAATTATTGTAGTAGGTTCTCATACACAAAAAACTACCAGCCAGCTGGAGGCCCTGAAAACAGTTAAGGGAATCCATTTCATTGAGTTTAATTCAGATTTAGTATTAGATGACGAGAAATTTAAACAGGAGATTGAAGCAACTCTTAAAAAAGAGGAAGAATTAATTTTAGCAGGCGTTACAGTGGCAGTTTACACCAGAAGAAAACTGCTTTCATTGGAAAATGATACGCCGGAAGCTGCTTTAATCCGCTCTGTAAAGATTTCTGATGCAGTGCAGTCCCTGGTGGGAAGCTTAAAGGTTACGCCGGCTTTTGTTATTGCAAAAGGAGGAATTACCTCCAGCGATGTGGGAACAAAGGCATTACAGGTAAAGAAAGCTACAGTTCTGGGACAGATTCGCCCTGGAATTCCAGTATGGCAGACAGGAGAAGAAAGCCGCTTCCCAGGCATTCCATACATTATTTTCCCGGGAAATGTAGGGGAAGAGGATACTTTGAAAGAGGCTGTGGAAATATTGCTGTAAAAATATATAGCGCCAGTGTATTTTGTACGCTGGCGCTTGATTTTTTTATTTGCAGGTTTCCTTTTATTTACAGGCTTCCACAAACGCCTGGAAAATCTTTTTCTGTTCCGGCTGTCTGTTCCACATATATTCCGGATGCCATTGAACGCCCAGAAAGAAAGGATAGCCAGGATACTCCAAGGCTTCTGTTAAATGTCCGGGGGCATAGGCGCAGGCGCTGAGACAGGGGGAAAGCTCTCTTACAGCCTGATGATGCATACTGTTGACAAGTAAGGATTCTTCTCCGGTGATTTCTGCCAGAAGAGAACCGGACACTACGTCTACAGTGTGGCAGGGAGTGTGATAGTCAAAAGGCTGATCATGGCAGACAGAAGCGTGTTCAGGGGACTGAGAAGATAAGTCCTGATAAATGTCTCCCCCAAGAGCAATATTCAGCAGCTGAATGCCGCGGCACACTCCTAAAACTGGCTTTTGAAGCTGCATAACAGAGGTAATAAGAGCCATTTCCATGGAATCTCTTTCCGGCGATACATTGCCGCATTTAGGATGAGTTTCTTCTCCAAATAAAAGAGGATGAACATCCGGCCCGCCTGTAAAAAGAAAGCCATCCAAAGTCTCTGCCAGCTGTTCTATATCAGCCTCAGAGGCCTCTAAAGGCAGTACTACAGGGATGCCGCCTACTGCAGAGATGGCTCTCATAAATGTAGGGCGCATATAAATATCATTATTAGAGGTATTGTGATAAGGACTAAGGCCGATCAGTGGTTTTTTCATATTAAAATCCTCGCTTTCCTGGTTTTAAGTTATGATAAAAGGAACAAAAAGGGACTGCTGCCAAACTTGCGCTTACAATCTTAAAACTGCTATATTTTATCTGCTGCGAAAAGCAGGATAAAAATATAACAGCCTTAAAAAGGAGCGTCAGTTTTTGCAACAGTCCCTCTTATGTATGATAATTAGCCTTCAATAGCGCCTGTTGGACATGTAGCTGCACATGTTCCGCAGTCGATACATGTATCAGCATCGATTACGTATTTTCCATCTCCCTCAGAGATAGCGTCTACTGGACATTCGCCAGCGCAAGCGCCGCACATAACGCAAGTATCATTAATTACATATGCCATGATTTTGTTCCTCCTTATATTTTAGATTAGTTTTATTCTATACTATAACAGTAAATTATTCAAGTGGAAAATGATGTTGCTATTGTTTAAAATTAGAAGCATTTTACTGCTGTTTTTCCCCTCTGAAATCCCGGATTCCCTGTAGAATTACGGCTCTGGCCTGCTTTGCCTCCTCCTTTGATAAAGGGGGAACATCAGCCAGGGGATAAGGGATGCCAAGACGTTCATATTTTACTTTACCCATATCGTGATAAGGCAGAACATCTAAGGCTTTTACATTGGAAAGGCCTCCTATAAAACGTCCAAGACGGTATAAAGGTTCCCTTTTAAATGTGATGCCAGGAACTGCTACGTGGCGAATCCATACAGGAATATTTTTTTGATCTAAATACCTGGCAAAAGCCAAAATATTTCCATTTGGCTGGGCGCAAAGCTTTTCATGTTCCTCTGGATCAATATGTTTAATGTCCAGCATAACTAGATCTGTGACAGCTAAAAGTTTATCCAGCTTAGATAAATATTCCTGATTATCAGGGCGGAAGGTAACGCCGGAGGTATCCAGGCATGTGTGAATCTGATTCTCCTTTGCCAGCTGAAAAAGGTGAATCAGAAAATCTATTTGTACCATGGGCTCGCCGCCGCTGGCAGTAATTCCCCCGTTTTTGTAGTAAGCTTTTGCTGATTGAAACTGAGCGATAATCTCCTCAGCTTCCATTTCCGTGCCGCCGCTCATTTCCCATGTATCAGGGTTATGGCAGTATTGACAGCGCATAGGGCAGCCCTTGAAAAAGACGACCAGGCGTATGCCTGGTCCGTCTACTGTTCCAAAACTTTCTATAGAATGGATGTGTCCTTTCATAAACACAGCTCCTTTCTTCTGTTTCAGATATTTAAAAATTAAATCTGAGAGTGGAAGGTACGGGAAATAACCTCATCCTGCTGTTCCTTTGTCAGCTTATTAAAGTTTACTGCATAACCAGATACGCGGACAGTAAGCTGAGGATAATTCTCAGGGTGAGCCTGAGCATCCAATAAGGTTTCCTTTGTAAATACGTTTACATTCAGGTGATGTCCACCCTGCTGTACATAGCCATCTAATAAAGAAACAAGGTTGTCTACCTGTGTGTCGTTAATATTATTGTTTGTCATAATTGTTTCTCCTTTCAAAGTTTTATTCTCTGTCAAGACCCTCAAAAAGTGTAGCTCCAGCGCAGGCGCCGTCAGAGCAGTTTTCTAATTCAATATCCAGATCTCCCATAAATACCTGAGAATCCTTGCCAAGGGCATCCGGAACAATAGAGAAGGTATTGGAAATACCATCCTGGGCATCCTTAAATGGAAGCTTGGAAACAGAAGCCAGGGAGGCTACTGCGCCGTGGGTATCTCTTCTGTGCATTGGGTTGGCGCCAGGTGCAAATGGAACGCCTGCTCTTCTTCCGTCAGGAGTAGAGCCTGTATGCTTTCCATAAACAACATTGGAAGTAATTGTAAGAATAGAAGTAGTAGGAATACCGCCGCGGTATGTGTGGTTTCCTTTTACGTAGTTCATAAAGGTGTGAACCAATTCGCTGGCAATATTGTCTACACGATCATCATTGTTGCCGTATTTAGGGAAATCTCCCTCAACTTCATAATCTACTACAATGCCGTTTTCATCTCTTATTGTGCGCACCTTTGCATATTTAATTGCAGAAAGAGAGTCGGCTACAACAGAAAGTCCTGCAATGCCAGTTGCAAACCATCTGGTTACTTTCTTGTCGTGAAGAGCCATTTGAAGTCTTTCATAGCAATATTTATCGTGCATAAAGTGAATAATATTTAAAGTATTAACGTAAACTCTGGCCAGCCAGCGCATCATATCCTTATATGCTTCCATAACCTCATCATAATCCAGATATTCAGAAGTGATTGGACGGTATTTTGGTCCAACCTGCTTTTTAGATACCTCGTCAATACCGCCGTTAATTGCATAAAGAAGGCATTTTGCCAGGTTTGCGCGGGCGCCGAAGAACTGCATTTCCTTGCCTAAGCGCATAGATGACACGCAGCAGGCAATGGCATAATCATCTCCGTGAGTTACTCTCATTAAGTCGTCGTTTTCATACTGAATAGCAGATGACTGAATAGAGGATTTTGCACAGAAACGTTTAAAGTTCTCAGGAAGTCTTGTAGACCAAAGCACAGTTAAGTTTGGCTCTGGAGCTGTTCCTAAGTTCTCCAGGGTGTGAAGGTAACGGAAGGACATTTTAGTAACCATGTGGCGTCCGTCAATTCCCACACCGCCGATGGATTCTGTAACCCAGGTAGGATCTCCGGAGAAAAGGGCATTGTACTCTGGAGTTCTGGCAAACTTTACAAGGCGAAGCTTCATAATAAAGTGATCAATAAATTCCTGGATCTGCTCTTCTGTAAAGGTGCCTTCAGCCAGGTCACGCTGTGCGTAAATATCCAGGAAAGTAGAAGTACGTCCCAGGGACATAGCCGCGCCGTTCTGCTCTTTTACAGCAGCCAGATATCCAAAGTAGGTCCACTGGATTGCTTCCTGTACATTTGTGGCAGGCTTTGAAATATCAAAACCGTAAATGCTGCCCAGCTCTTTTAATTCATGAAGAGCGCGGATCTGCTCTGACAGCTCTTCTCTATCCCTGATTACATCAGAATACATAATAGTACGGGTAGTCGCCTTCTGCTCCTCTTTATCTTCGATAAGACGGTCAACGCCGTAAAGGGCAACTCGTCTGTAATCTCCGATAATACGTCCGCGGCCGTATGCATCAGGAAGACCTGTAATAATGTGGCTGGAACGGCACGCTCTCATTTCAGGAGTGTAAGCATCAAATACACCGGCATTATGTGTTTTTCTATGCTTAGTAAAAAACTCGCTGATTTCAGGGTCTACTTTATATCCGTTGTCAAGGCAGGCCTTTTCTGCCATACGTATGCCGCCGTAAGGCTGAAGAGAGCGCTTAAATGGCTTATCTGTCTGAAAACCTACAATGGTTTCCTTGGACTTATCCAGATATCCAGGACCATGGGATGTTATAGTGGAAATAATTTTTGTGTCCATATCCAGGACGCCGCCGGCTTCCCGCTCTTTTTGAGAGAGCTCCATTACCTGAGCCCAAAGGTCCTTTGTCTTTTGGGTAGGGCCGGCTAAAAAGGCTTCATTGCCGTCGTATGGAGTGTAGTTTTTTTGTATAAAATCACGTACATTAATCTCACGCTCCCATACGCCATGTTGGAATGTTCTCCATTCATTTCTCATCGTTTTGAACCTCCTGTAGTATAGCTGGAAAATTTGGTAAAATTTATAAGTAATATTAATTAATAAAACATAATATAAAAGTAAATCTAATATTATGATACCATTATTATAAAAGAATACTGTATACACGTCAAGAGGGATTTTGCTTATTGTTAAAATATTATCATATATCTTCATAATACTTAGCCTTGAAAACAAGAGGAAAAAGTATTATAGTAATCATAATACAAGTAAAGGAGGAAAATTAAATGCAGATTAGTAAAGATATGTTAATTGGCCAGCTGCTGCAGGTAGATGAGTGTATTGCTCCTATTCTGATGCGTGCAGGTATGCACTGTCTGGGCTGCCCATCTTCACAAGGAGAATCTTTGGCAGAGGCTTGCATGGTTCATGGCATTGACTGCGATACATTAGTTTCCCAGATTAATGAAATACTGGCAACTAGAGAATAATGATAAAGGCTGCAAAAAAACTGATGATCCGGTATTGTCCGGCGCAGTTTTCTGCAGCCTTTATTGCTGCAGCTTTTCTTCTATATTAAATAGAAGAAAGTGCCTGCAGCGCATAGTCTTTTGTGATTAACTCGTAATGCTCCCTGTAATAGGCCTCGGCGGCATACTCAAATTTTACTTTGCTTCCGTATTCTGCAAGGAGGTTGAGAACCTTGCTGAATATAGGGGAATTAGGATCATCTCCATAAATAATCAGATAGTACTGATTATTCTCCGGGTTCTTATAAAGGCTATTTTTGCCATTAAAGAGTTGTCCTACAGCATGTGCGGCCTCGATAATAGTATCCAGTTTATCAAAGGAATATATTCTGACAGGGGAGACAGAGGCGCCGGCATCTGCAGAGGAATGATTTTCCGGTCCCTGCTGCTTGTTTTCCGAAAAATTTTCCAAAAAAACATCTGCGCCCTCTAAGTATTCTCCTGCCAGAGAAGAAATTATATTATCTTCCTCCTCCTGCATAGGTGAGAATTTAGAGAAACGTGTATCTAATTCTTCCGGATCCTCTATTTTAGTAATCACCAGCATAACGCTTTCACTGGATAGGGGAATTGCCTCCACCATAAGCGGGATATCATCAGCCTCAAACCCCACTTCATTGGAAGCCTTCTGAATCATTTCGCGGAAAAGGTTGCGGGCTTTTTCTGTGCCGTATGCCAGTTCTCCAAGATTCAGATTGCGCACGCTTAAATCAAAGCTGCTAAGGGTACAGCGAATCTGGTTTTCATTTACTCGTTCTATCTTCATAGGATACACTTCTTTCTATATGATTAAAAAAGGTCATAATCCTTCAATATAACTATACTATATCATACAGCAAAATATCAATTACTATGTGGAAATTTTAGAAAAAATTTAGGGAATAACAAGAAAAAATAATTGTAAACAGAGGCAGGATATATTAGAATATGCAGTAAGAGGTGGTATTGGCATTGAAGGAGGTGAAAATTTTTAAAGATACTACACTGTTAGGAAAGTACCGTCTGTGCAGTATTATCGGCACAGGGAGGACAGGAGTCGTGTATCTGGCGGAGCACATTAGCTTGGGGGAATACAGAGCGGTTAAGGTGATTTCAAAGCATACGGCGGACCACAGGCAGGCGTACCAGGAAGCTATGATTCTGAAAAAGCTTCGTCATCCCGGAATTCCTATTATATATGATGTGGAAGAAGATGTAACAAATTATTATCTTATTGAAGAATATCTGGAAGGAAAGTCCTTATATCACATTGTGAATACAGAGGGCCCCTTATCAATGGCAATGATTGTATCAGTTGGGATACAGATTTGCCGTCTGGTTGATTATTTGCATTCTGCAAAACCAAACCCCATTTTGTATTTAGATTTACAGCCTAAAAATTTATTATTATGTCGGGACATTGTAAAAATGGTTGATTTTGGCCAGGCTATTTTTTTAAATGAAGTCAGCAGTATTGAAAAACGTTATGGGACAGTAGGGTATGCCGCACCAGAGCAGTATTTAGATGAAGATCTGGACGAAAGGACGGACATTTATGCTGTCGGTGAGCTGCTGCGCTTTTTAAGAGGCAGGGAGGACGAAAAGTGTTTTTCCGGCTCTAAAAAAGGCGGGGATCTGACGGCAATTATCAAGCGCTGCAGGGAAGAAAAGCGGGAAAAAAGGTATCAGTCAGTGAAGGAGCTGTTAGAGCAGCTGGAGTTGCTGGAGCATTTACTGAATTTGCAGACAGCCTGTGGCAGGCAGAAAATAACATTACCATCTCTTACAATAGCAGTGGCAGGGTTAAGCCCTGGAGCGGGAGCCACTCACTTTTCTATTGGTTTTGCTCAGTATTTAACAATTCTGGGATATCCATGTATATATGAAGAAAGAAATTCTTCTGGAGCCATTATGGAAATGGCAGAGTATTTAGGCTGCCAGCCAGACAGCGCAGGGATTGTGAGAGTCTGCGGCTGCGATTTGCGGCCTGAGTACGGCGATTGGGTAAAGTTTAAAGAGCCGGAAGGATTATGGAGAGTATATGATTATGGGCAGGATTGGAAAAGCGCCGGCGACAGCTGCTGCGATGCAGTAGTTTTGGTGGCAGGAGGAAAGTGGTGGAATATAAAAGAGGCGGAGAAAGGCGCGGACAATATAAAAGAATCGCCGGGATGGTATTTGGTGTGCAGCCAGGCCACAGGCCGGTGCAGGCTGAGATTGTCTGTGAAGGGAGCCAAAAAGCGCTGCTTAAAGGCTCCTTATTTTGCCGACCCGTTTCACCTGAATTCAGATGCCGCTGATTTTTATAAGGCTCTGTTTACCAGTATTACCGGGCTGCCAAAGGGAAGAGGGAGAGGCGTATTAAGGTATTTAAAGGGAAAAGTGGGGGCGTTTACAGAAAAACTGCAGAGGTAATAGGGGTCTGCGGAGCCGGAAAAGGAACGGGAGTTACCCATTTCTGTATTATGGCCGCCTCCTATTTATCTGGAGTGCCCAGGAAAAAAACTGCGCTATTAGAGTGGAACTGCAGCAAAGACTTTGCGGCAATGGAAAAAATCTGCAAGGGAAGGATTTCTCAAATAGAATTCTTTTCTATATTAGATGTGGACTATTATAAGCAAAGCTGCGGGACAGTTCTGGCAGATTGCCTGGAAAAAGAGTATGAGTATATTATTATTGATTTTGGTGTATTGACAAAGGATAACAGGGAGGATTTTGTACGATGCCGGAGAAAGCTGGTCATTGGCTCGTGCATTGAGTGGCGGCTGGGAGCGTTTATGGAAATTCTGACAAATGGGAGGAAGGGGTGTAAGGGTTGGGAATATGCCGCTGTATTTGGAAGCGGGCAGACCAAAAGAGAAATAAAGAAAAAACTTAGAATCCCATTTTATGAAATTCCTTTTTCAGTAGACGCTTATACAGTAGATTCGGAGACGCTGAAATTTTTCCAGAAATTTTTCAGGAGCTGACTTTTTAAGGCTTTGTGTCACAGCAGCTAGTCCTTGTGAATATAAGGCGGCTCCTAAAGGGAGAAGAGTGGTATGAAAAATAGAAAAAAGCAGCTGGATGAGAAGGAGCGTCAATCTTATCTGCGGGGCTTAAAACGGTATAAGGAGAAAGGTGTTCTCATATATATTGACGATAAGCTGGCAGACGAGAAGGATCTGGAAGTTTTATTTGAAATCCAGGAGGACGGAAGCTTTTATATGGGAGACTATATAGGAGCAGAGGCCGGCTGTCTGAAAGAAATACGTTTTGATAAGGTGTACAACAAATAAGGCCTGGAAATATCACATTCAGTCTGCAGCCATAACAGAGGATAAAATAAACAAATAAAAAGGGCAATCAAAACGTAAAGAAAAATTAATAAGCAGTACTATGCTGCATATGGTATAATATGAACACTTGGCCAGGTTTTAGTAAGCCCGGTGTAAATAATTATATTAATCCATCATCCGGAGGATAAACAAATGAAAAGACTGATGCATTTTATCACATGTTTGATGATTCTGATTCTTTTTGCAGCTGCCGGCGCAGGCGGCTATATGGTATATAAAAAATATTCGCCAGTTAAGGAGTGGGCAGATTCTGGAGAGCTGTTTCAGGTAAACGGCGACCAGGTTGCTTTGATTTTAAACGAGGTGCTGCAGGAGGAAAAGGGAGTTTATGCAGAGGGACAGACTTATCTTCCGGTTGAATGGGTAAATGAACAGTTAAATGAGCGGTTTTATTGGGACAGTATTGAGAATATTTTGGTCTACGCCCTGCCGGATTCTATTGTGTATGCGGACGAAGAGACATTAGGCAGCATGGGAAGCCATCTGCTTCTTAAAAAGGAAGGGCAGGTTTACTTATCTGCCGGTTTAGTGGCCAATTACACAGACGTAAGGATGGAGACCTTTGATAAAGAGGATGTAAAGCGGATTTATATTAATAATCTTTGGGAGGAGGAGACAACGGCTGTAATAAAAAAGGACAGCAGTATTCGTGTCCGGGGCGGAGTAAAAAGCCTGATTGCAGCAGAGGCATTAAAAGGCTCTCAAGTGAAGGTGCTGGATCAAATGGATAAATGGTCTTATGTGAGAACTGATTCCGGCTACTTAGGATATATTCAAAATAAAAGGCTGTCCCAGGTGCAGGTCAGCGTGCCTGAAAGCTCCTTTCAGGCTCCTGTATATGAAAGTCAGTCTTTAGGGGAGAGGGTCTGCCTGGCCTGGCATCAGGTTACGACTATGGCGGGCAATGATACTTTAGACAGTATGTTGGAGGGGACAAAGGGGATTAATGTGATTTCACCTACCTGGTTTGCTCTTTCAGATAATCAGGGGAATTTTAAGTCTCTTGCAAGCAAGTCTTATGTAGATAATGCTCACAGCAGAGGGCTGCAGGTGTGGGCCCTGCTGGATAATTTCAGTAAAGATGTGCAGACAGAGAAGCTGCTTGCGCCTACTTCCACAAGGAAAAAGTTAATTGCCGGGTTGATGGATCAGGTGGAAAGATATGATATAGACGGTATTAATCTGGACTTTGAGGGAATTAAAAAAGAGGCTGGGCCTCATTATGTGCAGTTTATCAGAGAGCTGTCAGTAGAATGCAGGAAAAAGGGAATTATTTTATCAGTTGATAACTATGTTCCGGCGGCGTATAATGAATTTTATAATAGAAGAGAGCAGGGGATTGTGGCCGACTATGTGATTGTCATGGGGTATGACGAGCATTACGCAGGCGGTGAAATGGGCTCTGTAGCCTCTTTGCCCTATGTGGAACAGGGGATTAAAAATACGCTGCAAAGTGTTCCAAAGGAAAAGCTTATTAACGGAATCCCTCTGTTTACTAGAGTGTGGACGGAAAAGGACGGGGAAACTACATCCACGGCAATGGGAATAGAAAAAGCGGAGCAGTGGGTGGCGGAAAATGAAGTAGATCTGACATGGGACGACCAGCTGGGTCAGTATTATGGCCAGTTAGTAGGAGAAGAGTCCAGTCAATATATTTGGATGGAGGACAGCAGGTCTATAGAGCTGAAAATAAAGGCTGTGGAGGACAGTAATATAGCGGGCGTGGCCTGCTGGAAGCTGGGCTTTGAGCCAGAAGAATTGTGGGAAGTGATTAATCCATGAAATATAAGATAATGAAAAAACAGGCGGCGGCAGCTATTATAATAGCTGCTGCTGTTATCATGCAGGGATGTTCCTTTGCAGAAAGGCAGGAAAGCCAGGAGGCTTCCTCAGAAGTAGAGACAACTATGCCGTCAACTGCTGAGAAGGAAGAGCAGACAAGGGAGAGCGTGGAAAGTATGGAAAGCCCTCCTGAGGAAGAGGAAAAAGGTGAAAACAAGCTTAGAAAGCTGGATGGAGTAAAAATTATAATAGGCACAGACGTGCATTATTTGTCTCAGGAACTGACAGATTACGGTCAGGCTTTTCAACATATGGTAGAATACGGGGACGGCCGCCTTGTTACATATATGGATCAAATTACAGATGCATTTTTGGAGGAGGTCATAGAGCAGAAACCGGATGCCCTTATACTTACTGGGGATATAAGCTCAGAAGGTGAAAAATTAAGCCATGAGGAGCTGGCAGAGAAGCTGAGGGCAGTGGAGGAGGAAGGAATCACAGTTCTTGTGATTCCGGGCAACCACGATATTAATAATCATAAGGCGGCAGGTTATCTGGAGGATAATACTTATCCGGCAGAATATACACTGCCTCAGGATTTTGAGACAATATACAGGGAGTTTGGATATGAGGACTGTATGAGCCGCGATGAGAGCACATTAAGCTATATGTATCAGCTGAATCAGGATATCAGAGTGTTAATGCTGGATACCTGTCAGTATCAAAGCGGATATGCTCAGGTAGGCGGCGCCATTATGCCTGATACATATGATTGGATTGAGGAGCAGCTGGAGGACGCATGGGACAATGAAATGATAGTTCTGCCTTTTGCCCATCACAATCTTTTAGATCAAAGCGAGGTTTATGTTCAGGACTGTACCATTGAACACAGCAGCCAGCTGATTGACATTCTTCAGGGATGGGATATATCCTTGTTTTTAAGTGGTCATCTTCATGTGCAGCACATGGATGAAACAAAGGGGTCTGGGACTATCAGGGAAATTGTGACCAGTTCTCTGACAACGCCTGATTGCCAGTATGGAATTCTGGAGTTTGAAGATGGGGATAATTTTGACTACAGAACTCAGAAGGTGGATGTTTCAGGATGGGCGTTAAAGCATGGAAGCCCTAAAATGGACCTTTTGCAGTTTGAAGAATTTAGAACTCCCTTTTTGCGGAGAGTATTTCAGAACGAGGCCTATGGCGTGCTGCAGAGATTTACGGACCTGACGGAGGAAGAGCGCCGCCAAATGTGCGCCTTTTATGCGGAATTAAATGACTATTATTATCAGGGAAGAGCGCAGGAGATTGCGGATACTGCTATCAACGATCCGGCATATATATTGTGGCAGGAAAAATCATATCCCGTTGTTCTTACAGATTACGTGGGATCTATAATAGATGACGCAGACAGAGATTATAACAGTATGCATGTGAGAGACGGGGAAGAGTTCTTTTTGGACAAAAACGGCGATATATTAAAATAAGTTTAATGCTTGGATGGTAAAGGTGAGAAAAACAATTGCAGAATCATTAATGGGAATTATGCTGTTGTTTGTTGTATTTCTGGTGGCCAGACACGGAGGGCTGGACACTTCACAAACATTGGCAAAGGGGGAGCATACAGAGACCGGGCCGGTTGTGGTTATCGACCCAGGGCACGGAGGAGGCCGATTGCGGCAGAGAACAGCGGATTACAGCGGATTCTCAAAAGCAATCGGCCTTATATAAACAGCGAAATTTTATTTTTCCGGCAATGAGCCAGGAGATGAATCATCCAGATCAAACAACCCGTTTACTTTGCCTATAATTTTTCCGATACAGTGGAAATTATCCTCAGGCAGCACTTCTATATCAGGGTCCATAACATTTAATGCTCGAAGCCTGCAGCCGGTGTCGTCATGGCGCAGAGAACGAATATAACACACCTTATTTAAACAAAAAATACCCATCTCATTGTTGGTGGCCTGTTGATCAGAAAGGGCTAAAACGTCGTACTTTTTGAAAACAGGCTCATATTCGTCCACCTGAATTTGAAAACAAAAGGCCAGATCTGCAGGAATATCTTTCCGTTTAATTTTATATGTTATAGGCCGTTCCTGAAGCAGAAATCCAGTATTTGCCTTGCGGATTCCTGGAATGAGACAAGGAAAGGACCCCCATTCTTCTTTGCGGATACGTTCGTATTCAGAATCAATTATCATACGGACAAGCTGCTTGCTGTTTTCGTCCAGGTGCCTGTATTTTTCAATAGAATCTTTTTCTTCCTGGCTTAAATCATGGCCGTAAATAGTGCGAATCATATTATTAGTGAGATAATCAAGGTAAAGATAGTTGGCATCAACCCCAAGGGTATTAATCAAAGAAATTAAAATTTCTGTCTTGGGAGTGCTGATGTCATTTTCATAATTAGCAATAGCTGAAGGTGTTACACATACTTTATGAGCCAGTTGATTTCTTGTGAGTCCTAATTCTAGCCTGCGGCTACGTAGCTTATCTCCAATTCCCATAGCAAGCCTCCTGGTCTTATTTATTTATCATATAGTATACTACAAAAAACTTTGAAAATCAATCAATAATATCAAGAATTATGATAATTTTGGTTGACTTTTCCAGAAATATATTGTAAACTGTACAAGACATCCATAGTTAGCAGCAGAAAAAATCTATTTATGGAGGAGTTATGAATCGAAAATTACAAATAATTAATTTGGTAAAGCAAGCTGATGACATACAAATTAAATATATTTATGAATTTATCAAAGCTCTATTAGGATCTGCCTAAAGCAGATTTATTTTTTTGTTGAAAGAGTTGTGATATGTTGCAGAACATGCCACTCGTCCTCAGTTAGCTGGGACAGTGTTAAGATAAACTGCTTTTTAAAGGAATCCGGCTTTTCCCTGAGAAGCAATCCAAACCATTTAGAAAGCAGAAGATCCGGATTAGTTTCTAGATACATGTTTCCTTCACCAGTTCGCAGCCATGTTTCGTTTACGTTAAACTCGCGGCAAATGGAAAAAAGAATCGCGTCTATAGGGGTGCGTGAACTGGTTTCATAAGTGGCGATAGTATTTCTGGATACACCGATTTTTTCAGCAAATTCTTTTTGGGTCATGCCAGCGTTTGTTCTGATAATTTTAATTCTGTTCTTCATTGGCATTCCATCCTTTCGTTAGTGAAATATTGTACGTATATGGATAATATAGTAAAGGAAAAAAGTTGCGATGTCAATAAAAATATAAAAATATAAAACAAAATAAAACATTTAATAGTCATAATACAACAAAAATAGAAGTTTTTATTTTCATATACAGCGCAGAAGATACAAGAAGGAAGAAGGCCGAGAAAATAGTATTTTCTAAATTCAGCGCTGTCTATTTATGAAGGGGGAAAATATGAGAGATACAACTATAGACATATTGTTAGACATTGGGATTCC
The DNA here is from genome assembly GCF_900240245.1 of Lachnoclostridium edouardi. GTDB lineage: Bacteria > Bacillota > Clostridia > Lachnospirales > Lachnospiraceae > Lachnoclostridium_A > Lachnoclostridium_A edouardi. The sequence goes on from NZ_OESQ01000001.1 coordinate 1,963,400, forward strand.
AGCCGGCGTAAAAGGGTTTGGCTACATTTGCGATGCAATGGAGCTGTTTGAAGCTGATGCTTATTATCAAGAAGGAAAGATATGCCTTTTGTATTCTGAGATTGCTAAAAAACATAATACTACAAGTTCCAGAGTGGAACGAGCAATCCGACATGCCTTTGAAACTGCAGTTACAAAAGGAAATCAGGAGATGGTAGACAAATATTTAGATAAGCTAAATACGCAAAATTCTAATCTGCTGAGAACCTTATATTTAAGAAAACAACAGAATGAGCATAGAAAAAGTACAGAGGTATCTATGTGCCATTCAGACTACTGTGCTCTAAAACAGCAAATTTATTTAGAAGCTGTTGATAAGCTGTCAGAGGAAATGGAATTAATGCTTTCTAAGGTTATGCAGAATATAAAAGAGAATCAGGCAGTAAATTAAAAATAATTAAACAGGGAAGCAAAGTGATTTGTTGTTTAAACAAGAATACTAAATTGAGAAATATAAGGAGGACAGCTGTTTTACAGCTGTTCTTTTTTTTGCCCCAAAACATACATTGTGGTAAAGAAGTGTTCTGGGAGCAAAAGCAGACGGTGAAAGCAAATATTCAAAAGGAGTATAAGATTCAGCGGGTATATTTAGGAAAGTATTCAGCTGAGAGTATGGTGGAGAGGTTGATAAAGGACCATTTGAAAGCTGTTTATCTGGAGATTAATAATAAACAGGGGAAGGGAGAGTTGGATAATATAAATAAGGGAGATGTATTTGAATGAATGAGAAAGCGGGAAATAAACATTTTCTGAGAACAGGAGCTTACATTAGATTGTCCAGGGAGGACGGAGACAAGGCAGAAAGCGACAGTATTGTGAATCAGAAAAAGCTGGTTCAGGAATATGTATTAAATGAAAAGGATTTAATACTTCAGGAGTTTTATGTAGACGACGGGTGGTCCGGCACTAACTTTAACAGACCGGCTTTTCAGAGGATGCTCTGGGATATTGAAAATAAGAGGCTGGATTGTGTAATAGTAAAGGATTTATCCAGATTTGGAAGGGACTACATTGATACAGGCAGATATTTGGAGCGGTATTTGCCGGAAAAACAAGTTCGTTTTATTTCTGTGACAGATGGAATAGACAGCGGAAAACAGACTTACGATATACTAGTTCCCATAAAAAATATTTTTAATGAGCAGTATGCCAGAGATATTTCTAAAAAGGTGCATTCAGCTATTAAAACAAAGCAGAAAGCAGGGGAATTTATAGGGGCGTTTGCCCCTTATGGCTACAAAAAATCCTCCTCAGATAAAAATAAGCTGATTATAGATCCCTATGCGGGGAAAATTGTGCAAAGGATATTTCAAATGTATTTGGAGGGCATGGGAAAGCTGACTATAGCCAAAAGATTAAATAAAGAGGGAATTTTGTGCCCGTCCCAGTATAAAAAGGCTTGCGGCGAGAATTACCGAAGCAAAGGGGAAGGTAAAAGGGAATTATATTGGACATATTCTGCCATTCACAAAATTCTTCAAAGCCAGGTGTATGCCGGGGATATGGTTCAGGGGAGGAAAACTCAGGAGATGCGTGGAAAACAGAGAATTTTAAATAAAAATATGTGGATAACTGTAAATAATACCCACGAGCCGATTATTGACAAAGAGACATGGAATAAAGTACAGAATCTGATGACGAGAAAGACCAGGCAGGCTCAGATAAAAAAGGAAGAAAATATATTTGCAGGCTTTTTAAAGTGCGGTCAATGCGGTGGCGCTATGGTAAAAAAAGTAGCGGGGGGAAAAGAAAATAAAAAGATTTGTTATTGCTGCGGTACATATGTAAGGCTTGGAAAGGATTACTGTTCCCGCCATGAAATATCTTTTCAGGCGCTGGAGGATGCTGTTAAGGCGGATCTGAAAAATATAGTAGAAAATATGAAAGATCTGGAAGGAATAGCAAAAAAGGCAGAAAAGACTTGCCAGGGGAGGACCCCGGGGGCGGATGTACTTTTAAGATATCAGGGGGAATTGGCACGTTTAAAAAAAATGAAAAAAGCTATTTATGAGGATTACAGGGAAGGGCTGATTAATAAAGAAGAATTTTTGATGTTTGGAAGGGAGTATAGGGAGAAGGAAGATTTAACAGAAAGAAAAATTCAGGAGATGTTAAAAGGGGGAAATAACAGGAAGGGCTGGGAAGGGGATTTGTGGCTGAAAAAACTGGTGGAAAATCAGGATATTCTATATTTAGACAGAAATATAATCGTAGAAATGGTGTCGGGCATCCAGATTTTTGAAGAGGGAAACATAATAATCAATTATAATTTTCAATGCCCTGTGGCCGCAGATAACCTCCAGCCCACGGAGGAAATGATCCTGGAAAGGTAGGGGTAGATAAAAGCCTGGAAAAGGATATTAATTTAGAGATTTCCAAGCGGCTGAAAATGTATTTGGAGAACTCGGATGTAAAGGTGGTTATGACAAGAGATAAAGATCAAGGGCTGTACACAGAAAAGGACAGCAGTAAAAAGTCGGCTGATATGAGGAAAAGATGTGAAATCATCAGCGAGACAAAGCCGGATTTAGTTGTCAGCATCCATCAAAACAGCTACCATGAAGAGCCGATTTCCGGAGGACAGGTGTTTTATTACAGCAGATCGGAAAAGGGAAAAAAATTGGCAGAGCTGGTTCAGGAGCGGTTTGATTATGTGCTGGGAGAGAAAAATACGCGGGTGGCCAAGGCAAACGACAGCTATTATTTACTGCTTCATGTAAAAGAACCTATCGTAATCGTAGAATGCGGTTTTCTTTCTAATTGGGCGGAGTCGGCAAAACTGAATTCTGAGGAGTACCAGGACCGCCTTGCCTGGACAATACATATGGGAATTTTGGAGTATTTAAATGGAGAGAAATAATAGAGGGATGGCAGTATTTGCTTCCTCTCTGCACATTGACTGGAGTAGGAGGGGGTTATATAATAGAAGGATGGTTAACGGAAAAGAATGGAAATTCCAATGAAAAGAGCTGATAAAATAAATGAAATTACTAAATGATATACCAGCCTCATTTTGGGCTTTATTTCGATCTCCTAACAGGGAGGTATACATAGAGGCCTTATTGAGAATTAACGAAGAATATGAGTACAGCAATTATTTTCTAAGTCGGGAAATGTGCATTCAGGTGCTGGGAGACTATTTTTCCAGAAAGCGGCTGCGAATCCAGCAAGAGGAACAGGAAGACGAGTTAGATGTGCTGGAGCCGCCGGCCACCAGAGTTTTAAATTGGCTGATTAAGACTCAGTGGCTGAAAAAGCTGGATGACTTTCACTCTTTTACTATAAATATAGTAATTCCTGACTATTCCTCAGTGTTTATTACTGCCTTTGAACGGTTAATAAAAGGCGGGGATGACGAGACAGAGGTTTATATTCAAAACATATACGCTAATTTGTTTTCATTTATCAATGATAAAAGAGCCGGGACAGGACTTTTAAATACGGCTCTGGTCAACACAAAAAGGCTGAATAAGGTGCTCCAGGAGCTGCTTCACAATATGGATAAATTTTTTACCAGCCTACTGGAGCAGGATTCCTACAGCGGGCTGCTAAAAGAGCATTTAGACGGATATGTGGAGGAAATTGTAAAAAAGAAATATCATCTGCTGAAAACCTCCGACAATTTTTATATGTATAAGGCGGACATAAAAAAGTGGCTGAATGAGCTGAGAGAAAATTATGATTTTCTGGAGCAGGCGGCAGCCAGAGGGGGAAATAACATTACAGCCGGGGATTTGGTTAAGATTTTAGATGATATTGACAGAGGATTTGACGCTATAGAACGGCGGATTGCCAATATGGATAAGGAGCATACAAAATATATTCGGGTAACAGTCAGCCGACTTTATTATCTGTTAAATAAGGAAGATGACACAAAGGGAGTAATTCTTCAAATGTTCCAGATTCTGTCTAAAATGGAGGACCCGGAACCGGGTATTAAGAAAATCGGAAATCAGTTGAATCTGTCTTATCAGGAGATTATTTCTGAAAAGTCTCTTTATAAAAAGAGAAAGCCTAAGGAGGCATTTAAGGAAAATCTTCAGGCTGAAAAGCTGGAGGAGGATTTGTCTGCAGAAGAGATTTTAAAGCTGAATAAAGTAAAGGCCAGATATTCTAAAGAGGAAATCTGCAGCTTTGTGGAGGAACGTATGGAAAATGGCCAGGCAGTAATCGGTGAGGACGGCATTCATACGGACCAGGAGTTTGAGAAGCTGATTTTGGCCTATGATTTTTCAGTAAAAAAGGAAAGCCCGTTTTATGTGGAAAAAGAGACTGAGGAGGGGGATATGGTGACAAATGGAGCTTATCGATATCCCAGGCTAACATTTACAAGGAGAAAATAATGATACCATATTTTAAAGAGCTTTCAGATGAAGAACAGGAAATCATTACGTCTGTAATTCAGCTGTTGTATCGCCAAACCTTTATTATGGAAAGAAAATATGAGAAAAAAACAGGGCGGTTTCAATATAGCAGAGAGTACAGATACTGTGAAAAGCATTTTGAATTTTTAAAAGAATATTTTGCAGTGGCAGGTATTACTTTAAAGGAAAGCAGGCAGACAGGGATTATTTATATACAAGGAGAGGGAGTAATAGGCGATAAGCTTCCTAAGTTAGCTACCTTATATCTGCTGATGTTAAAGGTTCTCTATGACGAGCAGATGAGCAAGGCATCCACCAGCGTACATATTTACACCACATTAGAGGAGCTAAATGAAAGACTGGATTCCTACAGACTTTTAGGCAGAATTCCTCCTACAGAGGTGAGAAAAGCTTTAACGCTTCTGAAAAAATACCAGATTATTGAGCCTGTGGACATGTTAGACGATATAGATGGCGGAACCAGACTGATTATTTATCCCAGCGTCAGCTTAGTTTTAATGGGGGACGACGCCAGAGGGCTTTTAGAATCCATGACAGAAGGGGAGGGTGATGAAAATGAGAACGAATCAGAGGTTTAAAGCCCTCAGCGGGATTTGTTTAAATAACTGGCATTATATTGACCACAGAACCTTGTTATTTAATGAAGGAATTAATTTCTTTACAGGTCATTCCGGAAGCGGAAAGTCTACAATTATTGATGCTATGCAGATTGTGCTGTACGCAGACACTGACGGCAGAGGTTTCTTCAATAAGGCGGCGGCTGACGACTCAGACAGAAATCTAATAGAATATTTGCGGGGAATGGTAAATATTGAGGACAATAACAATTTTTCTTATTTGAGAAACAGTAACTTTTCCAGCACTATTGTCTTAGAATTTCAGCAGACAGGAAACGGGGAAAAACAGTGCGTTGGCGTGGTGTTTGATGTGGAGACAGCTGCTAATGAGCGGCGGCATATGTTTTTTTGGCACAAAGGTCCCCTGCCTGGCCATGAGTACAGAACCTCCTCCAGAACAATGACTATAGAGGAGGTAAAGGATTATCTGAAGGATAATTTCACAGATGAAGAATATTTCTGCGGCTCTCACAACGACAGATTCAGAAGACTACTTTATGAGGTGTATTTAGGAGGTTTGGATAAAAATAAATTTCCTATGCTGTTTAAACGGGCAATTCCCTTCCGAATGAACATTAAGCTGGAGGATTTTGTAAAAGAGTATATTTGCACAGAGCAGAATATTCACATTGAGGATATGCAGGAAAGCGTTATGCAGTACGGCAGAATGAGGAGAAAAATCCAGGATACCTTTGAGGAAATTCAGCAGCTGGAGCAGATTCAGGAGAAGTTTGCCTGTGTGGAGGAAATCAGAAAAGAACAGGGGCTTTGTCAATACGCGGCTGATAAACTGGAGATTTTAGAGTGGACTCAGCAGATACATACATTAATTTACGAGATTCAGAATAGTGAAAAGGAGCTGGAGGGCCAGGAAAAGGAAGAGGTTAGGCTGTTAGAAAAAATTCAGCAGATGGAAAAAATCAGGGATGAGCTTTTAAAGAAAATATCAGCTACCGGGTATGATGAAATAAAAAACCAGCTGGGTTCTTTAAATGAGCTAATAGAGCAGCTGTTAAAAAGTAAGGGCAGATGGGACAGGACTGGAGAGGCATTAAAAAGATGGGAGGAGGAGGACTGCACTCCTAATCAGACCTTATGGGATATTGAAAGCTTTGTAAAGAAAAATATTTCTCAGGGAGAGATTAAAAGGCTGAAGCAGGGGCTGGCGGAGCTGAAAAAAGAGACGGAAGGTCAGAGAAAGGATGCCGAGGCGGAGATTCGTTTCTTAGAAAGGCGGGAAAAGGAGCTTACAAATGATTTAAAGCTGCTAAAAGGCGGAAAGAAAACTTATCCCAAGGAGCTGGAGGAGGCAAAATCCTATCTTCAGAGACGTTTATATGAGGAGACAAAAAAGTCTGTTTCTGTGGAGATTCTGGCAGATTTGCTGGATATTGGCAGCGAGCAGTGGCGAAACGCTGTGGAAGGTTATTTAGGCAATAATAAGCTGGCCCTTATGGTGGAGCCTAAATATGCCAGAACTGCCATGAAAATATATGGGGAGCTGGATAGAAAGAAGTATTTCCGGGTGGCGGTGGTGGACACAGAAAGAGTATGCGCAGATAAGCATACAGTGTTAAAATCTGCTTTGGCCGAGGAGGTCATTGCATATTCTGACTATGTACAGGCTTATATTCATTTTCTTTTGGGAAAGGTTATTAAGTGTGAGAATATAGATGAGCTGAGGCAGGAAAAAATAGGAATCACATCAGATTGTCTTTTGTATCACAGCTATCGTCTGCAGTATATTAATCCTGAATATTACACAAAAAGGGCCTATATCGGCGCTGTCAGCATGAAGAAAAGAATCGGGCAGATTGAGAAGGAGATAAAAGAGATTCAGGAAAATAAGCAGCCGTATATTCAGATAAAGAAAGACTGCGACAGAGTCTTAAATCTGGAATATTTAAGCTTGCCAGAGGAAGAGTATTCAAACTGGAAATTGGATATGGAACGCTGTGTGGAAAAAGAAAGGGATAAAAAGCTGCTGGAAAAGAAATTGGCAGAGTTAGATAGGGGCCAGGTTAGTCAGTGGACCAGGGAGAGGGAGGAGCTGAAAGAAGAAATTGAAGCTTCCTCTAAGCTAAGGGCCAGTGTTTCTCAGGCTATTTGGAGACTGCAGGAGGAGATTAAGAAAAAGAAAGAAAATAATGTTGCTCTCAATTATCAGCTGGAGGAAAGAAAAGGTCAGTTTAAGGAAGAAGAGGAAGGAGAGCTTAGAGTAAAGGAGATTTTAGAATCAAATCAAAAGGACTTTAAAAAGGCTGACGTTATAAATGTTTTAAGGTATGATAAATTAAAGGAAATCTACAGGCGAAAAGCTGAGGAGGCGGTGCAAAAACAGGAGGAAGCTTTTGGAAAGCTGATGGAGCAAAGAGTCTTTTATCTTCAGCAGCATCCGGAGAGAGCAGTTCCCTTGGAGAGAAGGGATAATCAGGCATATGACCAGCTGTTAAGCCAGCTGCAGTGCGACCAGCTGGCGACATATAAGGAAAGGGCGGAAGAGCAGGCAAGGGCCGCTGTAATCCATTTTAAGGAGGATTTTGTATATAAAATCAGAACAGCTATTAAGGAAGCTTTAATCAGAAAGGATGAGCTGAATAAGATTATCAGCAGTCTGGATTTCGGAAAAGATAAATATCAGTTTGTAATTGGCAGAAGCAAAGGACCGGACAGCCAGTATTATGATATGCTGATGGATGAGGATTTAGACATTAATCCTTCCAGCTTAAATAAATCTATGGAAAATCAGATGAATTTATTTACAATGAGCCATGAGGAAAAGTATGGAGCTATGTTAAATGAGCTGATACAGATTTTTATACCACCTGAGGGGGCTACTTTAGAGCAGCAGGAGGAAGCTAGACGGCAGATGGAGAAGTACGCCGATTACAGAACATATTTGTCCTTTGATATGCAGCAGATTATTGAAGGAGAAGAAACTATGAAAATACCCCTCAGCAGAATGATACGAAAAAACTCTGGAGGAGAGGGACAGAACCCCTTTTATGTAGCTCTTTTAGCCAGCTTTGCTCAGGCCTACAGAATTAATTTGTCGCCTAAGCTGGAGCGGGAGTCGACTATGCGCCTGGTAGTGCTGGACGAGGCATTTTCTAAAATGGACGGGGAAAAGGTAGCCAGCTGTATCCGCCTGATCAGAGGCCTGGGCTTCCAGGCGATTATCAGCGCCACCAATGATAAAATACAAAATTATCTGGAAAATGTAGATAAGACATTTGTTTTTGCCAATCCAAATAAAAAGCATATTTCTGTGCAGGAGTTTGAGAAAAGGCAGTTTGAGCAGCTGTCTGAGGAAGCAGGAGAATGGGATTAACAGAAATTATTATTGAAAAAATTGAGCGGTCTTCAGTTGACTGGAGAATAGGGGCGTCAGGCTTCCGCAATCTGAAAATTCAGGGCTGGATGTATAAGCAGTACGGACGGGAGGAAATGATTAAAGAAGCCAGAGAGCTGGAGCAGACAGGTTTGCTGAAGATTAAATGGGAAAGCTATGATTTTGATATTGGAGAAGTAAAATTTCAGCTGGGAGATCAGGAAGAATTTTACAAAAGATCAGGGAAAATTCCTAAAAGAGACAGGATACAGCAGCAGGAGGATTATGTGAAAAACTGGCTGGCCTGTATCTCTTCCCCCTGGCTGAAGGCTTATGGGGAAGATCTGCAAAGAGATTTAGAAAAGGGGAAAGAGCTGGATTTGGGAGAGTATAATCAGCAGCTGTTTTACTGTCTTGAGGAGCTAGACTGTTTAAGGGAGCCTATATTAAAAAAGGTCTTCAGCAAGTATGTATTTGGAGGTTCAAAGGTTTTTGAAAATCAGTACCAGGACGCTGTAATCCGAATTGCCAGAAGGAAAAAAGCAGACTTAGATGATAATATGGACGATCACACAATTTTAAGGGAGCTTTTTATTGAAGAGTATTCTCAGGAAATGTCTGTGAAAGGGAATTTGGTTTTAGAGCTGGAGGGAAAAATTTTAGACTTGTCGGCGTTTGTCTATGGCGTGGTGCTTACCAGCGCCACTATAGAAAAAGCAGGTATAAAAGAAAATCAGAAGATCACCAAGGTTGTGACAGTGGAGAATAAGGCTAATTATATTTCTATGCCCTATGAGGACAACACTTTGATTATATTTTCTCACGGCTACTTTTCCCCAAAAGAAAGAGTATTTCTAAAAAGGTTATATCATGTGCTGAAAGATAAGAAGGTTCAGTATTATCACACAGGGGATTTGGATTTTGGCGGCGTTCGCATTTTTCAGTTTATCAAAAAAGAGATTTTTCCGGAGGTACAGCCTTTTATGATGGATGTAAATACATTTGAAAGGTATAAAGATCTTGGGGAAAAAGCAGACGAGGGCATTTGCAGGAAGTTAAGGGGGATAAAAGAGCCGGTTCTTCAGAACCTAATAGATAAAATCTGTGATGAGGGACTTGTTATTGAGCAGGAAAGCTTTTTAGTGCCTCACAGAAAGGCGGGAAATTAAGAATGATACTTCAATCTATAAAGAGCGTTATGTCTCTTGTGTTGATGATGATGGTGGGTTTTTCAGTTACAAGAAAGCCCTGGTTTGGAAAGCAGGGAGAGAATTTTCTGTCTAAGCTGTGTATTCAGGTGGCAATTCCCTTGTACATGATAGTGAACGTATACGAAACCTGCGGTTCCAGAAAAGAGCTTTTGAATTTGCTCAAGTATTTTCCTATTCCCTTTGGCATTATAATATTTTTTATTATTGTAGGCTTTGCAGTGTCAAGGCTGATGAAAATTGAAAAGAAAAGGCAGGGAGCTTTTATTAATGTAATAGGCTTTTCCAACACAGTGTTCGTAGGCTTTCCCATTGTGACTGCTATTCTGGGGGAGGAAGCCCTGCCTATGGCTATGAGCTACTATATTGCCAATACTACCTTATTCTGGACAGTAGGGGCCTGGCTTTTAAGAAGAGACGGAGGGCAGGAGGGCTCCCTGTTTGCAAAGGATAATTTGAAGCGGATTGTATCTATGCCTATTGTTGGGTTTTTAACAGGTATTGTGCTGGTGGCGGCAAATGTGCAGATTCCGGATTGGATTTTTAATCCTGTGAATCAGCTGGGAAAGATGGCCACGCCTATTGCTATGATTGTAATTGGAAGTATTCTGCGGAATATAGATTTCAGGCAGATGAAAATGTCCAGAGATCTGGCGGTGCTGCTTTTAAACCGGTTTGTGGCCGCCCCCGCCTTGATGATGGCTATTCTCCTGCCTTTGCCTTTTAATGATATTGCAAAGCAGGTGTACTTAATTTTAATTATTATGCCCGCCATGACGCAGTTTGGAATTTTGGCCAAGGAGTCAGGGGCTGACTATGAATTCTGTACTTTGCTGATTGCAGTGACTACAGTTATCAGTATGGCCGTTATCCCTGTTTACACATTAATCTTAGGAATGGTTTTTTAAAAAGGAGAGTTTAAAATGAAGAGCTTAGAAAATACGAAAGTAGGATTTATTGGATTTGGCAATATGGCTCAGGCTATGGCGGAGGGAATGATTTTAAAAAAAGCAGTTGGCCCGGGGCAGATTTATGCTTGTGCGAAAAACTGGGAGAAGCTGCGGAAAAATACAGAGGAAAAAGGGATGAATCCTTGTAAGGATGCAGGGGAAGTAGTGGAAAAGGCGGACATAGTGATTATAGCGGTAAAACCTTATATGATTCAGGAGGTTATAAAACCGGTTAAGCAGATGTTAAAAGGAAAAATTCTAGTTTCTGTGGCAGCAGGAGTTCCTTTTGACAAATATGAGGAGATTCTGGAGCCGGGAACTCATCATTTAAGCACGATTCCAAATACTCCTGTGTCTATTGGAGAGGGAATTATTATTTGTGAAAGCAAGCATTCTCTGACAGAGGAGGAATTTAGCCTGGTGGAAAGCCTGCTGTCCTCTATAGGGCTGGTTCAGTCTGTGGAAACAAAGCAGTTAAGTGTTGCCGGCACTGTCAGCGGCTGCGGCCCTGCCTTTGCCAGTATGTTTATAGAGGCATTGTCCGACGCCGGGGTGCAGCACGGGCTGCCCAGAGCATTGTCCTATAAACTGGCTTCCCAGATGGTTGCCGGTACAGGAAAGCTTCAGTTAAGTACACAAGCTCATCCAGGAGCAATGAAGGATGCAGTGTGCTCGCCTGGAGGAACTACCATTGTGGGAGTCGCTGCATTAGAGAGAAGGGGATTTCGGTCAGCAGTGATTGACGCCATTGATGCTATTGAAAAGAAAAAATAGTTGAGCACGGCGTGCGAAACTATTTGCTACCCAAAGTTTGCGTTAGCAAAGTTTGGGTTTCCCGTAGTTTTTTATGGAACGAGTGAAATAAAAAATAGTAACACTCGTGAAAGACCTCGTGAACGATTTTTCATGTATCGCACGTAAGAATCCAAAATACGGATTCTAAGTGCTCATAACAATAAAAAAGGAAGTGGACGCAGAAGTATATATTCTGTGGAAGCTTCCTTTTTTTGCTATTTTGCACAAAGATGTTTGTAGGATTCGTCTATTGAATAGAGAAATAAAGCATGATAATATACTAGTATACTAGTAGACTAGAAAGAAGACGGAAGAACTTAAAGGGAGAAGGGGAATTGTATGAATGAAAATGTATATGAGCAGATTTTAAGGCCTGTAGTTTTTCCTAAAATGTATACAGTCAGGCAGAAGTTTAATGAAGATCATATTTTAAATGTTTCTGAGGCTGTATCCAGAGAGGTCCTTAATTTTCCGGGCATTGAAAAAATTACCAATAAGAAAGTGGCTTTGGCAGTGGGAAGCAGAGGGATCGCACAGCTGCCTGTGATTGTGAAGACTGTAATAGAGACTTTAAAAAGATTTACTGGTCATATTTACATTGTTCCGGCTATGGGAAGCCACGGAGGCGCAGTCAGTGAAAACCAGACAATGATTCTAAAGCACTTAGGGGTCAGTGAGGAGACGATGGGAGTTCCTGTTAAATCCAGCATGGACACGGACATTATTGGATTTACTGAGGATCAGATTCCTGTTTATTTTGATCATATGGCAAATCAGGGGGATTACACCATAACAATAGCCAGAATTAAGCCTCACTGCAGCTTTCGGGGAAAATATGAAAGCGGTATGGTAAAGATGAATGTAATTGGCCTGGGCAAGCAAAGAGGGGCGGATTACTGTCATTCCAGGGGAATGAAAAATATGGGCGAGAATCTTGAGAAAATCGGCAGAGTTCACATTGAAAAGTCTAATCTTTTGTTTTGCCTGGGATTAATGGAAAATGCATACGATCAAATTTGTATGGTAAGGGCGGTGGCCAGGGAAAAGATTATGGAGGAAGAGCCTGGCTTACTGGAGAAGGCAAAAACATACCTTCCAGGAATTCCCTTTGGAGATATTGATTTACTGGCGGTAGATGAAATAGGAAAAAATATTACAGGCACTGGAATGGACTGTAATGTTATTCAAAGATTTACCTCAGAGCATATGAAGGCAGTTCCATTTATTAAACGGCTGACTGTTTTGGATTTAACTGAAGAGTCAGACGGAAACGCTTCTGGAGCTGGCCTGGCCGATATTTCCACCAGACGATTATTTGAAAAAATGTCCTGGGAGAAAACTTACCCTAACAGTCTTACAGCCAGAACTACTGCAGGGTGTAAGATTCCAATGATTATGGAAAATGATTTTGACGCATTAAGAGCCGGAATAAAAACTGTTCCTGATATAAAGGAAGGCAGAGAGAGAATTGTAAGGATAAAAAATACTCTCAGGCTGGACGAGTTTCAGGTTTCTCAGGCCATTGCAGAGGAAATTATGGCGGGGGAGGAAGGCGCCAGGAAAGAAGGAGGAAAATCAGGCCAGTTAAAAATAATAAATAAAGAAGGGTTCTTCTGGGAGTTTGACCAGACCGGAGCATTAATAACAGGTTGGGAGGATGAAAATGGAAAAAACTCCGTTGTTTAAAAATGAAGAAATATTAAGCTTTGGAGATGAGAAAAGTTTAAGGCAGGACGTATTAAAAATTGTAGAGGCGGGAATCAGAAAGGTGATTCCTTATGAATCCACAAAAGATGCAATCTATTACAGAGATGGAGTACTGCAGATAGGAAAAATGAAATTTCAGAGGGAGGATATTGAAAATATTTATGTAGTAGGCGTTGGAAAAGGAGCTTTTCCCATAGCCCAGGCTCTAGATGAGATTTTTAAGGATGAGATTAGAGAAGGCTTTGTAATTGTAAAAGAGGGAGAAAAAAGAAGGCTGAATCACATTGAAATATTTGAATCCAGCCATCCTATTCCAGATGAAAGAAGTATAGAGGGAGCAAAGCGGATGGTGGAAATACTAAAAAAAGCTGGGCCTAAGGACCTGGTTTTGGCCGCCATAACAGGAGGCTCTTCTGCCTTAGCCAATTTGCCGGCAGAAGGCATCAGTATTCAGGATTTAAAAGATATTAACAGCCAGCTGTTAAAATGCGGGGCGGAAATCGGAAAAATGAATGCTGTCAGGAAGCATTTATGCATGATTAAGGGCGGACGGGCTGTGGCCTGCGGACAGCCAGCGGCAGTGATTACATTTACTTTTGATACAGCTCCTCCAGATATGCCCTGGCCAGATATGAGCCTTCCTGACCCTACTACCTTTCAGGACGCTGTTTATGTACTAAAAACTTATAATATTTGGGAGACGGCGCCGGAATCTGTAAAAAGCCGTCTGCTTTGGGGAGAATCTCACCCGGAGGCAGAGACCGTAAAAAGCTTAGAGGGGATGCGGCAGGAAATTATCAGTGTGGCAGACCCGGAGGCAGCCTGCAGGGCGGCTGCAGAACAGGCGGGAAAATTGGGATATAAGCCATATATTCTTTCTACCATTATGGAGGGAGAGGCCAAGGATGTGGGAGTTGTGCTGGCAGGTATTTCAGATGAAATATTGAAAAATAGCAGACCTTTTTCAAAGCCATGCGCCTTGATCTCAGGTGGAGAAACAACAGTTACAATTCAGGGAGAATGCGGGAAGGGAGGGCCTAACCAGGAAACAGTGCTGGGGTTTATAGATAAAATCAGGGCAAATCAGGGTTTTGCCTTTGTCAGCATAGATACAGACGGCACAGACGGCCCCTGCGATATTGCAGGTGGAATTGTATCAGGAAGCAGCAAAAAGGTTTTGGCGGAAAAGCACATTGATATAAATAAAGAATTGAGAAATCACAATTCTTCCCGGGTGCTTCAGTCCATAGACAGCGCTATTGTTACAGGCCATACAGGAACCAACGTAATGAATTTAAGGGTAGTTGTGCTAAAGGATTAAGAAAGGGGAGGGGGGAGAAAAATGGACTATATAGAAAAAATTATTGGACGGGAAATTTTAAATGCCAGGGGAAAGCCTACAGTGGAGGCTGAAATTATTACAAAGAATGGAATCCGCGCATTTGCCTCTGTTCCCAGCGGTACTTCAACCGGCATATATGAGGCCAAAGCCTTATATGACGGCCAGCCTAGATATGAGGGAAAGGGAACAAAGAAGGCTGCGGCCAATGTAAGCGGGGAAATATCATCATATCTTCACGGAACAGATATTACAGATCAGGCAAAAATCGACCAGGCTTTATGTAAGCTGGACGGAACTGAGGATAAGTCCAGATTGGGAGCCAACGCAGTGCTGGCAGTGTCAGCGGCTGCGGCCAGGGCAGGAGCTATGGCCAAAGGACTGCCTTTATACAAGTATTTAGCAGAAAAAAGGGAAGGGGGATATAAAGAAGAAAAGCTGTTTTTGCCTCATATTGTGGCAACAGTTATTGCCGGCGGAGTATTCTCTGATTCAGGCCTGGAGTTTGAGGATTATATGGCTGTGTTTCGCGGATTTTCTGCTTTCAGTCAGGAGTTGGACGCTTTGGCAGCTTTAAGAGGCAGGCTGGAGAAAAAACTAAGAGAAAAGTACGGGGCGTTCCCGGAGGACGGAGGAGCCCTGGCCCCGCCTCTTAAAAGTACGGAGGAAGCATTTTTCTGGATACTGGAAACTGCTAAGGACTTAAACATTGAAGATAAGGTTACTCTTGGGCTGGACGTGGCTGCCAGCGAGCTTTGGGATAACCAGAGACAGATGTATACTTTAGGCTCCGGAAAGAAACAGATGGCTGCCAAAGAGCTTAGCCTTTACTATGAGAAGCTTTATAAGGATTATCCCTTAACCTTTATTGAGGATGGATTCCACCAGGATGATTTTCAAAGCTTTGCTTGGCTGGGAAAAAGAATTCCAGAAGCACAGATTGTAGGAGATGATCTATTTGCTACAAATCCCAAAAGACTGTCTCAGGGAATTGCCCTTAGGGCCGGCAACGGGCTGCTGTTAAAAATGAATCAGATCGGCACAGTGACGGAAGCTGTGAAAGCCGCCCATATAGCCCGCAAACATCATTATGACGTCATTGTTTCTCTTAGGTCAGGGGAGACTACAGATGATTTTATTGCAGATTTGGCAGTGGCAGTAGGGGCAGGGCAGATTAAATTAGGATCTCCTGTAAGAGCTGAAAGAAATGCAAAATATAACAGGCTTCTGAGAATTGAGGAGGAATTAAGGGAAGAGAAAACAATAGATTAGTGGTATAATGATCCTAAAATACTTTAGGAGAGAGAAGGCCATGTTTAAGAATAAAAATATTAGTGATTTTGTTTATGAAAAAATATTAGAAGGTATTGTTCAGTTGAAATATGCTCCTGGTGAAAAAATTTCAGAAAATAAGCTGGCAGAAAGCCTTGGCGTAAGCAGAGCTCCTATAAAAAACGCGCTGGCCAAGCTGGAAAAGGGCGGTTATGTAATTATTCGACCTCAATACGGAACATTTGTCATGGAAATATCGGCAGAACGGACAAGACAAATTTGTGATGTCAGGCTTTCCTTAGAGGTTCAGGCCATAAAAGCAGCAGTTCATGCTGTGACAGAAGAGCAGCTGGCCAAGCTGGAAGTCAGATTCCAGACCATTGAGGGAATGGCGGAAGATACAGATGAAAAGAGAGAGTATATTTATCTTACAGACTCTCTGCTTCATCAGACAATTTATCAGGCTTCAGGAAATGAAATTATACCAGAAATTATGGATCGTTACAGCCCGGAAATCCAAAGACTGCAAAGAGCCAATATGACCTGGAGGGACAGGGGAGAGGGAACCCTGGCGGAAATGAAAAAAATCTTTCAGGCATTGAAGGACAGAAATTTGGAGGGGGCAGTACAGGCTATGGAGGAGCATATTTCCAATATTAAAGCGGCGATTAAATAAGAATTGGGCAGGAGGATGCACTATGAAGAAACAATTACTGGCGCTTGCAGTTGGAATGGCACTTGTATTATCTATGGCAACAGGATGTGAAAAAAAGACAAAAGAGTTTCCGCAGAAGGAGATTACAGTTGTAGTTCCATGGAGCCCGGGAGGCACAAATGATTTAATGGCAAGGGCTTTACAGCCAGTATTTAAGGAAAAATTTAATGTGGACCTGGTAGTGAAGAATACAGAGGGCGGCGGAAGCGCCGTAGGTATCAATGAAGTCCTTACTGCAAAAAATGACGGTTATACAGTAGGATTGGCTTCCAGCTCTTTTTTAGCTCTTGTAACTCAGGGCAGGGCAGAGGCTGACGTTGAAAAGATTACGAATATTTGCTCTGTATCTGAAGAACCGATTGTATTAGCAGTAAAGGCCGGAGGCAAGTTTGAAAAGGCTGAGGATTTTCTGGCTCAGGCCAAAACAGGACAAGTTTCTATCGGGGTTCCTGGTTCTAATAACGTAAATCAGGCCTATGCCATGCTTTTGGGACAAGCGGCTGAAGCAGACTTTTTATTTATGCCTTTTGACGGCGGTTCCAGAGTTATTACAGAGATTCTGGGAGATCATGTAGATTCAGGGGTACTAAAGCCCAGCGAGGTAATTTCTCAGGTCAATGCAGGTGAACTGAAGGTAATAGGAGTTTTTAATAAAGACGGGATTACGACTATGCCGGATGTGCCTACCTTTGAATCATTAGGATATGATGTGTTTACACTGGGAGAAATAAAGCAGGCATCCTATATCATGGCGCCGGAGGGAGTAGATGAGCAGGTAAAGGAGAAGCTGGCGTCTATGTTTAAAGAGGCGGTTGAATCTGAAGAGTTTAAAAGCTTTGCAGGGGAAAGCGGAATGATTTTACAGCCATTAACAGGAAAAGAGCTGGATACTTATGTGGGAGACATTTATAAAGCTTTAGATAATGCTGGAAAAGAGCTGTTTGCTGTTAATTAGTATAGGTTTAGGGTCTGGAGGCTTTCGTTATGAATCGTGAAGAGAAATTTTATGAGACAGTAGTATTAATAATGATAATTGGGGCGGCCTTGTTCCTTTATTGGACAGCTTTTACACAAGGCACTAATTTTTCAGGGGAAAATGAAATGGCTTCTATGGATATGCCTAAATATGTTTTTCTGGCTATTATAGGATTTAGCGGAATCCGGCTGATATCAGGAGGACTATTTTCAAAACGTGGGGAAAAAGAAGCTGAGGCGGAGAAGGAGAAGGGACAGGTAAAAGTTGACAAACGGGTGACGCTGTCTGCTATAGGAATTTTAGTTTATACAATTCTGTGGAATTTCTTAGGCTTTGGTCTGAGCAGCGCTGCATTTTTTATCTGGGAATCTAAGGTGCTTAAAAAGCAGTTTCAGCCGGGAAAAACTATATTGCTGGCAGCAGGGTATACAGTTCTTCTTTATATCATGTTTGGAGGAATTTTTCACGTAGAGTTTCCAGAGCCGATTCTGGAAATGATAGCAGGATAGGAGGAAGATGATGGAGGGTTTTACACATACTCTGACAATTGCAGGGGGAACTATATTAAATCCGGGGCTATTTTTGTTGATTACAGGCGGAACGTTTTTAGGACTGGTAATTGGATCCCTGCCTGGACTTTCAGCTACAATGGGAGTAGCGCTAATACTGCCCCTTACATTTACCATGGAGCCGGTCAGCGCCATAGGAATTATGATGGGAGTTTATATTGGAGGAATGGCAGGGGGAGCCGTATCGGCCACACTTTTAAATATCCCTGGCACCCCTTCAGCAGTAGTGACATGTTTAGACGGATACCCTATGGCAAAACAGGGAAAAGGGGCGGAGGCCTTAGGATGGGCGGCGTTTGCCTCTGGCTTTGGAAGTATTATCAGCTGGCTGGCTCTTACATTTTTTGCTCCAAAGCTGGCCAGGCTGTGTACCAGCTTCGGCTCACCGGAATACGCGGCTTTGGCATTTTTCGGCCTGACTATTATTGCGGCAGTATCCGGAAAATCTATATTAAAGGGACTGATTGCCGGCCTTCTTGGAATCTCTCTTTCCTTTGTAGGCACAGATCCAATATGGGGAGATTTAAGATTTACATATGGAAATATTAACTTAATGTCTGGAATTAACAGTATTCCGGCTATGATCGGACTGTACTCTATTCCTCAGATTCTTCTAAGCTGCACAGGGGAGGGAAATCCCCGTGTGGATACAAAGGAGCTGAGAATGAGGAACTTTATACCGTCCATGGGAAAGATCTGGAAGGAGAAATGGAATATTATCCGCTCCAGCGTCATTGGAACTTTAATCGGAATTATACCGGCAACAGGAGGTAATATAGCCGCGTTTATTGCATACGACCAGACAAAAAGAGTATCAAAAGAGCCAGAGTCCTTTGGAAAAGGAAATTATCAGGGAGTAATTGCTTCAGAAGCGGCAAATAACGGCGTGTGCGGCGGCGCTTTGATTCCCATGCTCACCTTAGGCATCCCGGGAGACAGTGTAACTGCTGTGCTTATGGGAGGTTTAGTCATACATGGAATGCGGCCTGGGCCGTCTTTATTTACAGATTACGGGGATGTTATGACAGAAATATTTACAACTGTGCTGATCGCCACAATTATGATGGTTGTCATTCAGTGCGTAGGCATTAAGCTGTTTGTAAGAGTTCTGAATATACCAGTAAATTATTTAGACGCTGCCTTAGTTATTTTATCCTTAGTAGGCTCCTACGCTTTAAGAAGTAATTATTTTGATGTAGTTCTTACTCTGGGAATTGGATTTGCAGGATATCTGCTGATAAAAGGAGGCTTCCCAACAGCTCCTATAGTACTTGGGCTGGTGTTAGGATCTATGTTTGAGGGGGAGACCAGAAGAGCCTTAAAATTAAGCGGCGGTTCTATAGATATTTTCTTTACAAGACCAGTGGCCTGTATATTTATTTTAATTGGATTTGTTGTGATCGCTTCCTCTGTGTGGAAGTCTGTAAAAGCCGGGAAGAAAAAATAATTTTATAAAATGGGTCTGGAGCAAACGCTTAGAAGATTTGTTCCAGACCTTGTTTTTATGAGATTTATTTACTAAATAAATCACTGTGTGTTCCTGTACGAGTCAAGGTTAATACTAATACATTTTCTTCAATATAGTAAATTAGAAGCCAGTTTGGAAGAATATGGCATTCTCGATGGCCGATCCAGTTTCCTGTGAGAGCATGGTCTTTATACTTATCTGAAAGTACCTCACCCATGGCAAGAGCCGTAATAACATCTTGAAGTAGATTAATCTTTAATCCTCGTTTTATCGCCAGCTTATAATCTTTTTTAAATTGAGTGGTTATTTTAACAGAATATTTGGCTTTTTTCATTTTTCTAAATCTGCGAACAACTCATCTAAATTTGTATAACCCTTTGTAGAAGGATCTTTCGCAATCCTTTCTGCCTCCAGCATGGTGGCAATAGTTTCTTTGGTAGGTTGATTTAAAGAAATATCAAAGGGAATTCTGCCTTCTCTAAGGGATTGACGAACAAAAATGTTAAATGCAGTTGAAAGGTTCATGCCAAGTTCAGAAAATAGTTTGTCGGCCTGTATTTTTAAATCTGAATCCATGCGGATGCTGATGTTTGTTGTGGTTCCAGCCATATAATCATCTCCTTTTCTGTGATAATTATATTATATGTTAAATGCACGAAAAAAACAATATATTGCACGAATATTTTAATATATAAAATAAAAAATAGTTGAGCACGGCGTGCGAAACTATTTGCTACCCAAACGAAGCGATAGCGGAGTTCGGGTTTCCCGTAGTTTTTTATGGAACGAGGGACGAGTGAAATAAAAAATAGTAATGCTCGTGAAAGACCTCGCAAACTATTTTTCATGTATCGCACGTAAGTGCTCATAATAACAAAAAAGTACTGTAAAACAACCAGTTATCACTTCTGATTATTTTACAGTACTATTCGTCTTAGAGAGCTATATTTTCATACTATAGGGATTCTGGGAACAACGCCTAAAGAAGTATTATATTGTTCTCTTTACATTCTTTTCTCATGCCGTCAGGCCATAAGCTGGCTTGAACTTCTCCGATATGAGCCCGGTCTAAAAGCAGCATACACAGACGTGACTGTCCAATACCGCCTCCGATCGTATATGGAAGCTCTTTATTTAAGATCATCTGATGATATGGGAATTTTTCACGTTCTGTACAGCCGGCTTTTTCTAACTGCTGGTGAAGTGAATTTTCATCTACGCGGATTCCCATACTGGAGATTTCTAAAGCGCAGTTTAAGTGTTCAAACCAGAATAAAATATCTCCGTTTAAGCTCCAATCGTCATAGTCTGGCGCACGTCCGTCGTGAGGCTCTCCGTTGCTTAGTTTATCTCCGATTTTCATAAGGAAAACGCAGCCGTGTTCTTTTGTGATTAAGTTTTCCCGCTCTTTTGGCGTTTTATCAGGATAGCGGTCTACTAACTCCTGGGTGGTGATGAAAGTAATATCCTTAGGAAGATGCTTTACAGCCTCCGGATATTTATACCAAACCTCGTGCTGCATATGCTTAATAATTTTAAAGATTGTGCGGACAGTGGCCTTTAAGGTATCAATGGTGCGCTCTTCCTTTGTAATAACCTTCTCCCAGTCCCACTGGTCCACATAGCAGGAGTGAAGATTATCTAAGGTCTCGTCTCTGCGGATTGCGTTCATATTCGTATATAGGCCCTCTCCCGGCTGAAAACCGTATTCATAAAGAGCCATACGTTTCCACTTTGCAAGAGAATGAACAACCTCTGCTGTTTCTCCTGGAATACCGGCTACGTCAAAGGAAACAGGCCGTTCCACGCCGTTTAGATCATCATTTAAACCGCTGCTTTTCCGTACAAATAAAGGGGCGGAAATACGTTCCAGGTTCATTTCCTTGCCAAACTCTTTTTGAAAGGTATCACGGATATACTTGATAGCCTCCTGGGTCTGACGAACGTCTAACTTAGGATCATAATTTTTGGGGAAAATAAGTGACATATGCTTGCCTCCTGTTTTAAGTATGCCTCAGCTGCCTGTTCAGAGCCTTTAGCCATGCTTGGATTTTTATAATACCGTATATTAGCAGAATATTACAGAGAATGCAAGAGAATTACAAAAGTTGTAAGGGCTGAATTCTTGCATGGACGAGGCGGTTATGCTATGATACAGGTTAAGATTTAATATTAAGGAAATGATAATCATGGAGACAAAAAGAATTGTAATAGAAGACAGAGAACATGCAGATGACAGTCAATTAAAGGAGGCGGCCTGGATTCTCAGATCAGGCGGCCTTGTGGCTTTCCCCACAGAAACCGTATATGGCCTGGGAGCTAACGCCCTGAATGAGGAAGCTGCCAGAAAAATTTATGCGGCTAAGGGGCGACCGTCAGACAATCCTCTTATTGCTCACATTTCAGACTTTTCAGAGCTGGATCAGCTGGTAAGGGAGATTCCAAAGGCCGGAAAAATTTTGATGGAAGCGTACTGGCCAGGGCCGTTGACCTTGATTTTTCCTAAAAGCTCTAAAGTTCCCTACGGCACTACAGGAGGTTTGGATACAGTAGCGGTGCGGATGCCAAGCGACCCAACAGCCAGAAAGCTAATTGCTCTTTCCGGAGTGCCTGTGGCGGCTCCCAGCGCTAACACATCAGGCCGGCCAAGCCCTACTACTGCAGACCATGTGTGGGAAGATATGAATGGAAAAATAGACATGATTGTAGACGGGGGACCGGTTGGCATCGGCGTAGAGTCCACTATTGTAGATGTAACAGAGGAGATTCCCGTACTGTTAAGACCGGGAGCTGTGACGTTGGAAATGTTAAAGGAGCTTTTGGGGGAGGTTAAAATTGACCCTGCTATTTTAGGACCTTTAAAAGATGGATTAAGGCCAAAGGCGCCAGGCATGAAGTACCGCCATTACGCGCCAAAGGCAGATTTAACCCTGGTAGAGCTGTCAGATGAAACAAGACTTCAGCTGCACAATTTAGACAGCAGGCTTTATAAGGAAACAGTGAAGGCTATGAAAGAGGCAGGCTGCAGTAAAGATTTAACCCCAGAAGAGTTTTGCCTGGCTAATCATGTGAAAATCATGGGGGAGGAAGCCTTAGCTCAGGGAAAAAGTACAGGTATTATTTGTACAGATGAAACAAGAAACCAATATAATCACGGGCTGATACGCAGTATGGGGTTAAGGTCTAAGGAGGAGACTTTGGCTCACAATTTATATGGGGTTTTAAGAGAGTTTGATGATTTAAATGTAGATTGCATTTTTTCGGAAAGCTTTTCTGAGGACAGCTTAGGACAGGCAATAATGAACCGTTTATCTAAAGCGGCAGGATATAAAATATTAAAGGTGTAGACAATGTTAAGAGCTTTAAACCTGAAAAGGCTTTGGAGAACATAAGAAAAAGGAGAAGAGTAAAACCATGTCGGAGAAGAGAGAAGATTATATTACATGGGATGAGTATTTTATGGGAGTAGCTATGCTGGCGGGAAGAAGGTCAAAAGATCCCAGCACACAGGTGGGAAGCTGTATTGTCAGCCCGGACAATAAAATTTTGTCTATTGGCTACAACGGATTTCCTAAAGGCTGTTCAGACGACGAATTTCCCTGGGGTAAGGAACATGAGCAGGACGATCCCTTCCATGCAAAATACCTTTATACTACTCACAGCGAGTTGAACGCCATTTTAAATTATAGGGGAGGAAGTCTGGAGGGCAGCAAGCTGTATGTGACTTTATTCCCTTGTAATGAATGTGCGAAAGCCATTATCCAGGCAGGAATTAAAACTTTAATTTACAGGGAGGATAAATATGCGCAGACGCCTTCTGTGCGGGCCTCCAAAAGAATGTTAAACGCAGCAGGCGTAAGATATTATCAATATCAGTCCACAGGACGGAAAATAGAACTGGAAGTGTAATTATGAAATTTCTTTTAGCAGCTATTAATGCAAAATATATTCACTCTAATCTGGGGATTTACAGTTTGAAGGCATACGGAAAAAAACATGTTCCAGAGCTTTGTATAGAAATCGGGGAATATACCATTAATCATCAAATGGATCAGATTTTAAGAGATATTTATGTAAAGCAGCCGGATGCAGTAGGGTTTTCCTGTTATATTTGGAATATCACATATGTAAAGGAACTGATCAGGGACTTAAAAAAGGTGCTTCCCCAAATAGACATTTGGCTGGGAGGACCGGAGGTGTCCTACTGTGCCGGACAGCTGCTGAAAGAGGAAAAAAATATTACAGGAATTATGTGCGGGGAAGGGGAGCATACCTTTTCCCTTCTTTTAAAGGCTTACAAACAGCTGGAGGAAAGGGGAAAGGGAGCTTTAAAGGAAAAAGATTCTTTTTCTCAAATACCAGGTCTGGTTTATCGCGGCCCGGAGGGAAACATTATAGAAAATCACCCAGGCCAGCTGCTTTCTATGGATGAACTGCCTTTTTCCTACAGTGATTTAAAGGACTTGGAAAATAGAATTATTTACTATGAAAGCAGCAGAGGCTGTCCATTTTCCTGCAGCTACTGTCTGTCCTCCATTGATAAGTCGGTTAGATTCCGCAGCCTGGAGCTGGTAAAAAAGGAAATAGATTTCTTTCTGGAAAAGCAGGCGCCTCAGGTAAAGTTTGTAGACAGAACCTTTAACTGCAGAAAAGACAGAACAATAGAAATTTGGAATTATATTTTAAACCATGATAATGGAATAACAAATTTTCATTTTGAAATTGCAGCAGACTTGCTGGATCAGGAAGAAATAGAGATTTTAAGAAAAATGCGGCCGGGCTTGGTACAGTTAGAGATCGGCGTTCAGACAACTAACTTAGACACTATTCAGGCAATTTGCAGAAAAACAGATCTGAATAAGCTGAAAGCAGCTGTGGAGGCTGTAAATCAGGGGAAAAATGTCCATCAGCATTTAGATTTAATTGCAGGTCTGCCTTTTGAAGATTATGAAAGCTTTCAAAAATCCTTTGATCAAGTGTATTATATGGAGCCGGAACAGCTTCAGCTGGGATTTTTAAAGGTCTTAAAAGGCTCTAAAATGAAAGAAATGGCGAAGCAGTACGGCCTGAAATATAGAAGCTGCCCTCCTTATGAGGTTTTAAGCACCAGCTGGCTGACTTATGAAGAAGTAATCCGCCTTAAAGATATAGAGGAAATGGTGGAGGTGTATTATAACAGCGGGCAGTTTACAAAAACAATAAAGCTGCTGGAAACCTTATTTCCATCGCCCTTTAAAATGTTTGAGTATCTGGCGGATTATTATAGCCAGAAAGGATTATTTTCCGTAAAACATTCCAGACTGGCCAGATTTGAAATCTTGTACCAGTTTGTTTGTATTTATGGAAAGGGAAGAGAGCAGGAATTTAGGGATTGTCTGATGTATGATTTATATTTAAGAGAAAAGGCCAAAAGCCGTCCTTCCTTTGCATCAGATCAGACACCATATAAGGAAGATATTAAAAAGTATTACGGGGAAAAAGGAAAGAAAGGGCCTGCCCATATTGAGGTAATGGAAAACGGAAGTTACATTTACTTTGATTATGATGACCGGGACCCTCTTACATACAATGCCAGGACAAAAATCCTGAGAGGAAAAACAGAAAGGACGCAGGATGGCAAAACGAGAGACAAAGGCAGAGCGTGATGTGAGAATTAAGAAAATACTGGAGGCATTAGATAAGGAATACGGCACAGAGTACAGATGTTACTTAAACCATGAAACACCATGGCAGCTGTTGATTGCAGTCATTATGAGCGCTCAGTGCACAGATGCCAGAGTGAATATTGTTACTGCAGATTTATTTAAAAAATATAATACTCTGGAAAAATTTGCAGATGCTAAACTGGAGGAGCTGGAGCAGGATATTCATTCCATAGGCTTTTACCATATGAAAGCAAAAAATATTATTGCCTGCTGTAAAGCTTTAGTAGAACGTTTTGACGGCCAGGTGCCTGAAACATTAGAGGAGCTTACATCCCTGGCCGGAGTAGGAAGAAAAACTGCAAATGTAATCAGAGGCAATATTTACAATGAACCAAGTATTGTGGTGGATACACATGTAAAACGAATTTCCAGAAAGCTGGGTCTGGCAAAATCACAGGAGCCGGAAAAAATAGAATATGAATTAATGAAGGTTCTTCCTAAAGGTCACTGGATACTTTGGAACATTCACATTATTACTTTAGGGCGCACAATCTGCACAGCCAGAAGCCCAAAATGTGAAGATTGCTTTTTAAAGGAATATTGTCCGTCAAGAGGGATAAAGTAATGATAGAGGGAAGATTAGTAGCTGTAGATCTGGAGACAACAGGTTTGAATCCTAAAACAGAACGGATTTTAGAAATTGGAGCTGTTTTGGTGGAAAACGGGAAGGTAAAGGACAGGTTTTCTGCTTTAATTGATCCTAAACGGCAGATTTCCCAAAGAATTGTGGAGCTGACAGGAATTACTGATGAAATGGTGGCGGGAAAGCCGGATATTCAGGAGGCGCTGCCTGAATTTCTTAAATTTTGCAAAGACTATCCCCTGTTAGGGCATCATATTATTTTTGATTATAGTTTTCTGAAAAGAGCAGCTGTAAATCAGGGATATTCCTTTGAAAGAACGGGCATTGATACCTTGGCTGTATGCAGAAAATTTATTCCGGAAAATGAAAAGAAAAATCTGCAGGCAGCCTGCAAGTGGTTTCAGGTGCAGACAGAAAAATCCCATCGGGCTTTAGAGGATGCGTTGGCAGCCTACAGGTTGTATGAAGCTATGGAACAGAAGTATGGGGGGAAGTATCCGGAGGTCTTTTCTCCGAAAGAGCTGAAATACAAGGTAAAAAGGGAGCATCCGGCTTCAAAAAGGCAAAAAGAAGTCTTGCAGTATTTAATAAAATATCATAAAATAAACCTATCTGTGCAGCTTGACGATTTGTCGAAAAATGAGGCGTCAAGGCTTACAGACCAGATTATTTCCCAGTATGGGAGGATACAATAGAAAGAGTATTATAAAAGAGGTGAGATAAATATGATGAATTTTGGGAATAAAAATGGAAGAAAGATTTTTTCTACCATTATTATTATAGTACTGGTGGCTGCAATGGTAGTTCCTATGGCCCTTAGTGTATTCCCGTTTTAAAAATTGGGTATTTTGCAGCAGTTTATACAGTATATAAAGTATGTAATATGAAACATATAACAAGGTAATCTTTTAGAAGTTTGAGGAGTGGATTATGAAAAAGAAAGTGTGGGCCGGAGGCGTTTTTGCAGCGTGCCTGGCTGTAGGGGTATTAACAGCTGCGCCTTTATATACAGGGGCGGCTGAGCTTCCCGCAGGACTTACTGCAGGGGGACAGGATCTGGGCGGTTTAACAAGGGAAGAGGCTGACCAGAAAATCAGAGAGTATGTAAGCAGTATGGAGAATCAAAAGATTACCCTGGAAATTGGAGACCAGTCTGTAGAAACTACAGCTAAGGATTTAGGTTTTCATTGGAGCAATGAGGATGCAGTAGGCGAGGCTGTGGGAAAGCTGACAGAGGGCAACCTGCTGAAGCGTTATATGGCTGCCAGGGACCTGGAAAAGGAAGGGGCGGAAGTAAAGATTGAGACGGCTGTGGACAGCGGGGCTGTGGAGACCTTTGTAAATGAAAATTGTTCCGGCCTTGCGGGAGCGGCTCAGGACGCCACCATTACACGTGTGGACGGTCAGTTTCAGATTACTCCTTCTGCAAAAGGAGTAGTTGTAGATATAGAGGCTACGAAAAATGCTTTGGATCAGGCTATGGCAGAGGGATTGGACCAGCCGGTTCAGGTTGCGGCAGTAGTTACTGAAAGCGATCCTAAGATTACTACAGAAATGTTGGAGACAATTCAGGACGTGCTGGGAACCTGCACTACAGATTTCAGCAGCAGCGGCGCTTCCCGTTCTAAGAATCTCCAGGTAGGTTCAGCTAAAATAAACGGCCGCGTACTTTTGCCTGGAGAAACATTGTCAGGCTATGAGTGTATGCAGCCATTTACTACGGCAAACGGATATGCCACAGCTGCGGCATATGAAAACGGCCAGGTAGTAGACAGCATTGGAGGAGGCGTGTGCCAGATCGCCACAACCATGTACGATATGGCCCTTTATGCAGAGCTGGAGATTACGCAGAGACAGAACCATTCTATGACCGTAGCTTATGTAAAGCCGTCTATGGATGCAGCCATTGCCGGCACATATAAGGATATTAAGATTACTAATAATTATGATACGCCTATTTATATTGAGGCTTACACATCAGGAAAAAAACTGACCTTTACCTGTTACGGAAAAGAGACAAGACCGGCAAACAGAAAGGTGGAATATATTTCAGAGACTTTAGGCTATGTAGACCCGGGAGCTCCTATTGAGAAGGTGGATAATTCTATGGCTCCGGGAGCCAGGAAAAGACTTCAGTCCTCCCACACAGGATTAAGATCTAGATTGTGGAAGGTAGTTACGGTAGACGGAAAAGAAACAGAGAGGACTGTGCTTCACACAGACACCTATAATGCTTCAAAAGCTATTTACGCAGTAGGGCCAGCGGCAGCTCCGCCAACAGAGGCGCCTGCACCGGTGGAGACGCCGCCGGCAGAGACAGAGCCGCAAGTAGCGGCTCCGGTAGAGGGCGTGGACGGAGGACCAGGAGTTTCTGCGCCTCAGCAGTCTGCGGAGGCCCCGGCGGCCGGACCAGGTTCAGAAGCCCCAGAGGCGGCGGCTCCAGCGCCTCAGCCGGAAACAGGGGCGCCTCAGCCGTCTGCAGAAGTCCCGGCACCTCAGCCGGAGACTCCTGCTGATAACGGAGGCGAACCGGCCTGATGAGAAGAAAAATAGACAGAGCCTGTGAGGGAACAGTAAAACCAGGGCAGGAACTGGTGGCAGCCGGCTTTGCCGGAAGAGCGGGAGCAGCTTTGATTGCAAAAGCCAGAGAAGAAGAGCTGACTGAACATTTCAGCCGGCTGTATGTAGAGAGCATTTACAATTACAAAGAAGTACCAGCAGACAGGAATCTGGAGCAGTGGAGGCCATTGGGCGCGACTGAGCGGGAGATGGCAGGAGAGGGCGGAATTTTAGCCGCCCTCTGGAATTTGCTCTGCGCCTACGGCGTAGGAGGAAATTTTACTCTGCGACAGATTCCTGTTACACAAGAAACCATAGAAATATGCGAGTATTACAATTTAAATCCATATAGACTGTACAGCGAAAATTGTGTGATTCTTGTAACTGACAACGGAGGCAGGCTGGTAAAGGAGCTGGAAAAAGAGGGAATTTGCGCAGCTGTAATCGGAAGTGTGCTTTCAGGAGTGAAAATTGAAATTCAGACAGCTGAGGGAACAGCGTACCTGGAACGGCCGTCTGGAGATGAAATAGAAAAGGTAAAGAGGAGGCAGAAGAAGATCTATGAGAGAGAAGATTTTGGCGGTAATGGAGAAGAACAGCAGAATTGATGTAAAGGACCTGGCGGTTTTGCTGGGGGAAAGCGAAGTGGCGGTTGTCAATGAAATCGCTGAAATGGAGAAAGAGAGAATTATCTGCGGATATCATACTTTAATTGACTGGGATAAAACAGGAGACGAGAGAGTGACAGCTTTAATAGAAGTAAAGGTAACTCCTCAAAGAGGCATGGGATTTGACAAGGTTGCAGAGCGGATTTACCAGTACAACGAGGTGACTGCCGTTTACCTTATGTCCGGTGCCTTTGACTTTACTGTGATTATTGAAGGCAGAACTATGCGCCAGGTAGCTCAGTTTGTATCAGACAAACTGTCTCCAATGGAGTCTGTGTTAAGCACAGCCACTCATTTTATTTTGAAAAAATATAAAGACCACGGCACAATTATTGCAGAAGAAGAGCAGGATGAAAGGATGTTGATTACCCCATGAGAAATCCATTGTCAGAAACTATAGTACAGATTCCGCCGTCAGGAATCAGGAAGTTTTTCGATATAGTCAGCGAGATGAAGGACGCCATTTCCCTGGGCGTAGGAGAACCGGACTTTGACACTCCATGGCATATTAGAGAAGAGGGAATTTATTCCCTGGAAAAGGGACGTACCTTTTATACTTCCAATGCAGGTTTGAGAGATTTAAAGGTGGAGATCTGCAATTATCTAAAAAGAAAATGCAGCCTTACATATAATCCTGACACAGAAGTAATGGTAACTGTAGGAGGCAGCGAGGCCATAGATATTGCTTTAAGAGCAATGCTGGACCCTGCAGACGAGGTTTTAATTCCTCAGCCCAGCTATGTTTCCTACGTGCCCTGCACTATTTTGGCAGGAGGCACGCCGGTGATTATTGAACTGGAGGAAAAAGACCAGTTTAAGCTGACCCTGGAAAAGCTGCTGGAAAAAATCACGCCTAAAACTAAGGTGCTGGTAATCCCGTTTCCTAATAACCCAACAGGCGCTATTATGGAAAAGGAGGAGCTGGAAAAAATCGCTGAGATTGTAGTTGAGAAAGATTTATTTGTAATTTCAGATGAGATTTACTGCGAATTAACATACAAGGGAAACCATGTCTCTATTGCCTCCTTCCCTGGAATGCAGGAGAGAACAGTGCTGATTAACGGATTTTCCAAGTCATATGCCATGACTGGATGGAGACTGGGATATGCGGCTGCGCCGGAAGTAATATTAAAACAGATGCTGAAAATCCATCAGTTTGCTATTATGTGCGCCCCTACTACCAGCCAGTATGCAGCTGTTTCCGCTTTGAAAAATGGGGATGAGGATGTAAAAAATATGCGGGAGTCTTATAACCAGCGCCGCAGATTTTTGGTAAATGCCTTCCGGGAAATGGGATTGGACTGCTTTGAGCCCTTCGGAGCTTTTTATGTATTTCCAAGTATTAAACGGTTTGGCATGAGCTCTGACGAGTTCTGCATGGAACTGTTAAAGCAGGAAAAGGTAGCCGTAGTGCCGGGAACTGCCTTTGGAGCCAGCGGAGAAGGATTTATCCGTGTTTCCTACGCATATTCATTGAAAAACCTGAAGGAAGCTCTGGGGCGTATTGAAAAATTTGTAAATCGCCTGGACGGAAAGGCCTAAAATATGAATATAGTTTTATTTGAGCCGGAGATGCCGGCCAATACAGGAAATATTGGACGTACCTGTGTAGCCACAGATACGAAGCTGCATTTAATTGAACCTTTAGGCTTTAAATTAAACGAGAAGGCCATTAAACGGGCGGGGCTGGATTACTGGGATAAGCTGGACGTGATAGTGTACAGCGATTATCAGGATTTCCTCTCTAAAAATCCGGGGGCGAAAATCTATATGGCTACTACAAAAGCCCCTTCTGTATATACAGACGTAAAATATGAGCCTGACTGCTTTATTATGTTTGGCCCGGAAAGCCGGGGGATTCCAGAAGAGATTTTATTGGAAAACCAGGAGACCTGCGTAAGAATCCCTATGTGGGGAGATATTCGTTCCTTAAACCTGTCTAATTCTGTAGCTGTAATTTTATATGAGGCTTTAAGACAAAATGGTTTTGAGGATATGAAAATGAAAGGCAATTTAACAAAATATAAGTGGTCTGAATAAGAAAAGCAAAGGTAAAATATGGAGGCTGCTGTTAAGTAATCAATGAATGTTTTGATTAAAATGTTCTGATTGATTTAACAGCAGCCTCCTTTTATTTCCCGGGCAAGCCTTTGTTATTTAGACTTTCAAAGACTTACCTTCATAGAAATTTTTTTAGGTTTAGGCTTTGAGGCAATATCCTTGTACCGGTAAATACTTAAAAGAATTCCCAGCATAAAGTATGTAATTAAGGTGGAGCGCAGCCCATAAGAAAAGAACGGCATACATAATTGGCTGAATAATATATAACCTAAATTAGAAAGTACATACCTGACTGTTTCTAAGGACAGGACAAGGCCGCAGCTTAGACCTACTATCATGCCAAGCTGATTGGGCTGGCGGAAACAGATGTAGAAAATTCTCATAAACAGCAGTCCAAAAGCCAGGAGAAGAAGGCAGGTCCCTCCAATGCCTAAATATGTAAATAAGTATGTAATAATATAATCATAAGAATACCCAGGCAGCATCTGCTCTAAAGGCAGATTGGAGGAAGCGGAGCCCCATAAGGCCCAGGAATCCTTCAGACTGAAAATAGAGGCCTGAATATAGGTGCTTCCGTGAGGTTCAAATAAAGGATTGCCCAGAGCCTGTAATCTGGCGATTTGGTAAGGCTGTAAAAGACCTAAAGTTGGCCCCAAAATAAGGAACAAAACAATTCCTGCAAGTGAAAGGCCCCACATGGAACAGATCAAAAGAATCTTGCGGGAGATAAACCATCCTTTTGCCGCGGCGGCAGTCATAATCAAAAGAAATATTGTATATAGGCATACAAACATATTTATGGAATGATAGATAAAGAAAACAGGCAAAAGAGAAATACCTCCGCAGATGCAGCAGACTGCAAAGCCTCTTTTCCCCTGCCCTCTGCTTCTATATACAATTCCCGCAAAACAGGGCGCTAATAAATAAAGAATAATCTGTATGTAAATATATCCTCCGTTAACAGGCCTTACAAAGACCGGCGCAACAGAAAGGGAAACAGTGCAGAAGCCCCACAGAAGGAAGGTATACTTTCCTATTAAGGTATAATCTATAAAATAAACGCCTATCATAAGAAGCAATCCTAACCCGGTATAAATACACTGACGGAAGAATTGATTATAATTGGCATCAGCAGACATATGGTATTGAACAGCCAGTCCTGCTAAGCTGAATAAAATAATGATGATCAGGGTTTTCCAGTCTGTGCGGGGACGGTGAATTCTATCCATCTCCATCCCGACTTTTACCGGATCTCCCATCTGCCGAATACTTTCAGCTAACGCTTCAGGCGGTTCCATTCCCATTTCCTGAAAGGCCTCTGTCTGATCCTCAATATGAGCAGATATTTCCTCCTGAACAAAGGTCCTGGCTTTCCTGCTTCGGATTTGGGCAGATAACAGCGCTAAGTACTCAGACCGCTCCATAGACAGCACCTCCTAGTACATGGGCCACAGCCCCGGCATATTCCTCCCACTCTGCCTGCTTTTTAGATAAATATTTTTTCCCTTCCCTGGTAATAGAATAATATTTTCGCACCTTTCCCTGAACCTCCTGCTCATAACAGGTGAGACAGCCCTGAGATACCAGAGAGTGAAGAAGAGGGTACATAGTTCCGGCCTTTAGCTGAAATACATTATTGGACCGGGCCTCTAAGGTCTCAATCATCTCATAGCCATACATATCCTTTTCTGAAAGAAGCTTTAAAAGCAGCAAAGATGTGCTGCCGGAAATCAAGCTTTTGTCAACTGCCATAAAAACACCTCCTTATATCGACTATCTATATATAATGATATACTTATAATATATCGATAATCTATATATGTCAAGAAAAATAAAAAGGGATGCAGAATAATGGAAAAGTGGAAAGTCACCTTCCAAGGATGCTACATCCCTTTGGCTATTAAAATATTAAAGATTTGTAGATCTGGGCAGACTGAAAATAAATTCAGTGCCTACTTTTTCAGTGCTGACCACGTCAATATTTTCCCCATGGGACTGAATAATTTCCTTTACAATAGCCAGGCCCAGCCCTGTTCCCCGTTTGTCTTTGCCCCGGGAAATATCAGATTTATAAAATCTTTCCCAGATTTTTTTAATACTATCCTTTGGGATACCTATGCCAGTGTCCTTTACTGAGACAAAAACTTTCTCATGGCGCACAGAGGCCTGAATATAAATGGTTGAATCGTGATGGCTGAATTTAATGGCATTGTCGATTAAATTATAAAGCACCTGCTGGATTTTTCCCAGGTCAGCATAAACCATTTGAATATTATCAGAAAATGTTAGTTCAAAGGTGATGCCCTTTGTATTGCAGATGCCTTCAAATGAAGCTGCAGTATCTTTAATAACCCTGTTAATGTCAAAGTTAGTTCTGGACAAATAGCCTTTGCTGTCCAGGGAGTTTAAGGTAAGCATTCCCTCTGTCAGCTTGTTCAGACGGTCAGTTTCAGAAATTACCCGTTTTAAATATTTCTCCTGCATCTCAACAGGGATTGTGCCGTCAATAATCGCCTCTAAATAGCCTTTAATGGAGGTTAAAGGGGAGCGAAAATCATGGGAGACATTGGCAATGAAGTTTCGCTGATATTCTTCCATTTGATTTAATTCCCCGGACATATAATTTAAGGTGGCGGCTAAATAGCCGATTTCATCCTGAGTGTTTACCTGAATGGTGTATCCTAGATTTCCCGCAGCGTATTCGTTGGCGCCTGCAGTGATTTTATTCAAAGGCCCGTACACATATCTGGTGAATACAATCATAATAATCAGAGACAAACCGAAAAGAATAGCCCCTGAAATATATAGAATGTCAAGGGTTTTACTTCTGAAAATCATCAGCTCATTTAAGGGCATATGAATTAAAATGTAT
This sequence comes from Lachnoclostridium edouardi, assembly GCF_900240245.1. Taxonomy (GTDB): domain Bacteria; phylum Bacillota; class Clostridia; order Lachnospirales; family Lachnospiraceae; genus Lachnoclostridium_A; species Lachnoclostridium_A edouardi. The sequence continues at coordinate 1,997,219 of NZ_OESQ01000001.1, forward strand.
CCGTATGTGTTGTAATTTCCCGTAATGGGAGCGGAAACGCTAATTACGTCATGGTCAAATTGGTTATAAAAGCTTCCTACAGAAAATGGCTTGTTATCTGTTAAAGGAGGCTCAAAATTTTCCAGGGTAATGCCTGATCTGGCAGAGTTGTCGCTGTCCAGAATAATGGTGCCCTTTCTGTTAACAACCCATATATCAGCTTTTAAATATACAGATACAGCTTGAAGCTGAGGAAATACAGAAGAAAGTTCCGCCACCTTACTTCCCTGATATGGACTGCTGCACTGCTCCGCAATGACTGTGGCCTCGTTATAAAGAGCGTCTACTTGAGATTCTAAAAGGTGGTTTAGGATCATTCGGGAACCAATGGTGGAAATAGAAATAAATCCCAAAAGGCCGAAAATAAAATATCCCAGTACAAATTTATAATAGATAGAACGTAAATGCATTATCTTTTAACCTCAAATTTGTATCCAATTCCCCATACAGTTGATAGAGCCCAGTTTTGATGGTCTTTAATTTTTTCTCTAAGACGTTTAATATGTACGTCTACAGTCCGCGTGTCGCCGATATATTCGTATCCCCAAATATGGTCCAACAGCTGCTCTCTGGTAAATACCTGGTTGGGGGAGGAGGCCAGGAAATAAAGAAGCTCTAATTCCTTAGGCGGCATCTCCACAGAATGTCCCTGGTAAATAACAGAATAATTAGTCAGATTTACAATAAGATCAGGGTATTCTACGTAGTCTCCCTGCTGTTCAGAGGAGGAGGGGACTGCTGGGGATACTGGCTGATACCTGCGAAGCACAGCCTTTACTCTTGCCACTAATTCTTTAGAATCAAATGGCTTGATCATATAATCGTCGGCTCCCAGCTCCAGTCCCAGAACCTTATCAAAAATCTCTCCTTTTGCGGAAAGCATAATAATAGGAGTCTGGGAGCCGGTGCGAATTTCCCGGCATACCTGATAGCCGTCAATACCTGGCAGCATCAGGTCTAAAAGTACAATGCTGGGTTTAAACTCAGGGAAAACCTTTAAGGCCTCCTCACCGTCGTTGACAATCATTGTTTCATAACATTCTTTCATTAAATAAAGTGAAATTAACTCTGCAATATTTTCATCATCATCCACAATTAAAACTCTTTGTTTTTCTGCCATATAACGCTCCTGTCTATTTAAATGTCACAATAGTAACGCCGGTATCTCCTTCTCCAAACTCTCCCAGACGGAATTCTTTTACATATTTCAGCTTTTTCAGATGCTTGTGAACGCCTGCCTTTAACGCGCCTGTTCCCCGGCCGTGAACTACCCGGACCTGATTTAAATGAGATAAGTAGGCGTCGTCCAGATATTTATCTAAAACCGGAAGAGCCTCGTCAACAGTCATTCCAATTAGATTTACTTCCGGAGAAATAGTGCTGGACTTAGACATTTTTATCTTTCCGCTGCCAGTCTTATTTAATGAAGGACCGGTGATAACAGGCTCATCCAGAAGCTCAATATCTTTTATATTTACAAGTGACCGGAGAATACCCATCTGTACATACAAATCCCCTTTATTATTGGGAAGTGAACTGACAGTGCCGTTTAAGTTCATAGTAAGCACTCTGACGCTGTCCCCCAGCTTTAATGTTTTAGGAGAAACAGTTTTTTTAGGCTGCTGTTTTCCGCGCAGGGATAAATCCTTTTCCACATCTCCCAGTTTTTCTCTCAAACGGGAACGCTGTGCCTCCAGTTCTTTTGTAAGTCCGGCGGCATCCCCCAGCTTATTAATATTGCGGATGGTCTGGTCAGCCGTCTCCTTGGCCTCTCTAAGAATTCTCTGAGCCTCTTCTTTAGCATCCCGGATAAATGTATCTCTCCGCTCATCCAGGCGTTCTTCCTTTTTCTCTAAGCGGGATTTCAGCTGGGCAATCTCTGTTTTATATGCGGCGATTTCCTGCTGTTCCTTTTCAATGGTTACTCTGCTGTGTTCCAGGTTAGCTAAAAGATCTTCAAATGTTTCATCCTTTGCTTCCAGATGAGTTTTTGCATCCTCAATAATATAGTCAGGAAGCCCCAGCTTACTGGAAATAGCAAAGGCGTTGCTCTTTCCGGGAATACCGATGAGAAGTCTGTATGTGGGGCGAAGGGTTTCCAGGCTGAATTCACAGCAGGCATTTTCAACTCCCTCAGTAGTAAGGGCAAATACCTTTAATTCACTGTAGTGAGTAGTCGCCATGGTGCGGCACTTCATATTGTGGAGGAAGGAAAGTATGGCAATAGCCAAAGCTGCTCCCTCTGTAGGGTCAGTTCCCGCCCCAAGCTCGTCGAACAGACAGAGAGAATTGCTGTCCGCCTGCTCCAGAATTTTAACTATATTTGTCATGTGAGAGGAGAAGGTACTAAGACTTTGTTCAATACTCTGCTCGTCTCCAATATCTGCAAAAACCTCTTCAAACACAGACAGCTGGGAGCCGTCGAAGGCGGGAATATGAAGGCCGGCCTGGCCCATAAGAGTAAACAGGCCCACAGTTTTCAGAGAAACAGTTTTTCCTCCTGTATTAGGTCCTGTTACAATGAGAAGATCAAACTTCTTACCCAGATGAATGTTAATAGGCACCACCTTTTCAGGATCTAAAAGAGGATGGCGGCCGTCTTTTATATTAATATATCTGTCTTTATTAAAAACAGGGGCGCTGCATTTATAATGGCGGGAAAGGGCCGCCTTGGCGAAAATAAAGTCCAGTTTCACAAGAGTCTGAAGATTTACTTTCAGCTCCTCTGTATAAGGGCTTACCTGATTGCTCAGCTCTGCCAACACAGCCTGAATTTCCTTCTGCTCCTGAATCTCCAGCTCCCTAAGGTCATTATTCAGCTTAATAACAGCCATAGGCTCTATAAATAAAGTGGAGCCTGTGGAGGATTGGTCGTGAACCATGCCGGAAACCTGATTCTTGTACTCGGCCTTTACAGGGAGACAGTATCTGCCGTCTCTCATGGTAATTACTGCATCCTGAAGATAATTACGGCTGGAATTTAAAAGGGCGCTCATCTGAGAGTGGATTTTGTCCTGAATCCCCTTCATAGAGCGGCGCACCCGGCGCAGGCCGGGACTGGCGTCGTCGCTGATTTCCTCCTCAGAAAGAATACAGCGTTTAATCTCTGTATTAACAGGGGTTAACGGTTCCAGGGAACGGAACATCCATTCCAGAGAGTCATCTTCAAATAGATCTTCCTCATGGCGTCCATAAGCCTTAGCCCTGGCTGCTATAGTTAAAAGAGAGCTGATAGAAAGCAGCTCAATAATTCCCAGAGAGCTTCCGATTTCCAGACGTTTTAAAGAGTCTCTGATATCCCGGACGCCGTTAAAGGACAGACTGCCCTTCATGCGGATTCTGCTTACTGCATCCGTAGTTTCCTGCTGACTTTGAATGATTTCGTCGTAATCTATAGAAGGTAAAAGAGAGGAGCACAATTCCTTTCCCATGGGAGAGGAGGCATATTCTGTCAGCTGCCCGATAATTTTATTATATTCTAAAGTTTTAAGCGCTTTATGATTCATAATCTAGTCACCTTTTTATAAATTAATGCTGGTACACTGATGGTATTATATCATACGGTATAATATCTTTGCCAGCTTTTTTGTGGATATTCTGTTTTTAGAAAGGGTTGCATAATAGGAAGAAGAAAAGTATAATAGGGATAGGTTTTTTTAGGAGGTCTTCTATGCCGGAGATAAAAGACAGGGATAAGGAACAGCCAGAGAAACGCCAGTTTATTAAAGAGAAAATTGTAAGACAGCCAAGGACAAAGGAGCAGTTCATCAAAGGCGGTATTGTCCTTTTGTTTCTTGCGGCTTTATTCGGCGTAATCGCAGCAATCACTTTTACAATTTCCAGGCCTATTGCTGAAAAGTATTTGGCTGGCGGCGAGACAGAAAGCCAAACCATCAGTATTCCCAAGGATGAGGAGACGGCGCCTTCTCAGGAGGCGGAAAAAGAGCCAGAAGAGCCTGAAACAGAACCGGTGCGGGATCTGGTGGAGGAGGCGCTTTCCAGCTACCAGTATACTATGCAGGATTTTACCACTATATATGGAAATTTAAAGCAGCTGGGCCAGAAGGTAGACAAAAGCGTGGCTGTCGTTCATTCTGTAAGGCATGAGACAGACTGGTTTGACAACCCTGTGGAGAATACAGGATATTATTCAGGCATTATTATTGCAGCTACAAATACAGAAATTCTGGTGCTGGCTCCCGAGTCGGCAGTAGAGTCCGCAGATTCTATCCGCGTTACCTTTCAGGACGGCACAGAAGTGTCCGGTACAAAAAGACAGACAGATAAAATTACAGGTCTATCAGTGATCAGTGTGAGGAAAAGCGATTTGCCTGAGGAGGCGGCACAAAAGCTGGAAGCCCTAAAGCTGGGAAATTCTTATTCTATAAAAACAGGTGATTTGCTTATAGCAGTGGGAAGCCCTATAGGCATTCCTCATTCTATGGATTTTGGACATGTAACTTATATAGCCAAGAATGTCCAGGTACCTGACGGAACAATGAGAGTATTTTATGTAAATATGAATCTTAATGCAGAAGCAGGGACTTTTTTAATCAATTCCTCCGGAGAAGTAGTGGGCTGGGTTACAGATGATTATACAAATGGAATCAGCCAGGAGATGACCACAGCTTTTGGAATTTCTGAATATAAAGGAATTCTGGAAAAGCTGAGCAATGGACGGGAAGCCGCGTATATGGGCATTCGGGGCCAGGAAATTACAGAACAAATGTCTGAAACCGGGATTCCTGCAGGAGTTTATGTGCAGGAGGTTATGCTGGAATCTCCTGCATATGAGGCAGGTATACAGAACGGGGACATTATTGTTCAGGCTGGCGAAAAGGAACTGAAAACCATGAAGGAGTTCCAAAATATAATAGAGCAGCTAGAATCGGGGCAAAGTCTAAAATTGATTGTTCAAAGGGCAGGAAACCAAGAATACAAACAAATTGAATATAACGTATTGCTGGGGGCCAGGTAATTCCTGGCTCTCAGTGCTCGTAATAATAAAAAATAGTTGAGCAAAGGAAATGAAATAAATATAGAGGAGATTACAATTATGAGATATATTGGAATGTTAAGAGAAGGTATGCACACATCAGACGTTTATTTGTGTAAGAACCGTCAAATTGCTTTGACTAAAGCAGGAAAAGAGTATGGAAGTTTAATTTTGCAGGACAAGACGGGCACTGTAGACGCAAAAATCTGGGATTTAGGTTCTCCGGGCATCGGCAGCTTTGATGCTATGGATTATGTTTATGTAGATGCGGATGTAACAGTATTTCAGGGAACAAACCAGCTGAATATTAAAAGGATCAGAAAAGCAGAGGAGGGAGAATATATCCCGGCAGATTACCTGCCTGTTTCTAAGAAGGATATTGGCAGAATGTACACCGACTTGACTGCATACATAAAAACCATTAAAAATGCTTATCTGCGCAGTCTGGCAGCCAGCTTTTTTGTGGAGGATAAGGAATTTGCAAAGGCTTTTCAGTTCCATTCCGCTGCTAAAAGCGTTCACCACGGATTTGTAGGGGGACTGTTGGAACACACGCTCAGCGTAGTGCAGCTGTGTGATTTTTACGCTTCCCATTATCCTATGTTAAACAGAGATTTATTGTTGACTGCAGCAATGTTCCATGACGTAGGAAAGCTGAAAGAGCTTTCTGTATTTCCGGAAAATGATTATACTGATGCCGGTCAGCTTTTAGGCCATATTATGATTGGGGCTCAAATGGTAGCAGACCGTATCCGCACAATCTCAGGATTTCCGGAGAAACTGGCTGTAGAGCTGCAGCACTGTATTCTGGCTCACCATGGAGAGTTAGAGTATGGTTCTCCTAAAAAACCGGCTCTTTTAGAGGCGGTTGCACTTAGCTTTGCAGATAATACAGACGCCAAAATGGAAACTATGGTGGAGGCTTTAGAAGGGGCCGGAGAAAATATGGGTTGGCTGGGATTTAACAGATTTTTGGACAGCAATATCCGGAAAACAGGAGAATAGGAAGAGAATTTATGGAAATCAAAAAAAACCAGTGTTTTACTGTAACAATATCAGATATTAGCCAGGACGGAGCCGGTATTGGAAAAACAGATGGATATACCTGGTTTATAAAGGACGCTGTAATCGGGGATATGGTAGAAGCCAGCGCCATGAAAATGAAAAAAACATATGGATTTGCCAGGTTATGCCGCATATTACAGCCATCTCCCTTCCGCATAGAGGCAAAATGTTCTGTGGCCCGCCAATGTGGGGGCTGCCAGCTGCAGGCAATGTCCTATAAAGAACAGCTGAAATTTAAGGAGCGAAAGGTGTATAACCACTTAAAAAGAATCGGCGGACTTTCAGAGCTTTTGCTTCCAGATGAAGAGTTGGAGAAACCAGACAAGAACCAGAGAGAAGAGAAAACTTATTCTTTGGTTATGGAGCCTATAATAGGGATGGAAAATCCCTGGAGATATAGAAATAAGGCCCAGTTTCCTTTTGGAAAAGACAAAAATGGCAGGATTGTCACTGGATTTTATGCAGGGCGCACTCACAGCATCATAGAAAATCAGGATTGCTTATTAGGCGCAGAGGAAAATAGGGAAATTTTAGACATTATTAAGAAATATATGGAAGTCTATAAGGTCGAGCCTTACTGTGAAGCTTCCCACACTGGTTTAGTGCGCCATGCATTAATCAGAAAGGGGTTTACTACAGGAGAGCTGATGGTCTGTCTAGTGATTAACGGGGACAGTCTGCCTGAGGCCGGCCAGCTGGTGAAGGAGCTTAAAAAAGTTCCGGGCATGGCTTCCATTTCTTTTAATGTAAATAAAGAGAAAACAAATGTAATTTTAGGAAATAAGATTGTCAATCTTTTTGGCCCTGGATATATTACCGACTATATTGGGGACGTTGTATATCAAATTTCCCCCCTGTCTTTTTATCAGGTCAATCCAGTACAGACAAAGCGGCTTTATGAAACTGCTTTAGAATATGCCGGCTTAACCGGCGATGAAATTGTATGGGATTTGTACTGCGGAATCGGGACGATTTCTTTATTTTTGGCGCAAAAGGCCAAAAAGGTATTCGGCGTGGAAATTATTCCTCAGGCAATCCAGGATGCCCGCCAAAACGCTCAGTTAAACCACATGGAAAATACAGAATTTTTTGTGGGAAAGGCAGAGGAAGTTCTGCCGGAGCAGTATGAGAAAAACCAGATTCGCGCTGATGTAATTGTGGTAGATCCCCCCAGAAAAGGCTGTGATAAGGTCTGCCTGGATACGATTGCAAAGATGGCTCCAAAAAGACTTGTGTATGTCAGCTGTGATTCCGCCACCCTGGCCAGGGACGTGAAGTATCTGGGGGAACAGGGATTTCAGGTGAAGAGGGTGCGATGCTGCGATATGTTCCCGTGGAGCGGGCATGTGGAAACGGTTGCCCTGCTGACGAGAAAAGCCCGGTAAATCAAGGGGGTGAATTGAGTTTTTAGTGAGGAGATAAAGACTGAATTCAACCGAGACAGAAAGAATGTCCATTTCTCCGGCTCATTCATCTGAGATATGACACGAAAAATCCGTGTATAATAAGGAAAAAAGACTTGACTAAATAGGGGGGCTTAATTTGGCAAAAAAGAAAAATGAAATAAGTATTCGCTCAAGTGCAGCGGAATATCTTACCTATGTTGCTTCTGTAGGAGAACAAGAAGATAGTATCGAAATGCGTTATGAGGACGAAAATATATGGCTCACACAAAAAATGATGGCTACACTTTACAATGTAGAAACTAATACAATAAATTATCACATCAAAAAGATTTTTGGTGATAGTGAATTACAGGAAGATTCAGTTATTCGAAAATTTCGAATAACTGCTGTTGATGGTAAAGAATATAACACAAACCATTACTCATTGGAAATGATTATTGCTGTGGGATTTAAGGTTAATTCTGAACGTGCAGTGCAGTTCCGTAAATGGGTAAATCAGATTGCAAAGGATTATACCATCAAAGGTTGGGTTATGGATGATGAGCGTCTAAAGCGAGGTACTTATCTGACAGATAAGTATTTTGATGAACAGTTAGAACGCATCAGAGAAATCCGTGTAAGCGAAAGGAAGTTTTATCAGAAAATTACAGATATTTATGCCACTGCGATAGACTATGACAAAACTTCTGCAACAACAAAAAGGTTTTATGCAACAGTCCAAAATAAAATGCATTTTGCAGTTCACGGTCACACGGCTGCTGAATTGATTGTAGAGCGAGCCGACCACCAAAAGGAGCATATGGGACTTACTACCTGGGCAGATGCTCCGGATGGCAAGATTAAAAAAAGTGATGTAACGATTGCAAAAAATTATTTAAGTGAAAATGAATTGTATCAATTGAACCGTATGGTAACAGCATATTTGGATTTTGCTGAAAATATGACTTTAAGGCATATTCCTCTTACTATGGAAGATTGGGAAAAGCGACTCAACAGTTTTATTGAAATGTTTGATTATGGCATTTTGCAAGATGCCGGGAAGGTTTCTGCTGAAATAGCCAAACTTCACGCTGAAACGGAGTTTGAGAAATATCGTATCTTTCAAGATAGGCTATTTATGTCTGATTATGACAGGTATTTACTTGAGTTAGAAAAAAATGTGAAGAAATAAATGCAACGTTAAAGATGATTCAAAAAAGTGACACCAGTGGTGACACAGTTAGTGGAAATTGTGTCTGATAACTGATGCCACAAGGAGGTTAAAATTAGATATATCTAATTTAATTGCTGATTTCCGGCAATTTGCTCCAGAATTTGCTGCGTAATATTGTATTGTGAATGGAGCCATAATGAAGCTTAATGCAATACAAGAAATGGGTTACGATGAATTTGCTCTTCGCTCAACAATGAATATGCCATCGCGATTATATAGATATTATCCTGATGTCGCGAGCAATGAAAAAACCACTGGTGAAACAGTTAATTATTCTCTTCAGGCATTGGAAAATAATACTGTTTTTCTCCAATCACCGACAGAATTTGATGATGTATACGATTCTGATATACATATTGATTATTTAGAATATGAGCATCTTCGCTTGACTGAATATTGCCATAGATGTGGTCTTGATATTGATGCAAATCAATCTACACAGGATATTGGTAATGTTTTGGTTAAGGCTTTGCATGAGCATTACATTGCGAATGGAAATCTTGAAAATGTATTTACCCAAATTCCCAATTCTAAAATTGAGGAACTTTCAAATAAGTGGTTTGTTTTAGCTGTCATCAATGAATTATATAAAACGTTTGATTTTGGAAAGGCTACAGCGTCTGTATTACAAATTGAATATCGTGATTATATAAGTATATAATACAACTAATACATGATGAGTATGAAGGGGAAATATTGATGAAATAATTAGTGAGATAGGTGCATTTGATACTGTTTATGAATGTCATTCTGAGCTAAATGATAAATATACTATTAAGATATTAAAAGCAAATGATAATAATGCTATCTCACGTTTTCAGAAAGAGGTTAGATTAACGAGCCGTTTAAATCATCCTAATATCATAAAAATAGTGGCACAAGATACTACTGGGGATAGAAAGTATTATATAATTCTGATACGGATATAACTATAAATGATTTAGGTCTTAGCAGACAAATTGACTCATCTTCGATAAGGTTGACTCATGTTGGAGATGTCTTTGGAACACAAAGATATATTTCTCCGGAACAAACTCAAAATTCGGAAAATGTTAATGAAAGAACTAATATATATGCGTTTGGTAATTGTAATGCAACAGTATTTGTTAATCAGATTTACTCTCGTAATCCGCTATATCAATAATGATTTTCGTATAAGTGCCACAGCAAGAATGTTAAACGATAGTTGAGACTGTGGAGTATCCTAATGGCAAGATATATTTTTCACTATTAAATATAAAAATGTGATTCAAAAGCATTAAATATGAATAATTTTGTGATTTGGGCTGTATTTTTCGTATTTTTCGCATATAATAAAAGTGTGATTTTGAAACCTAAAACTCCAATAAAAATGTGAGGAGTGACTCTATGGAACGATTTATTTTAAAAAAGTTGCTGGACTGGAAGAATTCTCCCTACCGCAAACCCTTAATCTTGAAAGGTGTACGTCAGGTAGGTAAAACCTGGATTCTGAAAGAGTTTGGCAGACGCTGTTATGAAAATACAGCCTACTTTAACTTTGACGAAAATGAAGAATACAAACAATTTTTTGAAACCACCAAGGACGTAGATCGGATTCTACAAAATTTGATGCTTGCCAGCGGTCAGAAAATCTTGCCTGAAAAGACCCTTATTATCTTTGATGAAGTGCAGGACTGCCCTAAGATTATTAACTCTATGAAGTATTTTTGCGAGAACGCACCACAGTACCATGTTGCCTGTGCCGGTTCTCTGTTGGGTATCGCGCTGGCGAAGCCATCCTCCTTTCCGGTAGGTAAGGTCAACTTTATGCAGATTGATCCAATGACCTTCACTGAGTTCCTACTTGCCAACGGCGATGAAAATCTGGCGCAGTATCTGGAGGTGGTAGATACGCTAGAGCCAATCCCCGATGCTTTCTTCAATCCGCTGTATGAGAAGTTGAAGATGTATTACGTCACCGGCGGTATGCCGGAGTCGGTACTGATGTGGACGGAGGCAAGAGATGTTTCTGCCATGCAGGAAGCTTTGTCCGGAATCATTGGAGCCTATGAGCGTGACTTTGCCAAGCATCCTAATCTTAGCGAGTTCCCGAAAATTTCAATGATCTGGAAGTCTGTTCCTTCTCAACTGGCAAGGGAGAACAAGAAGTTCATCTATAAGGTGGTCAAGGAAGGCGCACGAGCCCGTGAGTACGAGGATGCCCTGCAATGGCTGGTGGATGCTCGCCTGGTGCATAAGATCTATCGCAGCTCCGCTCCCGGCTTACCGATTGCAGCCTACGATGACTTGTCTGCTTTCAAGATTTATCTGGTGGATGTGGGACTGCTTCGCCGTCTGGCGCAGTTGGCTCCCACGGCCTTTGGCGAAGGTAACCGACTATTTACTGAATTCAAAGGTGCATTGACTGAAAACTTTGTATTGCAGACTTTGATTACTCAGTTTGAAGTCATGCCCCGTTATTGGAGCCAGAGCAACCCACCTTACGAAGTAGATTTCCTCATTCAGCGGGAGAACGATATCTTCCCCGTGGAAGCTAAATCCGAAATCAACACCACCAGTAAGAGTATGAAGAAGTTCAAGGAACTGTTTCCTGAAAAAGTTAAGCTCCGAATTCGCTTCTCTCTGGATAATTTGAAGTTAGATGATGATGTGATGAATATTCCGCTGTTTATGGCAGATCAGGCAGATCGATTGATTGGGTTGGCATTAGAGCAACTACAGAAATAAATGCAAAAATTATTACAGATGACATAACAAAGGCCTCCATTGGTAAGCTATCAAAATACTAATGGAGGCTTTTGTTTATTTGAGTTTTCTTGAAATAACCGGTAGATTATCCAGGGAAACTCATAAGCTTCGACTACATGGGAATATGTTGCCGGGTTTGATTTTCGGCATAGTCAAAATACATAATGACAATACAGTTTAAGTTATATATTTCGTCCTTTAAATGATGTTAACCCCCCATATTATCTTTTTCGGTGTCAGCATGTTCAGCAATTAATTCTGAGGCCGTATGACTATGTACAGAGTAATGGAGCTTATTTTGTACTGTTTTGAAAAATAGATCGGCCTATGGGCTTTTGGTATCATAATCAATGGAGGTAGCAAAAATATTACGAACATTCATATAGGCCCTTTTTTCAGAAGCTAGAATATTGCGGATATGTTTAAGAAGTTCATCAAAATAATCTGTACCGAATGATTTCGGATTTTTCAAACGTTCATCATCCATTACAAATCCCTTCCGCATGTATTTGGAAAGAATAGAGGAAGCCCAATTTTTGAAACGTATTCCTATATTGTTTCTTACACGGTAACCTATAGCAAGAATTATTTGTAAATTATATATTGTTTATATTCAGGATGGATATAATTAAGCCTGCTACTGTAATGGTAATCATAAACTCTTCATATGTACTCAACCACCCCTTTCGTAAGACTTCCGAAGTGGTGGAAGCTGCCCTCTCAGTTGCCCGGGTAAGTATATTATGCTGTCAAGGTGTGCCCCTCTGACTCACTCCAGGGGGCAGTTTTTGCGGCTTCTGTGTCGATAATGCAGTACTCTATATTTTCTTGAACTGCTGATAAATCGCTTGCCTTTCAGCTATTCAAATATTCTAAAAGACTTTCAGCCGTTGTCTGTTTGATAAGCATGTAATCTTTACAAGAATTAAGATATTCCTTCGCATTGTTGTCGGTTACCTCTGGAGCGGCGCTCCATATTTGTTGCGTAAATTCTTTGAATTCCTTAGTAACATTATACAGATCTGTCTGAGAAATTTGGTTATATGCATAAGCTTCCATTGCTTTCATAACTTGGTTATGTGCATTGATTACAGGAAGTACATATCCCCGAATTTTCTCATAAAGAGCTATGACTTCGTCTTTTGATAAAACTGACGATGCTTCAGAATTCTTTTATCAGCAGAATTAACAATATATGATTCATTCGTGGTTTTTGCGCCTGAATTATTGGAAAATTATATTGGTGTTGCTATTCCGATGATAACACAAAGAGCAAAAAATACAGTTATAATGATTCTAACAGGTTTGTTGAACTTTTTGTATTTCCACATAAGAATTACTTTCAGTCTGATGTAGCAAACATAATAGGAATAATACTGAAAACAGTCTATGAAAAAATGAAAAATGGTGTATTTGAGGGTGATGAACTTGTGGACAGCGCAGGAGATGCCAAATTCTCAGAAAATTTAATAGTGGATAGACGGAATCTCATATCTTGTATTGTAAACCTACACTTTTTAATTATTCAGTTGTATACACCCCTTGTCAGGACGCTTCAAGAATGATATAATTACACAGGGAATTTGTTTATATCTTGCCGGAGCAGCCCGGTAAGAGAAAAACATGTGAAGCCGCTCGGTATGCCGATACCGGGCGGTTTTGCTGTAATTTCCCTATCCGTTTCTATCCGTTTACTTTTCTTATTGCATTATCCTGAAAGCGGAAATAGTCTGGTCTGTGGCGGGACTGAGTGTATTCAAACATAGTTCCCTCGCTGTTATATGTATAGCTGGTGACAACAGCCACGCAATTATAGTCATTTATATCAAGGTTCATATATTTTTCGTCTATTTCCGTGATCTTTTCTACAGTCATAATCCGCTTGCTGTTTATAATTGTCATGTGAAGTGTATTCTCCAGATAATTATAAATAGAATCCTGGGCAATTTCCTCAGTGAGGCCGGGCACAGAATCTTTTAAAAAGTAGTTGTGATTTAAAATCAGCGGCCGGTCATCCAGATAGTGCAGTCTCTGAAGATAATATAATTGTGAACCCAGGGGAAATCCTGTGCGCTTAGATAAAGACAGGTCTGCTGTTATTTCTAAAAACAAGAGAACCTGGGTTCTGGCAATTTGTCCATTTCTAAAGGCAGATTCTTTAAAACTTTCAATTTCCCCAATAGTAAAAGCAGTCTGTTCTATGGGCCGGTATATGTTGCGCACGCCTTTGCCCTGCAAAGTTTGAACATATCCGTCGGTCACTAACTTGCTTATGGCCCGGCGGACAGTGTTTCTGGAACAAGTATAAACCTGAATCAATGTATTTTCTGAAGGAAGAAGCTCCTGGTAAGGAAATTCATTTGATTCTATTTTTTTCTTTAAATCCTGATATATAAATTCATATTTAGCTTTTGGCATATGATCAATTCTTTCCTTAATATTTATTTTTAAATCTATACTCATTATAAATGCTGGATAACCAAAGTCAAGAAATACTTGTTTAAACAAATTTATATTGACATGTTTAAACAAGTGTGATATAAAAAGATTAAGAAAACTTGTTTAAACAAGATATAGCAGGAGGAAGGGTAATGGGCAAGTATGCTAATGAGGCAAAGGAACTTCTGGCTCTTGTGGGAGGCAGAGAAAATATTGCCGCAGTTTCACATTGCATGACAAGAATGCGCTTTGTACTTAATGAGCCGGAAAAGGCAGATATTAAAAAAATTGAAAAGATGAAGGTGGTAAAGGGAAGTTTCACCCAGTCAGGTCAGTTTCAGGTGATTATTGGAAATACTGTGGCAGATTTTTATAACGATTTTACTGCCGCCGCAGGTATTGAAGGCGTGTCTAAGGAGACAGTTAAGCAGGCGGCGAAGAAAAACCAAAATGTACTGCAGAGAATTATCACTGCTCTTGCAGAAATATTTGCGCCTCTGATTCCGGCTATTATTACAGGCGGTTTGATTTTAGGCTTCCGCAACTGTATTGACAGCTTATATTTATTTGAAAACGGAACGAAAACCTTATGTGATATCAGCCAGTTTTGGTCTGGAATCGACAGCTTCTTATGGCTGATTGGAGAAGCGGTATTTCATATGCTGCCGGTTGGAATCTGCTGGTCCGTGACGAAAAAAATGGGCACTACACAGATGCTTGGAATTGTACTTGGACTTACTTTAGTCTCCGGGCAGCTTCTGAACGCTTACAGCGTTGCTACAACTGCGGCTGCTGATATTCCGGCGTGGAATTTTGGGTTTTTTAAGGTGAACATGATTGGATATCAGGCTCAGGTGCTGCCGGCAATTTTGGCGGCGTTTACTTTGGTGTATTTGGAAAAGTTTTTCCGGAAAATTACGCCTCAGGTAGTGTCCATGATTGTAGTGCCTTTCTGCAGCCTTGTGCTTTCTGTAATGGCGGCCCATTTTTTACTGGGACCTATTGGCTGGAAAATAGGAACAGCGATTTCCTCAGTAGTGTACGCCGGCATTACAGGGCCTTTGAAAATTTTGTTCGGAGCGTTTTTCGGATTTATATATGCACCCCTTGTTATTACAGGACTGCACCACATGTCCAATGCTATTGATTTACAGTTGATTGCAGACTACGAAGGAACTATGCTGTGGCCTATGATCGCCCTGTCTAATATTGCCCAGGGATCTGCTGTTTTAGGAATGATTTTTCTCCAGCGCAAAAATGCCGAAGCACAGGAGGTCAATGTGCCGGCTGGAATTTCCTGTTATCTGGGGGTTACGGAACCTGCTATTTTTGGTGTTAATCTGAAGTACGGATTTCCGTTTATCTGCGGCATGATCGGCTCTGCCTGCGCCGCGGTTCTGTGCGTGGCAACTAATACTACAGCCAATGCAATCGGCGTTGGAGGACTTCCGGGAATTTTATCTATTCAGACAAAATACATGGGTAGTTTCGCTATATGTATGGCCGTAGCAGTGGCAGTTCCGTTTATTTTAACTGTAATTGTAGGAAAGAAGAAACTTATATCAAAAGAAAAGGAACCTGAAAATGAGAAAAGCGCAGATAATGGAACAACAGTAGAGTTAAAGGCTTTTCTTAAAGGAAAGGTAATTCCGTTAAAGGATGTAAATGACGGCGTATTCTCAGAAGGAATAATGGGGGAAGGAGTTGCTATTATTCCGGAAAATGAAATTTTATATGCCCCGGCAGACGGAAAAGTAACTGTGGTGATGCCGGATTCCTGTCACGCCTGCGGACTTCTCATGGAAAATGGGGCAGAGCTTTTGCTTCATATTGGAATTGACACAGTAGATATGCAGGGAGACGGATTTGAGTATTTAATAAAAGAAGGGGATACGGTAAAAGCAGGCGATCCATTAATCCGCTTCAGCCGTGAAAAAATCAAAAAGGCGGGCCACCCTGATGTGACGGTCTGCATAATTACCGACTGTGGGGAAGATAAAAAGATTAAGTTTTACACTGACATAGAGGCAGAGGAAAAGACTACTGTAATTGGAAGTATTGGAGAATAAGGAGAAAAAATGGCAGATTTTAGTGAAAAGGTGATTTACCAGATTTACCCTAAATCATTTAAGGATTCAAATGGAGACGGTTTAGGAGACATTTTGGGAATCCTGGAAAAATTAGATTATTTAAAAGAGCTGGGCGTGGATTATTTATGGCTGACCCCTGTATTTCTTTCCCCACAGAAAGATAATGGCTATGATGTGGCAGATTACAGAAAAATTGATTCCCGATTTGGAAGTATGGAAGACTTGGAAAAACTAATTGAAAAAAGCAATGAAAAGGGAATGGGGATCATGCTGGACATGGTATTTAACCATACTTCCACTGCCCATGAATGGTTTCAAAAAGCATTAAACGGGGAGAGAGAGTATCAGGACTACTATATTTTTAAGGAGGGATCCCCTGACTGTCCGCCTACCAACTGGCAGTCTAAGTTTGGCGGCTCTGCATGGGAATATGTGGAAAGCCTGGGAAAATGGTATCTTCATTTATTTGATGTGACCCAAGCTGATTTAAACTGGGAAAATCCTAAAGTGAGAGAGGAATTAAAGGGAGTAATTCGTTTCTGGAAAGAAAAAGGCATAAAAGGTTTCCGGTTTGATGTGGTAAATCTGATTTCCAAACCTGAAATTTTTGAAAATGATACAGTGGGAGACGGAAGGCGTTTTTATACTGACGGTCCTCATGTACATGAATACTTAAAAGAGCTTGTGAAAGATACTGAAATAGAGGATTTTGTAACTGTAGGTGAGATGTCCTCCACCTCTCTGGAGCACTGTATCCGCTATTCTGCACCTTGGGAAAAAGAGTTATCTATGTGCTTTAACTTCCATCATTTAAAAATAGATTATAAAAACGGAAATAAGTGGGAGCTTATGGAGCCTGATTTTATGGAGCTGAAACAATTATTCCAAAAGTGGCAGGTGGGAATGGAAAGGGGAGATGGATGGAACGCGTTATTCTGGTGCAACCATGACCAGCCCCGCATTGTTTCCAGGCTGGGCAGCGAAGGAAAGTATTGGAAGGAATCTGCAAAAATGCTGGCTGGCATGATTCATTTTATGAGGGGCACGCCGTATATTTATCAGGGCGAGGAAATCGGCATGACAAACCCCCACTATACATCTATAGAACAATATAAGGATGTGGAAAGCCTGAATTATTATAAAATTCTTTTGCAGGAAGGGAAAACAAGCGCCCAGGCCCTGAAAATTCTGGCCGCCAGATCAAGGGATAACAGCCGCACGCCTATGCAGTGGACAGATAGTAAAAACTGCGGCTTCTCCCAGGCAGAACCGTGGCTTTCTGTTTCAGACAATATTTCCAAAATCAATGTTTTCAGCCAACAAAAAGATGAAAGCTCTATTTTATCCTTTTATAAAAAATTAATTGTGCTGCGCAAAGAGAAAAAACTGATCTCAAAAGGAAAAATCGAATTTTTAGAAAATGAAAATAAGAATGTTCTGGCCTATAAAAGAACATGGGCAGATAAAGCGCTGGTTGTATGCTGCAATCTGCGGGAAACAGAAAGCAGAATGGATATGGACTGCAGGTGGAAGGACTATAAAAAGGTTATTGGAAATTATAATAATGAGCTTCCCTGTGTACAGGATAATAAAATTACGCTGCAGCCATATGAGTTTTTAGTTTTAGAAGGAAATGAGTAGCTTTTGTTAAAAAATGCCCGGCAATACCCGGCGTCCTGTGTGCCATGTGAAAACAGGGTTGCATATTGATGTCAGATTGTGATAGGATATGGAACAACAGAAACGTTAATATATAGTAAATTACACGTTAGATGGCGGTAACAGGAGGTAATGACAATGGCTGTAAATGTAACTTTAGGAAATGGAGAAAATCCCAGATATGATATTACAACATTTGGAGAAATACTAATAGATTTTACTTCTCAGGGGCTGAATGAGGACGGTCAGATGATATTTGCCCGCAATCCTGGAGGCGCGCCGGCAAATGTTGCTGTTGCGGCGGGAAAGCTGGGAGCGCGAACTGCCTTTATGGGTAAGGCGGGAAAAGATATGCATGGAGAATTTCTGCGCAGTGTGCTTAATAAGGAACAGGTGAATACTCAGGGGCTGATTTTAGATGAAAAATATTTTACAACCTTAGCATTTGTAAATATAAATGAAGCCGGTGAGCGTACCTTTTCCTTTGCCAGAAAGCCGGGAGCTGATACCAGGATTGAAAAAGAAGAGCTTTCTGTGGATGTGCTGGACTACACAAATATTTTCCATGTAGGGTCCTTGTCCCTGACAGACCAGCCGGCCAGAGATACTACATTTTATGCAGTAAAAAGGGCAAAAAGCAATGGCAGCATTATTTCATATGATCCTAATTACAGGGCTTCTTTGTGGGAGAATGAAGAAACGGCGAAACATCATATGAGAAGTCTGATCCCCCATGTGGACATTATGAAAATCTCCGATGAAGAGGTAGAGCTTTTAACAGATTGTAAAAATGTTCAGGACGGGGCAAAGGAATTATGTCGCCAGGGAGTGAAAATTGCAGCCGTTACCCTTGGAAGTCAAGGGGCTTATATTCACTGTAAAGAGGGTGGATGTATAGTTCCAGGCTTTGCAAGTCATGTTGTGGATACTAATGGTGCAGGAGATTCATTCTGGGGAGGATTTTTATATAAAGTCAGCACATCAGGGAAAAGGCCAGATGAGCTTTCTCTGGAAACGCTGGCTGAGTATGTGCGGTTTGGAAATGCTGTAGCCAGTCTTTGCGTAGAGGGAAGGGGAGCCATACCGGCCATGCCTGATCTTTTGCAGGTAGAAAAAAGATTATCCCTGTAAATTAATGTTTTTTGCGGTACTCTTTTGGAAGCATATGTTTGTATTCTTTAAAGGCCTTTGTAAATTTCCCCTGATTTTCGTATCCAATGAAGGCGGCAGCTTCAGCGATGGTGCAGTTTGTGGTAATCAGCAGCTCCATAGCCTTTTTAAGCCGATATTCTTTCATGTAGGAGGCAATAGGCTGGCCGTAAACAGCGTTGAAAATGCTTTTCAGGGTGGAGGTATTAATAAGATATTTCTTTGATAATTCCTGAATCGTATAACGCTTTTGAAGATTCTCAGTTAAAAGTTTATGGATATCTTTAATTTGTTCTACTTGCTCAGAATAATATTGATTCAGCTGCTTTTCCTGGTCCGGCTTCAGGCGGATTAGAAATAGGAGCAGCTCCAGGACCTTCAGCCGGTAATAGGTAAGGCAAAGGTCCTGGGGCAAATCATATAAATCATATAATACTGAGAAAATACGGGAAATTTCTATCATTGTTTCTATCATAGTATGCAGAGCCTTAGGAGTTTCTAAGGCAGCGGCCTTATAATAGACTTCTTTTCCGTCCCGGCGGTATTCTAAAAGTCCGCTGTCCTTTAAAAGCTTTAAATGATGGGCAACAGCAGGGCTGCTCATATTCATTAAAGCAGAAATATTAATAACGCACTCCTCGTGGTGGCAGAGAAGCCAGAAAATACGGAGGCGGCTGGGATCAGAGAGCAATTTAAAAATAGATGATACCAACTGAAAATCCTTAGTGTGCAAAAGGGTATTTATAAGCTCTGGTCTGTGCTCTCCATGGTTGTGGGGCAACTGATATTGGGACATAATATTTCTCCTCTCAAAAAGCGGTAAAAACTTAAATCACGCAGTGGTTTGCTTATTAGTGTAGCACAAAATATGCTTTTAATCCAAATGGAAATGAATTTAATCCAAAGAGAAGTAAGTTCCCTCAGGGAATTGACTTCTCTATTTTTTATGAGTATATTGTAGGCACAACAATTAAATGATTGTTTAATCGTAATGATTAAATTTTTCAAGGAGGATTTTAAAATGAAGAAAACTTACAAAATTGAAGTAGACTGCGCCAATTGCGCAAATCTTATGGAGGCTGCCGCAAAGAAAACAGCAGGCGTAAAAGAAGCCACAGTGAACTTTATGACGCAGAAAATGATTGTAGAGTTTGAGGAAGGCGCAGAAGTAAAATCAGTTATGAGGGATGTATTAAAAGCCTGCAAAAAGGTAGAACCAGACTGTGAAATTGAAATTTAATTTGTCTTAGCTGTTTAGGAGGTATGGAACATGACGAAAAAACAAAAAAAGATGTTATTAAGGATTGTAGCTGCCGCTGTACTTCTGGTTGGGCTGAATTTCGTTCCGGCTGCAGGCATATTAAGATTTTGCCTGTATATGGTTCCCTACCTGACCATTGGTTATGATATTCTGAAAAAGGCCGGAAAAGGAATTTTAAACCGTCAGATACTTGACGAAAGCTTTCTCATGGCAATTGCCACAGTAGGAGCCATTGTGCTGGCCCTGTACAGCGGCAGCGGCGGTTATGCTGTTTTATCAAATTGGGGAGTGGTTTCAAAGCTACGCTGTGGGAAAAAGCCGGAGAAATATTAGTGAGCTTATGGATATCCGCCCGGATTATGCCAACATAGAAGAAAACGGTAAATTAAAACAGGTAGATCCTGATGAAATTAAAATCGGCGCCGTGATTGTGGTGCAGCCAGGAGAAAAGGTGCCGATTGACGGTATTGTAACGGAAGGAAGCTCTACCTTAAATACAAGCGCTCTTACAGGGGAAAGCCTGCCCAGAGAGGCGGCTGTAGGAGATGAAATTATCAGCGGCTGCATTAATATGACAGGAGTGCTGAAAATCCGCACTACAAAAGAATTTGGAGAATCTACAGTTTCCAAGATTTTAAATCTGGTTGAAAATGCAAGCTCCAGAAAATCAAAATCTGAGGACTTTATTACCAGATTTGCAAGAGTTTACGCTCCCGCTGTGTGTATCAGCGCCCTGGCCCTGGCAATTCTGCCTCCTCTTGTTAGAATGTTCGGCCTGGGCCTTTTGCCTAACTGGCCGGATTGGATTTACAGAGCATTAACATTCCTTGTTATCAGCTGTCCCTGCGCATTAGTAATCAGTATTCCTTTAAGCTTCTTTGCAGGCATCGGAGGAGCCAGCAAGGAAGGCGTTTTAGTAAAAGGCTCTAATTATCTGGAAGTGCTTTCTCAAACAAGCTGTGTAGTATTTGATAAAACAGGCACTCTTACAAAAGGAGTATTTGAGGTTAACGCTGTTCATCACAATGTGTTAGCTCAGGAAAAATTATTAGAGTACGCTGCTTATGCAGAAAGCGCCTCCTCCCACCCTATTAGCAAAAGCATTCAAAAGGCATATGGACGTGAGGTGGACAGAAACCGGGTATCAGATATTCAGGAAATCAGCGGAAATGGAGTAAAAGCAATCGTAGATGGCGTCGCCGTGGCAGCGGGAAACGATAAGCTGATGAAAAGCCTGGGAATTACCCCAATTCCATGCCGCCAGGTGGGGACGATTATTCATATGGCAGTAGACGGCGCATATGCAGGCCACATTGTTATTTCTGATGTAGTGAAAGAACATTCTAAGGAGGCGATCTGCTCCCTGAAAAATGCGGGAGTTAAAAAAACAGTTATGCTCACAGGAGATGCAAGACCTGTAGCAGAAGCAGTTGCCGCAGAGCTGGGAGTAGATCAGGTATACAGCCAGCTGCTTCCGGGAGATAAGGTTTCTAAGGTAGAGGAATTGCTGGAAAAGAAATCTTTAAAAGAAAAGCTGGCGTTTGTGGGGGACGGAATTAATGACGCCCCGGTGCTTTCTAGGGCAGATATTGGAATTGCAATGGGGGCAATGGGATCAGATGCCGCAATAGAGGCTGCGGACGTAGTTCTTATGGATGATGATCCCTTAAAGATTGCAAAGGCAATTAAAATCTCCAGAAAATGTATAAGAATTGTTTACCAAAATATTTGGTTTGCCATTGGAATTAAGCTGCTTTGCCTGCTGCTGGGAGCATTAGGCATTGCTAATATGTGGCTGGCAATTTTTGCGGATGTGGGAGTGATGATTCTTGCAATTCTAAACGCCATCAGAGCACTATTTGTGAAGAACTTATAAATAGCGCTCTGAGCACATAGGTAGTAATAAGTTCTAACTGCTGCATCCTTTGCAGAAAGAACAGCCTGAAGCTTTATCTGAAGATCCGTCAAAGGAGCCAAATACCTGCTGGTGAAGCTTTTTGCCAGTAGGTGTGGCGGCCAGGCCGCCTTCTGCAGTTTCTTTCAAAGAGGAGGACATGGCGTCCCCCACCTTTTTCATGGCCCATATAACCTCGTCGGCAGGAATTGCGCTTTCAATGCCTGCAATAGCCAGCTCCGCGGCCACAAAGGCCCCTGCAACACCAGAGGCGTTTCTCTTAATACAGGGAATTTCCACAAGCCCTGCTACAGGGTCGCACACAAGCCCTAAAATATTTTTTAAGGCAATAGCTACTGCCTGCTCTACCATTTCCGGCGTGCCTCCCGCCAGTTCAACAATAGCGGCGGCGGCCATAGCGGCTGCAGACCCGCACTCTGCCTGACAGCCTCCCTGAGCGCCGGCTAAAGAGGCGTTGTTGGCAATAACCATTCCAACTGCAGAAGCTGTAAATAGAGACATAATACAATCTTTCCGGGAACATTTTTGCTCCTGTTCCATAGTCAATATAGCAGCCGGAAGAATCCCGCAGCTGCCCGCTGTGGGGGCAGCCACAATCCGGCCCATAGCGGCATTTAACTCAGACACTGCTAATGCCCTGTACAAGGCTCCTGACATAAGGGAGCCTGTCAGACTATTTCCCGATAAATGAACTTGCTTCATCTTATATGCGCTGCCTCCAGTTAAACCGCTGGTGCTGCGCAGATCTTCCTGGCTTCCCGGGGAAATACAGGCTGCCATTACCTCATAATTTTTCTCCATATGACAAAATATCTGCTCTTCTGTCTGCTCCATCTGCACGGCCTGCTGTTTTAAAACTAAATGGGAAATGGAACAG
Organism: Lachnoclostridium edouardi; assembly: GCF_900240245.1. Classification (GTDB taxonomy): domain Bacteria; phylum Bacillota; class Clostridia; order Lachnospirales; family Lachnospiraceae; genus Lachnoclostridium_A; species Lachnoclostridium_A edouardi. Next base: position 2,020,058 of record NZ_OESQ01000001.1, read on the forward strand.
CCTGCTTTTTTTGCCGCGGCAGTGAGAGAAGATACAGAGCAATAATTAAAATCAAATTCCATGGGGACCTCCTGATTATATAGGCTCCAGCATAGTGCTGGAGTAAATATTAGGCAGATGTTTAATTTTCTGATTTAAGGAACAGTCAATAGAGCCCTCCAGCTCTATAGTCATAACTGCATCCCCGCCCTTTTCCTGTCTGGACAGCCGGAAATTGCAGATATTGGCTCCTGCCTCAGCGACCACCTCGGTAACAGAAGCAATCGTGCCCGGCGCGTCCCGGTGAAGCACAATTAGAGTGGTGTATTGACCTGTAATACAGACCTCCATGCCGTTTACCTTATTTACAATAATATTTCCTCCGCCTATACTGCTGCCCTGCAGGCTGACAGTACGTCCCTGGTCATTTGTTAAAGTAATTTGTGCAGTGTTGGGATGTGCCCCTTCAATTTCTCCAGTGGTAATCTCCACCTTTAATCCTGATTTCTCAGCTAATTCAGGAGAGAAACGAATTCTCTCATCATCAGTTGTCATTCCCATAATACCGGCAATTAAGGCCTTGTCAGTACCATGCCCCCTATATGTTTTGGCAAAGGATCCGTGCAGAAGGATTTTTGCCTGCACAGCCGGAGAGCCTAAAAGAGCTCTGGTAATACGTCCGATTCTGGCTGCTCCGGCAGTGTGGGAGCTGGAAGGGCCGATCATTACTGGTCCCAGAATATCAAAAACATTCATAATAGGCGCCTTTCTTCGCCGACAGGCGGCGTTTGTAATTCTCACAGGCCTGACAAAGCCAGGCCAAGTGTTCATATTATACCCTGGAATTATAAATTAGAGAAGATAAAAATAAAATAAATCTAATCTATTTTATAATATCTTGCAGAGAAAACAGTATTTGTCATATAATATTATCAACATATAAAAGATGCAGGAATATTAATTTTTTATGTTTGTAAATGCAGCAGGCCGCTGGAGTTTACCTAAAGAGACTAAATCTGCGCCGTTAAAAGATATGTCTGACAATGAGGCAGAAAAAATCTGAGGATTATTATAAGTGCTGAAGTAATATGTTCTGGTGGAAAGATTAATAAAGGCCTTATATTGAGTATAGTCCACAGTATTTCTGCTTGTAATAACAGCTCCTTTAGGGAGGGATAAGTTTTCCATAATGTGAAAGCCAGAGAGAACTCCCTCTTCCCATGTTTCAGGAGGAACAATATGGCTTTTTAAATAAGCGGCTCTTACAAATCTGGAGGGAGGGGTATAATCCCCGGGAAGGCCGAAGGTGCCGGCGCCCTGGCCAAATGGAGATAAATCTACGCTGCTCCACTGCTGATTTTCCGTCTGGACAGGCTGAATATTCATATAATTGCGCAGATTAGTCATATGCCATGAAAAATCAGGACTGTTGGACAGTACGCCTACAGGATTATTCCAGAGATGAAGGCCGGTTCTGGTTTTTTCAATTACCATGCAGCTGCCTGATGAATCTGCTGTAATCCAGTGGAGGGGAGCCACAGAATTGGTGACGGCATCTGTTGTACCCACAATCTGAACAGTCTGCAGCAGGGAAGCAGCCTCCTGAACAGAGGAACAGAAGCTTAGTAAAAAACGTACAAGCTCAATGGCAGCCACAGAAGGGCCGGAGGAACCTTGAACCTGTTTTTCGCCGGATTCAAAAGAATCGTATGAGGCGTAACCGGGGAAATACAAGGATGCTGCGGCAAAGCCCTTTTCATTTACTCCATCGGCAAAAACTACAGGGGAAATATCCTGTCCAATGCCTATAAAGGAATAATCATTTTGAAAACGGCAGGTGTTTAAAATATTGTCCCATTTATAATTTTTAGGAACAATATAAATAGAAGGGTCTAAAGGATAAGAAAAATCCATGGTGCGGCCTAAAAAATAGTGATTGTCAGATGTTTTTAAAGTAATTGCTGTGCACATAAAAACCTTCCTGAAATAAAAGTATGGTTATGTATATGATGGAAGGCTAAGGTTTTATGAAATAGGTAAGATAGATAAGAGGGGAGTCAAAAAATGAAACAGGAGATGGAATACTATATGGACACAATCCCGGAGGTTGGCTTAGCTGCCAGAGGAAAGGAGACGCTGTGGCTGAATCCTAATAAGACAGGGCAGAATACACAGGCAGATGTGGAGATATCCAGCCTGAAAATCAGGGACGCCGGGGAAAGATTAAAGCGATTTGCCCCATATATACAAAAAGTATTTCCTGAGACCAGTAAATCAGAAGGCATTATTGAATCTGAATTAAGAGAAATACCTGAGATGAAGAAAAATTTAAATATAAAATGGAACGCAGGAATTTCAGGAAAATTACTTTTAAAAATGGACAGCCATCTGCCAATATCCGGATCAGTAAAAGCCAGAGGAGGAATTTATGAGATTTTAAAATATGCAGAGCAGCTGGCGCTTTTGGCCGGTTTATTAAGCCCTGAGGAGGATTACAGCAAGCTGGCTGGGCCGGAGTTTAGAAAGTTTTTCGGCCAATATAAAATACAGGTTGGCTCTACTGGCAATTTAGGACTTAGTATTGGAATTATAAGTGCTAAGCTGGGATTTCAGGTGATTGTACATATGTCGGCGGATGCTAGGCAGTGGAAAAAGGACCTTTTAAGAAGCAAGGGAGTGCAGGTAATAGAATATAAGTCTGACTATGGCGCGGCTGTCGCTCAAGGGAGGAAGGAATCTGATTCAGATCCTATGAGCTATTTTGTGGATGATGAAAATTCAGAAGATTTATTCCTGGGATATGCAGTTGCAGGAGAAAGAGTAAAAAGGCAGCTGGAGGAGATGAAAATACAGGTAGACAGGGAGCATCCTTTGTTTGTGTATCTGCCCTGCGGAATTGGGGGAGCTCCGGGAGGGGTGGCTTATGGTTTAAAGCAGATTTACGGCAATCATGTACATTGCTTTTTTACAGAGCCTGTGCAGGCATGTTGTATGTTGTTTGGAATGGCTACAGGTCTGCACCATAAGGTTTGCGTTCAGGACTTCGGAATCAGCGGGAAAACAGAGGCGGACGGTCTGGCTGTAGGACGGCCTTCTGCTTTTGTAGGAAAGCTGATGGAAAAATACGTCAGTGGAATCAGCACTATTGAGGATAAAAAGCTGTACCAGCTGATGAAGGATCTTATGGAGACAGAAAATATTTTTATAGAACCGTCGGCATGTGCCTCCTTTGCCGTATTTCTGCAAGGGGAAGGCTTCAGGCAATATATAGAAAATGAAGGGCTGACAAATTATATGGAGCAGGCTGTTCACATTGCCTGGGCCACAGGAGGAAATATGGTTCCTGAAAAAGAGGCAAAGGCATATTTAGCTGCCGGCGAAGAATTTCATAAGGAGGTATTTTGATGCAGAATTATTCAGGGGAAGCAGGATTGCAGTATCATTTACAAATCAGAAAAGGCGATGTAGGCCGCTATGTGATTTTACCGGGAGATCCTAAAAGATGTGAAAAAATCGCCGCATATTTTGACCACAGTAAACTGGTGGCTGACAGCAGAGAGTACGTTACCTACACAGGTTATTTAGACGGGGAAATGGTCAGCGTTACATCTACAGGAATCGGCGGTCCGTCGGCCTCTATTGCAATGGAGGAATTAGTGAAGTGCGGAGCAGATACATTTATCAGAGTGGGAACGTGCGGCGGCATTGATATAAATGTAAAAGGCGGCGATATTGTAATTGCCACAGGCGCTGTCCGCATGGAAGGCACCAGCAGGGAATATGCTCCTATAGAGTTTCCGGCAGTTGCAGATCTGGACGTGACAAACGCTTTAATAGCAGCGGGAAAAGCCTTAGGATACACATGTCATACGGGAGTCGTCCAGTGCAAGGACGCTTTTTACGGCCAGCATGAACCAGAAAAAATGCCTGTCAGCTATGAGCTTTTAAATAAGTGGGAGGCATGGAAGCGTTTAGGCTGTAAGGCCTCTGAGATGGAGTCGGCGGCTTTGTTTATTGTAGCCAGCTATTTAAAGGTTCGATGCGGATCAGATTTTTTGGTAGTGGGAAATCAGGAAAGAGAGGCAGCCGGACTGGATAATCCTATTGTCCATGACACAGAAGCTCCTATTAAAGTGGGAATAGAAGCTGTCAGAAGGCTGATTCAGGAAGACAGAAAATGAATTGACAGAACAGGAAGGTGCAGGAAGCAATGAGAAGATATAAAAGAATATTTACAGTGGTGCTGGATTCCTTGGGAATTGGAGCCATGGAGGAAGCCAAAGATTACGGGGATGCTGGAGCCGATACCTTGGGGCATATTGCAGAAAATACAAAGCAGTTTCACATACCTAATTTGCAAAGGCTGGGGATAGGAAACATCCGCCCTCTGCACGGCGTAAATCCGGCAAAGGAGCCTTTGGGAAAATATACGGCTTTAAAGGAAAAAAGCCTTGGAAAAGACACAATGACAGGCCACTGGGAGATGATGGGCCTTTATATTACCTCGCCTTTTAAAACATTTACTGAACACGGATTTCCCAAGGAGCTGATAGATGAGCTGTCAAAAAGAACAGGGCGGGTGATTATTGGAAATAAAAGCGCCAGCGGCACGGAAATATTAGATGAGCTGGGGGAGGAAGAAATAAACAAAGGTCATTTAATTGTTTATACCTCGGCGGATTCTGTTTTGCAGATATGTGGAAATGAAGAAACAATGGGCCTGGAAACCTTATATCACTATTGTGAGATTGCCAGAGAACTGACCTTAAAAGATCAGTGGAAGGTAGGGCGCGTGATTGCCAGGTCATATACTGGAAAGAAAAAAGGAGAGTTTGTAAGAACCTCCAACCGCCACGACTATGCATTAAAGCCTTTTGGCCCCACTGTATTAAATGCCTTAAAAGATAAGGGATATGATGTGATATCAGTAGGAAAAATATTTGATATTTTTGACGGGGAGGGTTTAACAGAAGCTTATAAATCTAAATCCTCTGTTCACGGAATGGAGCAGACGATAGAAATAGCCGGCAAGTCTTTCACAGGACTGTGTTTTACAAATCTGGTAGATTTTGACGCCCTGTGGGGGCACAGAAGAAATGTGGAAGGTTATGCAAAAGAGCTGGAAAGGTTTGACAAAAAGCTGGGAGAGCTGATGAATGCTTTAAAGGAAGACGATCTGTTGATTTTAACAGCTGATCATGGCAATGACCCGACTTATACTGGAACAGATCACACCAGAGAGAAGGTTCCCTTTATAGCCTGGTCGCCGTCTATGGAGGCAGGAGGCCCGCTGCCAGAACAGGAAACCTTTGCTGTAATTGGAGCTACAATCGCCTGCAACTTTCAGGTGAAAATGCCTGATGGCTGCATTGGAACCTCCTTATTAGATCTTTTGTCCGTATGAGTAGTAAAATGTATATAGAAAGCATGTACACTGACCTTAATTGCTACTTTATACAGGGAGATTTTAGAAAGGATTAGGGAGAATGAAAAAATTTTTACTGGAAAAGAAAATTAATGTGTTTACATTAATTATTGCCATGGCCTTTACTGTTGCTGTTTCTGTGCCTTTTGCATCCGGAAGAGGCGGCAGCCCGGGGCTTACAGAAAATACAGTAGGCGCGGAAAGTACAGAAGATACAAAAAGTGCAGCGTCTTCTGGGGAAGAAGGCTGGGAGGAGCTGTATAACCTGGCTTCAAAGGACGCTATGACCATTGAGGAGGAAGAGATTCTTCCTGTTTTGGCAATTAGCAAAGAGGAGGATTTAGTTAGATGGAATGATGAGGGAAAAGTCCTTATACTGACTTTTCATCGTTATCCTGAAAGCTATGTGCCAGGCCAGAAGGCTGTTACAGAATTCGGACAAGTCTGGGTTACTAGCTTGCCGGAGATGGAAGCCTGGTTTGCAGAAAATTACGGAGATGGGACAACGCCAAAGGAGGGCTGGACAGCCAGATTTGAGATGCTTTTAGGGATGCCTGCAGACGGCAGCCACACTCATTTTTCAGCCCTTTGGGCAGACCCGGAGGATTTAACCAGGCCAGCCTATAACCCGGATGCTGCAGACGACCAGGTACTTGTGCAGCTGCCCGAAGATGTAGATGAGGAGTATAAACAGTGGTTTGACCAGAATATTATTTGGTCCTACTTTGACTCCTGGTATCCATGGACAAGGCTGGGCTATACATACGATTATGCGGACAACGGCACAGAATACGGCCTCAGCGAATTTTTGGTAAATCAGAATTCTACAGTAGATGTGGAATTTACTTATACTGTAGATGAAATGGTAGAATATTTAAAAGGAATAAAATAAAAACAAGCTGTTTAAAAATCATTTGTCGGGCAATACTCCTGATATCAATAAAAGGAAAAGAGATAAGATATCAGGAGGAAAGCCTTATGGGAAAAGATAGAGAGCAGGACAAATGTACGCAGATCATTGAAAGAGGAGACTTGTTTTATGCAGATCTGTCTCCTGTAACTGGTTCAGAGCAGGGAGGCGTAAGGCCGGTAGTCGTAATACAAAATAATGTGGGAAATAAGTACAGCCCAACAGTAATTGTAACTGTAATGACCAGCAAAATGACAAAGGCTATGCTGCCCACCCATGTTTATCTGAAAGAAGAGACATCCGGGTTAAAGCAGGATTCTGTGGTGCTGACAGAGCAGATAAGAACCATTGACAAAAACAGGCTGAGGGAATACATAGGACATTTGGGGGAAATCCAGATGGAACATGTGGATAAGGCTTTAGCAATAAGCTTAGGATGTGTATTTCAGACTATGGCAGGAAGAAAATACCGCACAGCGTAACTTATTTTTAAATACCCTTATATTTTACGGCATGTAAAAAACATGATGCAGAATATAAGGGTATTTTTTCTTGCTTTTTGCTGTTGTTATTGATAAAATTGAAATATTAAGGGGAATTCAGGGGCAATATTCAGTCATATTTACATAATTATATAAAAAATGTGATTTGGCAGATAATAAGGAAGGAGAATGGCATATGCAGCTTCAGCATTTAAAGTATTTTCTTCAGATAGCAGAAACAGGGAGTATGAATAAAGCGGCGGATCAGCTTTTTGTTTCTCAGCCAAGTCTAAGTAAAGTAATATCCTGTATGGAAGCTGAGCTGAATATAAAAATTTTTGAGAGAAATAACAGAGGTGTTTCTTTAACAGAGGACGGAAAAAAGTTATATATGTATACAAAGAATATCTTAAATCAGTTTGACTTGATTTCTAAGATTTCCACAGAGGAAATTCCCAGCGTAATATCTGTATCTGTATATCCAAATCTGCTTTCCACCAGCCTTCTCAGCCAATATTATAGCCTGTATCAAGGAAAAAATATTATTTTTACTTTGCGGGAATCCCGGATTAACCAGATTGCGGAAGATGTATCCGGCCTTCGCTCGGAGATTGGCGTGCTGCATATTAATAATGCCCAGAGTAAGGAGGTTTACCGTCTTCTGGATTATCATAACCTGGAGTTTCATCTAGTAGCCACAGACACCTGGTATGCAGTAGTGGGGCCTAATAATCCTCTGTTTCACAGCTCTGCTGTCAATATGCGCCAGCTGTTGAATTATACGGTAGTACGGCCGCCGGATGATTACTTTTCAGCCTTAACTACATATCTGATTATAGACGGGGTTAGTTTGTCAGAATTTAAAAGAGCAGTTTATTTAAACAATGGCGCCGCCACCATTAATCTGATGAAGGAAACAGACATTTTTGCTTTCAGCCTGTGGCTTAGCAGACCTGATTATGAACGGCACGGCTTAAAAGTAATTCCCATTGAAAACTGTGACGTCAGCGTAGAAATGGGCTGGATTAAACGGTGTAAGGAAAGATTATCTTCAGAAGCTCAGACTTTTGTCAGCCTGCTTCAGAAGTATTACGGAAAGGAGAAAATATAGGAGAATCAACAATAGGTTTTTGGTTATGCCTTCAGGTTATAACCAGCGTATGAAGCTTTTGTATTATGCTGTTTTATCTGTTTATGTTAAGATAAAAATATAAAAAATCACACAATAAGAGCCTGAAATCAGGTATTGAGCGCTTATAACAGTAAAAGTCAGATGATTACAATATAAGCACAAAAGTGAGATAAAAACAGATAAGGAGGATATAAGTTATGGCAAACAAATATGTTCCGGAACCTTTCCGAATTAAAATGGTGGAGCCGATCAAGATGTTGACCAGACAGGAAAGAGAAGAGAAAATAAAGGAAGCCCATTATAATATGTTTGGCCTGAAGGGGGAGGATTGTTATATTGATTTGCTTACCGACTCAGGCACAAATGCAATGAGCTCCTTTCAGTGGGCCGGGGTTATGCAGGGGGATGAAGCATATGCCGGGGCTTCCAGTTACTATCGTTTAAGGGCAGCAGGCCAGGACATTTTTGGTTACCAATATATTCAGCCTGTCCATCAGGGGAGAGCTGCTGAAAAAGTACTGTTTCCGGTTCTTTTAGGCCCTGGAAAATTTGCTGTTTCTAATATGTTTTTTGACACTACAAGGGCTCATGTAGAGCTGGCCGGAGCCAGAGCAATTGACTGTGTAGTAGAAGAAGCCAAAAATCCGGCTAAAAGAGCTCCCTTTAAGGGCAACATGGATGTAAAGAAGCTGGAGGAACTAATTTTAGAGCATGGGGCTGAAAATATAGGTTTAGTAGTTATGACAATTACCAATAATTCAGCGGGAGGTCAGCCGGTTTCTCTGGAAAATATGCGGCAGGTTTCACAGATCTGCAAGAAATATAATATTCCTTTAGATATAGACGCCGCCCGTTTTGCGGAAAACGCCTACTTTGTAAAGCGGGATGAAGAGGAATGTAAAAACATGAGCATAAAGGAGATTATCCGCTGCATGTTCAGCTATGGAGATATGTTTACAATGTCTGCCAAAAAGGACGGAATTGTAAATATTGGCGGACTAATCGGAATCAAGGATGAAAAATCGCCGCTGATTTTAAAAATTAAGGCAAATTGTATTAGTTATGAGGGATTTTATACATATGGCGGACTGGCAGGACGAGATATGGAGGCTTTGGCTATTGGTCTTTATGAGGGGATAAACGACGATTATCTGGAGTACCGTATCGGTCAGATGGAGTATTTAGCATCCAGGCTGGATGATGCAGGCATTGCTTATCAGTCGCCGGTTGGAGGCCACGGCGTATTTGTAGACGCTGCCGCTATGTTCCCGCAGATTCCCTATTATGAATTCCCAGGTCAGGTGCTGGGCGTTGAGCTTTATAAAGAAGCGGGAATCAGGGCCTGCGACATTGGCTCCTATATGCTGGGCAACGACCCGGATACAGGAAAACAGCTTCATGCTGATTTTGAATTTACCAGGCTGGCAATTCCCAGAAGAGTATACACTCAGGCTCATTTAGACATTATAGCGGACGCCTTAATTGCCATTAAAGAGCGGGCCGGCCAGATTAACCATGGCTACCGTATTACATGGGAGCCTCCGATTTTAAGACATTTTCAGGCACATCTGGAGCCTGTGCAGCAGTAAAAATCCAGATATGGTAGGCGGTATAAATTTAAAAGTGAAAAGGAGTGAAAAGTATGAACACATTTTTATCAGTAATTCCACCAGTTGTGGTAATTGTACTTGCCCTTTGCAGCAAAAACGTTTTGGCATCCCTGTTTGTAGGAATCGTAATTGGCTCTGTAATTCTCAACGGAGCAGGGTTTATCCCGCCTATTGTAGATGAATACTTTATCAGGGGAATCGGCAGCAACGGCAGTATTTTAATGTGTATGATGCTGTTAGGCATTATGCTGAACTTTATTAAGCAGGGAGGCGGCTTTAAGGCCTTTGCAGAGTGGTCGGAGAAAAGGATCAAAAGCTCCAGACAGACGGCAATCTCCATCTTCTTCATCAGCCTTCTTCTGGGAGTAGCAGGTTCTCTGGGACAAATCAGCATCAGCCGTTTTATGAGACCAGCTATTTATAAAACAAAGCTGCCTAAAGAAAAGTCGGCTTTGATTGTGGCCTCTGTGTGCTCTAACACAGGTACGCTGCTTCCCTTTGGCTTAATGTTAATCTTTGTCAGCGGCCTGATTTCAGCCCTGGACATGGACGGATTCACTATATATTTATCCAGCTGGCCCTACTTTTTCTTTGCATTTATTTCTATTATTATGGCCGGGCTGATTGCCTTTGGGATTTTTCCGGATTTAGGGCGTATGAAAAAGATTGAATATGCAATGAAAACCAGCGCCACAGATGAGGTTTTTACAGATGATGAGGAAATGAGAGACGTTTTAGGCGGACCGGAGGTAAAGGCAGACATTTGGGCGTTTATTCTTCCTATTACGCTTTTGTTAATTGGTCTGGCCTCTGTCTCCATGCTTATTGGAAAGCCAACAATTACTGCCGGTATTTTAATCGGAACAGTAACAGCGGCTGTATATGACCTTGTGAAAGGCAGCGTTTCTTTTAACAAGCTGACTGGCTGTATAGTCAGAGGCTTTCAGGACATGGCGGGGATTTACCTGATTTTGGTGTTTGCCTTTGCATTTGGAATTGTAGTAACAGATTTAGGATTTGCAGGCTATATGGTAAATATGGTAAGCGGATTTTTAAGTATTCATCTGGTTCCTTTAATTACATTCCTTTTGTGCTGTATTATTTCCTATGCCACAGGAAGTTTAAGCGCGTCAGCTGTTATTGTAGTGCCGTTAAGCCTGCCATTGGCTGTTACTACAGGAGCCAGTCTGCCTTTAACTACAGCGGCTATGCTTAGCGGATCATTATTTGGGGATCAGTCTTCCCCTATTTCAGACAATGTAATTCTTCCGGCTACCTCAGCGGGAGTAGATCCAGTAGATTTATCAAAAATATTGGCCCCATACCGTCTCATTACCCTTGTGATTTGTACTGCTCTGTACGGGATTTTAGGCTTTATTTTATAACCAGGTCAATATAATTTTAAATTATAAGAACAGAGGGGAAGGTGGGAAAAACAGTGAGAAGATTTTCTATGGAAGGGGACAATCCTGACAGATTTAGATTCCGCACAGATGAAAAGGAAATGGAGCGGCGCTGGAAAGTAACCAGAGAGGCTATGAAGAAAAATGAAATAGACTGTCTGGTGCTGTGGGGAGATAATCAGATTTTTGGCGGTGTTCAGAAGTATTTAACTGATCTTCAGGTGCCTGTTTACCCTCACGGATTTTTATTTTCCCAGGAGGGGATCAGCATAGTGGGCCATGGAGATTGGGGCGGAAAGGCCTGTGGAGATTACCAGTGCTGCAGGCAGACATTAGACAATATTTCTGTACCGTTTCTGCCGTCCATTTGCTTTACAGATACTTATCCTGCAGAAGAATTCTGCAAAATTATCCGCCGCCACAAGTGGAAAAAAGTAGGCTTTGTAGCCATGAATATACTGCCTGCAGGCGTTTATAAATATATGACAGAGTCTTTAAAGGACGTGACCTTTACAGACGCTACGAATATGATGGATGAAATTAAGGCTGTAAAATCACCTTATGAGCTGGAGCAATGCGCCAGGGCAGTAGCTCTCCATGAGGATGTGCTGGCGGCAGTTCCGTCTATTCTCCGGGTGGGCAGAACGGAAAGAGAGGTGTCTTTGGCTCTCCGCCATTTGGCAGACGACATGTATTGCTCTGACTTTTTAGTGCTGACAGGGGCTCATCCTTACACGCCGGGAGGCAATCTGTATTTATATCAGAATAATAGAATTCAAAAGGGGGATTATGTGTATATTCTGGTAGAACTGGCCGGGCCGGGAGGAATCTGGGCCGAGCTGGGAAGAACCTATTGTATGGGAGAGCCTTCGCCGGCTATGGAGCAGGCATGGAGGGATGCAGTGCGCCTGGAAAATGATCTGGCTGCCATGTGCGTTCCCGGGGCGAATCCGGGAGATATTTTCCTGGAGGGAAACAGAAGACTGGCAGCAGCCGGATATGTGGAAGAAGGCCACTTTTATGCACATGGCCAGGGCTATGATATTGTAGACCGCCCTATATTCTGTCCGGAGGAGACAATGGTTCTGAAGGAAAATATGTATTTTTCCATGCATCCCAGATGTAAAAATAAGGATGCAGCAGCCATATGTATCGACAACTTCACAGTGACAAAACAAGGCGGAAAAAGAATCAGTCAGATTCCACAGAATTTGATTTCCATCGATTATTAAAGAAGGAACAGCCTGGAGAAGGAGGAAAACATGGTCAGAACGGCAAAGGAAATGGGTGTAAATCACTATGAAAATATGAGGGGAGGAAAGCTGGCCGTAGACGCGGCTAAGTTTTTGGAAGCAGAGGAGTCTTACGGGGCAGGTTCCTTTTTTGGAAGGGCAGTGATTCCGCCTGGAGGTTCCATCGGATACCACCAGCATACAGGAGAATATGAAATCTACTATATATTAGAGGGAACTGCAAAGGTAGTGGACGATGGGGAAGAGAGAATTCTGTGTCCAGGAGATATGATGCAGTGCCGGGATGGCAGCAGTCACAGTATAGAAAATGTAGGTGATAAAGAACTGGTATTTTTAGCCATGGTGCTTTATAATCATAATCAACAGTGACTTGCAGACGTAAAAAGAGTGTTGCAAAAGGAATTGGCGGCACTCTTTTTATATGTTTAGAAAGTGGAGAAAAATGGACTTACTAATTGCTTTTATAATATTTCTGGCCGGAGTACTGGCTTGTTTAACCTTAAAAGCCCCCTTACTTTATGCCCTTTTGCTGGGGCTTTTATGCTTTATTTCTGTAGGAATGAAAAGGGGATTTGCCTTTGCATCTCTTGGGAAAATGGCGTGGGATGGAGTAAAAACTTCATATACAGTGCTGCGGGTGCTGGTTTTAATCGGCTGTCTTACTGCTTTGTGGAGAGCCAGCGGAACCATTGCCTTTTTTGTTTATTACGGCATTAAAATGATTACCCCCAACTTATTTATTCTTATGGCATTTTTGCTGACTGCAGTGTTATCTTTTGGAATTGGCACTAGCTTTGGAGTCACAGGCACAGCAGGGGTTGTGCTGATGATTTTGGCAAGAAGCGGAGGAGTAAATGAAATAATAACTGCAGGGGCGATTATGAGCGGGGCGTATTTTGGGGAAAGATGTTCGCCGGCCTCCAGCTCTGCCCTGCTGGCAGTTACATTATCGAAAGCAGACAGCAGAGAAAACTTAAAAATAATGCTGAAGACAAGCATAATTCCCACTATTTTTACAATACTTATATATCTGTTCTTGTCATTGAGAAACCCTATTTCTTCGATTGACAGCGGAATTTTAAATGAAATGAAAACAGAGTTTTTCTTAACCTGGCCTGTACTGATTCCGGCAGCGGCGCTGCTGTGTCTGGCATTAGGAGGCATGAAAGTATTTTATGCTGTGGGAATCAGCGGACTTTTAGCTTTAGTTATATCAGTGTATGTTCAGGGAAAAAGCATAAAATCTGCACTTATGTGGGCGTTTTTCGGCTATTCTCCAGATTCAGAAATGTTAAAAGCCGTTTTTTTGGGAGGAGGCATTATATCTATGAAAAATGTTCTGGCCATTGTTATTATATCCAGCGCATATTCAGGGATTTTTAAAGGGACGGGGATGTTGGAGAAAATACAGAAACAGGCGGGAGTTCTTGGGGAGAAAATAGGCCGTTTTCCCGCTCAGCTTATAGTCAGCTTTTGCTCCGGCGGACTTTTTTGCAACCAGACAATAGGAATTATTATGGCAGAGCAAATGTTAGGCGGCGTTTACACAGATCCACAGGAGAAAGCGGCAGATGTGTGCAATTCTATTATTTTAACAGCTGGATTAATCCCCTGGTCTGTGGCGGCCACAGCTCCGTTAGCTATGCTGGGAGTAGGCACAGCGGCGATTTTTTACAGCGTTTTTCTGTATTTAGTGCCGATTGTATATTTATTTACGAAAAAAGAAGGAAAACAGCAGTAACAGTTTTTTGCAGCATAAGTAAATGGAGAGATTTATGAAATTAGAAGTCAGAGAATTAAGGAAAAAGGATTATAAAAAAGCTATACAGTCAGCCATTATAGGTATGCATTTTAACTGGTATACAGATAGCAAGTTAGCCGTAAATTTATACGGCAAATACTTTTGGTATTTGGAAATGACCCGTGCTACCCAGGTGATCGCCCTATATGCAGATGATAAATTTGCAGGCGTGCTGCTGGCTGAGATGAAGGGGGAGCATAAAAAGTTCCGCTCATTTTGGGGTTCTTTTTATGTAAAAGCATTTAATATGCTCCACAACTTGTTTACAAAGGGAGGGGTAAGCGTATATGAGGAAGCAAATGAAGAAATGTTTGCGCAATATACAAAAACCAACACTCCTGACGGGGAAATTATTTTTCTGGCCGCAAACCCTGAGATAAAGATGAAGGGAATAGGAAGCGCTTTACTCAGGGAATTTGCGAGCAGAAACAAGGGAAAAGAAATATATTTATATACAGATAATGCCTGCACCTATGAATTTTATGAGCATAGAGGCTTTCACCGCGTGGGGGAAAAGGATATTGTTTTACAGCTGGGAAAGAAGCAGGTGGATCTGCAGTGTCTTTTATACAGTAAGGTGCTGCTCTAATTTAAAGGCTTTTTTATGTTTGCTCTGATTTTTGAGGCTGCCGCTATTTTTGTTCTTTGAGGCTGACTGCTTGAAACGTTAACCCTCAGAAGCTCATAATACATGTTTCTGGCTTTATCCTTCAGCTCTTTAGAAAGATTTTCAATAATGGCATTATTAAGTCCTGATTCAGCTGTTTTATTTACATATTCCTGAAATTCGTTTTTTATAGAATTCCAGAGCCTTATATTTCTGGGGTAGTCTATTTCTATTTCATAGGACAAGCGTTCCATCTCCAACCATAATGATTGATCTTCATAAACTTCCCCTGCGTACGCTGCTATTTTGGGAATCGCATGTTCCATCGTATATGGCAGAAATACAGATATACATGGGCTGGACATGGAACCCCACCACACCGGAGACAACTTATGATCTATTTCTATAACCATGCTGGCAGCCGTTTTGCTGGAGATTTCATCCAGGTTGTGCATACAGATAGAGGCCATAATTCCGTCTGCCGGGCTCCAGCGGGGCTCAATTAATTCTCCTTCATAGTGATCTTTTAAAATTTGCTGCATGTAATTTGACGTAATGCTGCCCTGCCTTGCTTTTAAAAGCTGATTTAATCTTTTGTATCTTGGATATGAGGACCTGGTTTTAATATCTACTAAGCCATAGGCTTTAGCAAAGCTAAAGGGCTGGTCCCGATCTGCATATCCCATAGAAAAAGCGTATTCTTTTATATCCCCGGATTCTTCATCCCAATGCTCTTCGGTACTGTAGCAGTTGGATATGCCGGCAATATCTGTAACTTTTCTGGCCGCCCATCTGCGGTTTACAGTATCTAATATCCAGGCCTCCTTAGAATCTGCAATCAAAAAGGCATTATGATAGCGGTGTTCCATGTGAAGAGCCGCGTTTCCGCCCTGCCCGTATGTTTGCAGCAGATCAGTAATGATGTGTAAGGCTTCATAAGCTGTTTTTCCCCGTTCTAGTCCCAGACGCAGCAAATCCATGCCCAGCAAACCATTTTCATGTTCTTCTTTTTCTTTTGACCATACGGCCTCATTGCCAATAACTACCCCATATTCATTTATGCCATGCTCAAATCCCCACATCCAAAATGGCTGAGAACCCATTACTTTATATGTATGGCTTACCTGAGGAATAGAAATATATGTGCATTCCAAGGTAGTATTTGGAGGATAATTTTGGGCTTCATAGCTTCTAAGCGGCTGGGCCTCTCCTAATGGCCTATCGCTGTTTTTAGCAAAAATCACATTGCCGGACTTAGTACTATTTTTTAAAGCTACCATAGTATCACATGATAATAACAAATTCATATTTAATCTCCTTCTTTTGGTTTATCTAAAACAGTAAGTAAAGTTGCTGTAAAAATCAGGAAAGCTCCTATAATAATTTTAAAGGAAAGGGTTTCTGAAAAAATAACAATTCCCAGAAATACCCCTGTTGCAGGTTCCAGCATATTAATTACTGATGCTTTTACAGCTCCCAGAATTCTGATGCCCAGCATTAAAGTATAAAAAGCAAAAAAAGTACATAGTAAGCTGATAATAATCAGATTGCCCCACATAAGCAAATCGGAGGGAAAGCTTATAAAACCTGCAGGTATATTTGCCGCTCCCATATACATCGCTGCAAAGCAGCTGAGATAAAAAATATTATTCATAGGATTTAATGTACAGAAAGCAGCTTTTTTATTGGATACAACAAACATTGAGTATGTAACAGCCGACAGGAGGGCATATAAAATACCTGTCATAGAGATTTGGCCTTTAAAATCCACCATAAATCCAATTCCTGTAAATGCAAGAATACATGCTGCAATTTTTAAAAAAGTAGGTTTCTCCTTAAAAATAATTATCATAATAATCACAACAATCAGGGGATAAGCAAAATGCAATACAGTGGCCATTCCAACTGGAATATATACATAAGATAAAGTCAAAAGCTGGGCTGTTATACCAAAACCGAAAATGCCAAAAATAATCAATTGAACTATCTGGGGAAGTGTTACAGTCTGCCAGTTTTTAGTGAGCGTTAAAAACAAACCTGTAAATATACTGGTAAGTAAAAAGCGATAAAATACTACTGTCTCAGCATTCATTCCCATATTCAGCAGCAGCTTGGAAATAATCGGCATGATCCCATATGCAAAAGAGGCCGCTATTACTGAAATATATCCTTTAAGCATTGATTTGCTTTGATTGCCTGCTGTTTAATTCAGCGACAATCTGGTGCATTCTCTCTTCGTCTAATTTCCAGAAGATCATTAATGCGGCCATTAACAGATAAATACCTGCCGGGATCAGACAATAAATGTTTAAGATACCGCTTAAAGCTGCTGTGGACTGCTCTTGATTTGGAATGTAACCTGCCATATCAAGAAGCAGGCCTACAATTGTTCCGGAAAACGCCATGCCCATTTTCTGACAGAAGGTATAGAAGCCATAATTAACGGCTCTTACATTTTTTCCTGTCAGCCACATACCATAATCAGTGGTATCTGCTACCATAGTAAAGAAAATCGCTAAAGTAGCGCTCATTACAAACATACCTGCCCAGCATGTAGCAGCCACTACTACTGTATTTAACGGCATTAAATATCTAATTATGCTGGAAACAGCAAAAATCAATCCGCAGCCTTAAGGCTTTCTTTTTTCCTATTCTTTTAGCTACAGGCGCCACAGATAAAGCAGCTACAGCTGAAATTGGAGCTGAGATTCCCAGTATAACGCCCATTAATTTCGCTGATTTCAAATAATAATTAAAATAATATGTCATGGATGAAGTATAGATATAATAGCCAAGGGTTCTGCAGAAGAAAGCTCCGCTTACAACTAGTAGTTGTTTATTTGCAAAGATAGCCTTAAAATATTCTCTAACAGATACTTTTTCCCTTGCAACAGGGGCTTTCGCCCTTTCTACGATTCCCAGAACACAAATAATCGTACATAAGGTGGCAATCACTGCCAAAATAACGGCAATAGTCCCGTATGTGCTGTTATTTCCCTGAGTTCCGCTTTTTAAGTAGGGTGTAGCAATGGATATAATCAGAGACGGCACTGCTACAATGGCAAAACGAATAGAGTTGAGAAGCGTTCTCTCTTCCGTATTCTGGGACATTGTAGAGGCAAATGTATTAAAAGGAATGGCGTAGCAGGTATACATTAATGTCCAGAAGCAGTATGCTGCCAAGGCGAAAATAATCTGTTTCTGCGGGCTTAAATTGAAACGGGTGAACATAATAATAAATGCAATAGCTGTAGCAATAGAGCCAAATAAAATCCACCGTTTGTAATGTCCGTATTTATCAGATATATATCCTATAGCAATATCGTTCAGCCCGTCAAACACCCTGCTTCCCATAAAAATTAGGCCTGCCACAGTAGCAGAAATACCAAGCACATCTGTAAAAAAGACAATCGCAAATAACGCGATAAACTGCAGATAAACATTAGCCGTAATATCCCCGATACCATAACAAATCATTTCTCTCATTGATAATTTCTTACTTTCCAAGATATAACCCCCTTTGTATATTTTGTTATTTCACTTGCTCCTTGTTTCATAAAGACCACGGGCCCCAGTACATGTACACAATATATATAAAAGCAAAAACTGTGCCAAATAATAAAAAAGCCGCAAAGCTGGTATTTATATACAAAACGTTGTGTTTAACAATAAAAAATAGTAATGCTCGTGAAATACCTCGCAAACTATTTGCTACCCAAACGAAGCGATAGCGGAGTTCGGGTTTCCCGTAGTTTTTTATGGAACGAGGGACGAGTGAAATAAAAAATGGAAATCCTTTTTGCGCCAAAATTTCTGGCATGCCAAAAGAATTTCCACTTTCTTTTATAATCGCAAATTATATTTTTTCATTTTGTACTGCAAAGCCTGGCGGGTAATTTCAAGTTCTTTTGCAGTTGCAGTAATATTCTTTTTATTTCTATTTAAGGCTTGTAGCAAAACCATTTTTTCATAATTATCCATGGTTTCCTTTAAACCTACATCAGTCCTTCCCGCAGCTTCTTCTGCGAAATACTCTTCCTTCTGCGGCTTGGAAGCCTCTGTGAAAAATTTCCTGTAATAGTATGCAATATTTTTCAACTGCAATATTTTTATATTTTGCTCTGAAATAGAATAAGCGCTTTCAATTACATGCTGCAGTTCCCTTACATTTCCCGGCCAGCTATATTTTTTAAATTCTTCCATTAGACTATGGTCCACACATTCAATATTAAGTCTATATTCTTGGTTGAACTTTTGGAGATAATATTTACAGAGCAGCGGTATATCGCTGACCCTCTGCCTAAGGGGAGGAATATGAAGAATGCAGGAGGATAGACGATAATATAAATCCTGCCGCAGACGCTGCTCCTTTATGCATTTCTGGGGATCTTCATTTAACGCGCACAGAATACGGCAGGATATATGGATTGCTTTCTCTGAGCCGATTCTGGTGACTTTTTTATCCTCCAGCACCTTTAAAAGCTTAGCCTGAAGCCGAATATCCATACTGTTGATCTCATCTAAAAATAATGTTCCTTTTTCCGCCTGCTCAAACAGACCGGCCATATTTTCTGCTCCTGTAAAGGCACCTTTGGCAGTGCCAAAAAACATGCTTTCCAGCAATGTAGACGGTATAGCGGCGCAATTTACTGAGATAAAAGGCCCATTTTGATAGGGACTGGCATTGTGAATACTTTGGGCAAATAATTCCTTTCCCGTGCCGGTTTCTCCAAAAATCAGCACTGTAGTCTGATTTTTTGCCACATTCCTGGCATTAGAAATAGCTTCTATAAAATTTATATCATTTCCTATAATACTGTTAAAAGTATACTTTGTACCATTTGTCATTTTTTCTTTATGAAAATAAGTATACAGCTCCAGACTTTGATCAATATTTTTCTTCAGCGCAGGCAGGTTTTTGATTAAAGAATATACGGCAACCGTTTTTTTATCTATGTTAACAGGGAACATTCTCTCTACAACATTCATCATTTTATGGGATTCTCTTATCATATACTGATTCAGATATTCGTTGGCCGGGATTCCGGTATTTAAAACTGCCGCGTGCTTACTATGAGTATTTTTTGTATGAATATATATATCTTCCATACGTTTTCCCAAACAGGTTTTAGAATCAATTCCTTCAATGGCCTCCGCTGCTTTATTGACAAAAATTACTTTATTTTCATCATCAGATATTACAATACCTTCTTCAATTTGGTTCATAACATGCTCATAAATAATCTGCAATTGTTTTAAAGAACGCTCCATAATATTTCTCCCAAAATCTTTTTATTTATCTGCCGAAACTCAGGTATAAACTGATATTAGCAATCAGACCTGCAAATATCAATATATAGGCCTTAAAAATTAATTCCAATGATTTCCAGAGAATGAGGAGCAATTGCAGATACGCACTTGCGCTCTGCTGCATTTTGTGCTACACTATCCCCTGCAATAAGGCCGCAGATTCCCAGCAGCTATAAGTTTCAGGGATGATCTGCATAAAATGACCGGTGTGTTCGAGACCTTCCACACCTAAAACAAAACTAAAGGAGAAAATTGAATAATGGTAAACAAAACTAACAAAACCGTGTACTACATGACACATGGAGCAGTAATCGCAGCGATTTACGTAGTGCTGACAATGATGTTTCAGCCAATTTCCTTCGGACCAGTGCAGTTCCGAATTTCTGAAGCGCTGTGTATTCTTCCCTACTTTACTCCGGCGGCAGTTCCGGGAGTATTTTTAGGCTGCTTTTTGTCCAACCTTTTCTGCGGAGCCGCAACCTTAGATGTAATCTTTGGAAGCCTGGCAACATTAATCGGAGCCTTAGGCTCATACGCTTTAAGAAAAAATAAGTGGATGGTATGCATTCCGCCTATTTTGGCCAACACCCTTGTTATTCCCTGGGTTCTGCGTTATGCATATGGTTCAGCAGATTTAATTCCATATGCTATGCTTACAGTAGGAGCAGGAGAGATACTTGCCATTGGCGTTTTAGGAAACGGCCTTCTGGCTGCTTTGGAGAAATATAAAACGGTTATTTTTAAAAAAGGTATTGCATAAAAGCCTGATAAAAGGAGAGCGCTGTGAAAAACGGCGCTCTCTTCTTTAATTTACAGGAAACGCCTTTGGCGGATGGGCACACTCTTTTTTGATTACTCATAATATATAGAAATATTTCTGGTTTTTTATAAAGAAAAACGCTATAATAGCAGTACAAACATAGAGAAAATGACAATAAGGATGGGTATAGTTATGTATCAAATAGATTTTAAAAAGCCATGCGTTATTTATTTTATGGGAATCGGCGGAATCAGCATGAGCGGTTTAGCGGAGATATTAATGGACGAGGGATTTTCTGTAAAAGGCTCAGACGCGCGAAAGTCAGAGCTGACAGAAAAGCTGGAAGCAAAAGGCGCGGAGATTTTTTATGGACAAAGGGCCGGAAATATTCAGGAAGGATTGGACGTGGTTGTGTATACGGCGGCTATTCACCCTGACAATCCAGAATACGCAGAGGCAGTAAAAAGAGGACTTCCTATGCTGACCAGAGCAGAGCTTTTAGGTCAGATAATGAAAAATTATAAACATTCCCTGGGAGTATCAGGCACACATGGGAAGACTACTACTACCTCCATGGTAACTGAAATCTTAATGGCCGCCGACGCTGACCCGACTGTTTCAGTAGGAGGAATATTGCCGTCTATTGGAGGGAATATTAGAGTAGGAGGGCCGGAGCTGTTTGTGACAGAGGCCTGTGAATATACTAACAGTTTTTTATCCTTTTGGCCCACTATGGAAATTGTGCTGAATATAGAAGAAGACCACCTGGACTTTTTTAAAGATTTGGCTGATATCCGCAGGTCCTTCCGTTTATTTGCAGAAAAGCTTCCAAAAGAGGGGACATTTATCATTAACAGCGACATTGACAATTACCAGGAAATTTCTAAGGGGCTGGAGTGTCAGGTAATAACATTTGGAACTTCGGCTGACAGTGATTATCAAAGCGTAAACATTACCCACAGTGAAATGGCAAAAGCAGAATTTGACGTGATGAAGCAGGGAAAGTTCTGGGGACATATTGTGCTGGGAGTAGCGGGAGATCACAATGTAGCCAACGCCTTAGGCGCTTTGGCGGCCTGCGACTGCCTTGGCATCTCTGTGGAAAAAATAAAAGAAGGCCTGGAGAAATTTACAGGAACCAACAGACGATTTGAGAAAAAGGGCCAGCTGGCAGGTATCACAGTGATTGACGATTACGCCCATCATCCAAGCGAGATTAAGGCCACCTTGTCAGCAGCCAGAAATTATCCTCACAAACAAATTTGGTGCGTATTTCAGCCTCATACATACACTAGGACAAAGGCGTTTATGGACGACTTCGCCCAGGCGCTTTCTATGGCTGACCAGGTGATTCTGGCAGACATTTATGCGGCCAGGGAAACAGATAATCTGGGCGTCAGCTCTAAAGATCTGGCGGAGAAAATTAACCATTTAGGCACAAAGGCTTATTATATCCCATCATTTGATGAAATTGAAACATTTATTTTAGAAAATTGTGTCAACGGTGATTTGTTGATAACTATGGGGGCCGGAGATATAGTAAAAGTGGGGGAAAAGCTGTTAGGTAAGTAAGTTATCCACATTATCCACATAGTTTTCAACATTTTATGTAAAGAAGCTATGTGGATTTTTTAATTTACATAATGAGTTATCTGTAAATATAGAGAAACCAGAATTTAACAGGATTTCGACACAATTCGGGAAATATTTTACAATTATGTAAACATATTATCCACGTTATCCACATTATCCACAATTCAAATGGTGGATAAGTGGAAGTATTCCAATTTTAAAAAGTCTGTGGTATGATAAGGACAGAAAAAAGAAGGGGGTCCTGGTGTTGAAAATTAAGAATCCGTTTCTCATAAAAGCAACAATGATTTCCAATGAATTTATAGATAAATACATGCCTTTAGCCAACGGAGAGTATGTAAAGGTTTATTTGTACATACTGCGCCATGAGGGAGAAGAGTTTAAGGTTTCCGATATAGCGGATGCGTTAAACCATACAGAATCAGACGTAAACCGGGCGATTACTTACTGGAAGCGCCAGGGCGTGCTGGAGGAGGAAAAAAAGGACGTAAGTTTAAAAGACCAGATTTCTGATGAGCCTCAGGATAAAAGCCAGATAAAAAAATATGAGTCTAAGGAGCCGGATAGAGGCAGCGAAAAAAAGGCGGAGGACAAGCCAACGGAGCAGAGAAAGCCTTATACGGCTGACCAGGTAAATAAGCTGGCTGAGGATGAGGAGTTTACTCAGCTGCTTTATATTGCTCAAAAGTATATGAACCGTTTATTTACCCAGAGAGACAGCGAGGTGATGGCGTATTTATACGACGGCCTGAAAATGTCCTCAGAGTTAATTGAGTTTTTAGTAGAATATTGTGTGCAGAACCAGCACAGCAGTTTAAGATACATGGAAAAAGTGGCTTTAGACTGGCATGAGAGAGGAATCACTACTGTAGGCCAGGCTAAGACCAGAACTCAGGGCTTTCAAAAAGATTATTTTGCAGTGATGAGAGCCTTTGGGCTAAATGACAGAAGGCCGGCAGAGCCGGAGCTTGTTTATATGGACAAGTGGTTTAAAGAATACGGTTTTACAAAAAAGATTATTATAGAGGCCTGCGGCAGGACTATAGAAGCTATTCATCAGCCTAGTTTTCCCTATACAGACAAAATTTTATCAGGCTGGAAAGAGGCCGGGGTGAAAACCTTGGACGACATTAAAGCTTTAGATGAAAAGAGAAAGAAAAAAGAGCCTAAGCAGACTGTAAAAAAACAGAGCGGCAACCAGTTTCACAACTTTGAACAGAGAGATACAGATTACGATGCTCTTGTGATTCAGCAGTGGAAGGATTAAGGATTAAAGTAAAAAGAAAGAAGGAGAACAGCCATGGCCCTGAGCAATTCCCAGTATGATTCCATTATACGCCGTTATCAGCAGCAGCAGCTGGAGAATAAGCATGAACAGGATAAAAGAGTGGAAGAAATATATGCCAGGATACCGGCGGTAAAGGAGTTAGATCAGGCCTCCATTAAAGCGGCAGTGAAGGCGGCCAGACAGATGTTGGACGGCCGGAAGGAGGCCTTAATCAGACTGCGGGAAGAGATGGCTGATTTAAAAGAGCAGAAAGAGATTCTTCTAAAAGCTGCAGGCTATCCTGCAGATTATATGGAAATGCATTACCTTTGCCCGGACTGCCATGATACAGGGTATATAGACGGAAAAAAGTGTCATTGCTTCCGCAAGGCGCAGATGAAGCTTTTATATGCTCAGTCTAATATTGAGGAAGTGGTAAGGCAGGAAAACTTCCGCACATTTTCCTTTGACTTTTATGACGATGAACAGATTATTCCAGGGCTGGGGAAAACTGCCAGACAGCACATGGGTCAGGTAGTAGAGCTGTGCCAGAGATTTATTAACAGATTTGGACAGGAAAAAGGCAATATCTTATTTACAGGCAGCACGGGAGTGGGAAAAACCTTTCTGACAAACTGTATTGCCAGGGAGCTGATGGATCAATACTATTCTGTAATATACTTGTCGTCCAATGATTTGTTCGACGTGTTTTCCAAAAGTAAATTCGGCTCCTGGGATGATGATATGCAGGATATGTACGATTATGTTTTAGAGTGCGATCTGCTGATTATAGACGATCTGGGCACTGAGTTAAATAACAGCTTTACATCATCTCAGTTATTTTACTGTATTAATGAACGGCTTTTAAGAAAAAAAGGGACGATTATTTCTACCAATCTGTCTTTTAACGTTTTAAGAGACAGCTATACAGACAGAGTGGCTTCACGGATTATCAGCTACTATGAGACAGTGCCTCTCTACGGAGACGATATCCGCATTAAAAAAAGACAAAACTGCTATGACTAGCTTGACTATTTGCAGACATAATGATATAAAAGATACGTTGCAAAATCAGTATAAAAAAAACACATGAATATATACAGGAGGATGAGAAATGATATACGAGGAAAAGACAATCGAAACCATACCCGTTGGGCCGCTGGGATTGATTCCCCTGAAAAGCTGCGATGAGCTGGGAGAGAAAGTAAATCAGTATTTGATTGCATGGAGACATGAAAGAGAAAGTGAGCATAAATCCACGATTGCTTTTGCCGGATATCAGAGAGATTCCTATATTATACAGGCTCAGACTCCTAGATTCGGTTCAGGAGAGGGCAAAGGCTCTATTGAAGAATCTGTCCGGGGAGACGATTTATATTTCATGGTAGATGTATGTAATTACAGCCTCACATACTCTCTTTGCGGAATTGTAAATCACATGTCTCCTGACGACCATTTTCAGGATTTAAAAAGAGTAATTGCAGCTGCGGCAGGAAAGGCCCGCAGGATCAATGTAATTATGCCGTTTTTATACGAAAGCAGACAGCACAAGCGTTCCGGCAGAGAGTCTTTAGACTGTGCGTCCGCTCTTCAGGAGCTGACCAGCATGGGAGTGGAGAACATTATTACGTTTGACGCCCACGATCCCAGAGTGCAGAATGCCATTCCGTTAAAGGGATTTGAGACAGTGCAGCCTATTTATCAGTTCATTAAATACCTTCTGAAAGAAGAGACTGATCTGGACATTGACAGCGATCACATGATGGTAATCAGCCCTGATGAAGGCGGCATGAAAAGAGCGATTTATTTTGCTAATGTGCTGGGACTGGATATGGGTATGTTCTACAAGCGCCGCGATTATACAACAGTTGTAGACGGACGCAATCCTATTGTGGCGCACGAGTTTTTAGGCACAGACGTAGAGGGCAAGGACGTGCTTATTATTGACGATATGATATCTTCAGGGGAAAGTATGCTGGATGTAGCTAAGGAGCTGAAGAGAAGAAAAGCCAGAAAAGTATTTATCTGCGCAACCTTCGGCTTGTTTACAAACGGTCTGAATAAGTTCGACGAGTACTACAGAAACGGCCTGATTGACAGGATTCTTACTACAAACCTGGTTTACCAGACTCCGGAGCTGCTGTCCAGACCTTACTATATTAATGTAGATATGAGCAAGTATATTGCATTAATAATAGATAACTTAAACCACGATGCATCTTTAAGTGATTTACTGAATCCTACAAAGAGAATTAACCGTTTGTTAGATGCATATAGAAAAAACAGAGAATAATGTAGCCAGGCCTGTTAAGGGACTATATAAAAACGCCGGGATCGCTGATAATCCGCCTCTTTTTCTTAGAAGGAGGCAGAAGACAGTTTTCCGGCGTTTTGTTTGTTTTTCCCTGGGGAAATATCATTGATTTTATACAGAGGTTTGATATATAATTTTCACAGGAAGAAATAAGGGAGACAGCAGAAGATGATAGATGAAAATTACATAAAAGAGCTGTTGCATACAATGGAGTTTAAGCTGCAAAACGGAACAGCCAACATTTATGAAAAGGTATACTATTTTTCAGAAACAGAAAGATATGTTCTGAAGGTGGATTTTGATAAAAAAGAGATTTTATATAATGAAGACAATCAGGGAATAAAGGTGCATCATAAGTCTGCCTCCCAATTTTCAAGAAAGGACAGGGCTGAAGTATTTGTTGTATTAGAGTGTATAGACAGACTGCTGACAATCGGATACAGGCCCAATGATATAGAGCTGGAAAAGTCCTGGCCTTCAGGCGACAATACGTCAGGACGGCTGGATATTTTAATCAGAAAAAATCAAACTCCTTATATGATGATTGAATGTAAAACATATGGGGAGAAGTATGAAAAGGCAAAGAAAAATACTTTAAGCGCTAATGCAAACGGAGAATCTAAAGGACAGCTGTTTAATTATTATGCGGAAGAGAAAGAGACAGAAATTATCAGTTTATATGCCTCTAAACTGATAAATGGAGAAATAAAAAGACAGTATGCAATGATACCTGTAGAGGAAAAGTGGAGAACTCTCCCTAATAAGAAAGAGCTGTTTCAAAGCTGGAATAAAGAGTTTCAGGAAAAAGGAATTTTTGAAGAAGGAATAAAGCCATATCAGGCCATAGAAAAGGTGAAAACCAGAGGAAAACTGGAGATTTTGACTAATGAAACCAGCAGCGCAATTTTTAACCAGTTTTTAGAGATTTTAAGACACAATGCTGTTTCTGACAAGTCTAACGCATTTAATAAAGTTTTAAATCTATTTATCTGTAAAATTATGGATGAGGATAAAAACGAAAATGAGGAGCTGCAGTTTGTCTGGGACAGCCAGTCTGATTCACTTACTATACTGTCAAATCTTTTGGATCTGTATAAAAAGGGAATGAAAAAGTTTTTAAATATTGATATTACAGGCTCTTCCAAAGAGGACTTAGATAAAGATTTTGCTGCCCTGGACGACAGAATCAGGGAGGATTTTTGGTCCTGGTCGCAAAAAAACAAACTGTATACCAATTCAGAATTTGCTTTTAAGGATACATATAATGAAGAAGCATTTGAGGATAATGCCAAGGTTTTAAAGGAAATTGTTAATCTTCTTGGGAAATATCAGTTTCGATATGGCCACAAACAGCAATTTTTGGGAAACTTTTTTGAGCAGCTGCTGAATACAAGTATTAAACAGGAATCAGGCCAGTTTTTTACCCCGGTACCTATTGCCAGATTTATGATATCCTCCCTGCCTTTAGAGGAGGTTATTGACAAAAATCTGAAGGAAAACGCCAGGGAGATTCTGCCTGTTGTAGTAGACTACGCCTGCGGTTCCGGACATTTCATTACAGAATATATGGATATTGTTCAGGACATAGTGAACAGTTACGATACCTCTAATTTAAGCCCTACAGATAGAAATAAAATTATAAGGTGGAAGCAGTCAGGAGACAATACTCAGGCTCAAGGGGACTTTGAGTGGGCAGCCAGGTGTGTTTATGGAATCGAAAAGGATTACCGCCTTGTTAAGACTGCAAAGGTCAGCACATTTTTAAATGGGGACGGAGATTCTAATATTATCTGCGCAGATGGACTTGACAAATTTCAATCGTCTAAATATATTGGCCATCTTCATTCTAATACCAGCAGTAATAATAACTTTAACGTTGTGGTGGCCAATCCGCCTTATTCTGTGTCCTCATTCAGACAAACTTTGACGGCCGAAAAAGAGGATTTTGAACTGTATGATTATTTAACGGCCAACAGTTCTGAAATTGAGTGTTTATTTGTAGAGAGAACAGCTCAGCTTTTAAAGGACGGCGGCCTGGGAGCGATTATTCTGCCCTCCTCCGTGTTGTCCAACACAGGAAGTATATATGAAAAAACAAGGGAGATTATTCTGAAAAGCTTTCACATTCGTGCCATAGCTAATATGGGGCCAAATACATTTATGGCTACAGGCTCCAACACAATTATTTTGTTTTTGGAACGGCGCGTAGATGGAGACTATAAGCGGATTTGTAAGCTGGTGACTCAGTTTTTCCAAAACTTTTTAGATTTTTCCTATGATAATACAAGTAAAGTAGTGCAGAGATATATTGACCAGGCATTTGAAAATGTAACGTTTGAGGACTATATTTCCTTTTTAAAACAAAAGCCTGGAGAAAGCTTTGCCTCCTCCGACTATTATTTGGAGCTGAAAAAGGCCTTTTATCAGTCTAAAGTATATAAAGATATACAAAAGAAAAAAGTATCAAAAGATTATACAGAGGAAGACAGAAAAAAAGAGCTCCATGTTTTATTTTATAAGACAGTATCTGAAAACGAAAAAAATAAGCTGATTAGTTTTCTGCTTACATTTAAGAAAACTACAATAGTAGTGAAAACAGGAGAAAAGCAGGAGGAAAAAGCATTTTTGGGGTATGAATTTTCTAATCGGAGAGGGCAGGAGGGAATTCATTATTCTACTAATGAAAATGGCAATATCAGCTCCGCCTTATATGATGATGAAAACTTATATGAAAACAAAAATAAAGTAAATTATTATATTAGAAAAGCTTTTTCCGATGAAATCCTGGAAATTCCGGAAAGTCTTCAATCTAATGTAAGATATATGAAAACAAGCCGCCTTCTGCCTTTAGACAGCGCTGTATTTTCAAATGTTATTTCTGTAGCCCCCACTAATCGGATTGTTGTAGAAGGCAGTTATCCGTTAGAGTTTTTGAAAAATATGTGTTATCTGCAGAAAGGAACCTCTATATCCTCAAAAGATATTGAAGAAGGCAGTATTCCTGTAGTGGCAGGAGGCAGGGCGCCGGCTTACTATAATAACAGCAGCAACCGGGATGGCAATATTATTACAGTCAGCGCCTCCGGGGCCAGCGCAGGTTATGTAGGATATTGGGATACGCCGATTTTTGCTTCCGACTGCACGACTATTAAGTCTAAAGATGAGGAAAAAATTTTAACGGCATACGTATATTATGTTCTGAAGGACAACCAGGATGCAGTTTATACCTTGCAGAAGGGGCAGGGACAGCCTCACGTATATCCAGATGATCTGGGAATGATACGTATTCCTCTTCCCTCTGTTGAAAAACAGAAAAGTATTATTGAGCAATATAGGAAAATAGATGAGGTAGCAGACAGCAAGAGAAAGATCATAGAGAAAAAGCAGAGTGACATTCACAGGATTATTCAAAATGTGTACGGCTCTGCTCCTCAGGTAAAAATGGAAACCTTAGGGGAAATATCCAGAGGCGCTTCCCCCAGACCTATTAAAAAATATTTGACTGCAGCTGCAAACGGAGTTAACTGGATTAAAATTGGAGATATTAGTCCGGAAGATAGATATGTGAAAAAGACCAGAGAAAAAATCACTGAAGAAGGGGCAAAGAAGTCAGTACGAGTTTATAAAGGCGATTTTATTTTATCTAACTCAATGAGCTATGGAAGGCCGTATATTGTAGACATAGAAGGCTGCATCCATGACGGATGGCTGCTTATAAGAAATTTAAAGGATAATATTTTAAGAGATTATTTATATTATGTACTGCTTTCCCCTGCCGTTCAAAGCCAGTTTGCAGAAAAGGCAGGGGCCGGCACTACAGTCAGCAATTTAAATATCAGCCGGGTAAAATCTGTAAAAATTCCGCTGCCGGAAATCAGTGAACAGCAGAAGATTTTAAAGGAAATCTATTCTTACGCAGAGGAAATTGATAAGCTGAAGGAAGAAATAGAAGATTTAAAAAAACAGAGAAAGCAGATATTGAAGCAGTATTTGTAAATGAGGCGCTGTAAATTTTGAACATTACATTTCACAGGAAATTCACGATTTTTACACAAGGTTTTAAAAAAGAAGGGTTATAGTTCCATATGCACATTTTAAATTATAAAAACTAAGGGCAGAAAGGAAACCTATATGAAAATCAAGAAAATTTCAGTGTGGATTTGTATAGCAGCTATGACGGCTTCCCTGGCGGCAGGCTGCGGAAAGAAAACATTAGAGTCTTCTGAAGTTAAAGATTCCCAGGAAACAGACACAGTTTCCGGGGATGTGGAAACTTCTCAGACTGTACAGGTAACAGATATAAATGGAACTGCGATTACAGCGGAAAACGGAGCGCTGGAAAGTCAGAATATGCCTGAAGCGCCTGCTGACCAGGCTCCTTGGGGAGGAAAACCAGATACTCCTCCGGCTGGCGGGGCACCTCAAAATAATGACGGAAAACCAGCCCCCGGCGGAGTGGCTCCAGGCCCTGGCAGTCTGATTTTCATAGGAACAGGGGAAAGCATTACATTTGAAATCACTGATTCCACCATAATTACTGTTGAATTTTTACAGGGAAGCCAGGAGGGAACCAGCGATAATATTTTAGTTGGAAGTGTGCTGGAGATCACTTTGGACGATGAGAACCAGGCCAGGGAGATTACTGTTAAAAACCTAAATGCAGGCGGGGGATTTGGCGGCAGCTCTGAAGTAACTAATGGTACATCCGCCAATACCATAGAAGAGGATTCTGTTGAAGAGGGAACAAGTTATACTTCCAATGGAGATGATGAAAATGCTCTCCGTATAGATGGCGCGAAGGTCTCATTAGAAAATATTACAGTTGAGAAAACAGGAGGAAATTCTTCTAATACAGAAAATGGGGATTTCTATGGACAGAATGCTGGTCTTTTAGCCCTAAACGGGGCCAGTGTAACTGTCAGCAATGCAACTGTCAATACCGATGCAGTTAACGGCAATGGGGTTTTCAGCTATGGCGAGGGCACTGCAGTAACTATTTCAGATTCTGTAATCCGGACTGCTAAAAATAATTCTGGTGGGATTCAGACAACAGGGGGAGGAGCTATGTATGCATCTAATCTGGATGTGGAAACTCAGGGCAACTCTGCCGCGGCAATCCGAAGTGACCGGGGAGGCGGCACAGTCCAAGTGTCTGGAGGCTCCTACGTGACCAATGGAACTGGAAGCCCTGCAATTTATTGTACTGCAGACATTACAGTTTCCAATGCTGAACTGACAGCTAATGCCAGTGAAGGCGTTGTTGTGGAAGGAAAGAATTCAGTGTCTTTGAAGGGCTGTAATATGACGGCAAGTATGGAAAACACATACAATGGAGATTCTGAAGAAAATATTCACGCCATTATGATTTATCAAAGTATGTCCGGCGATGCGCAGTTGGGAGAGGCTAACTTTTCGGCGGAGGACGGAAGTATTACCGCCAAAAAAGGAGATATGTTTTATGTTACTAACACAGACTGCACCATCAGCTTGAAAAATGTGGCTTTTACTCTTGCCAATGATATTTTCCTGCGGGTGGAAGGCAACTCTTCCTCTAGAGGCTGGGGGACTAAAGGAGCAAATGGCGGGGATGTGGCGCTTAACGTTGATTCCCAGAGCATAGATGGAAATATTCTGGTGGATGATATTTCCAGCCTGGACTTCCAGATGAGCAATAACAGCGTTTTTACAGGCTCTATTAATCCAGATGGGGACGAGGGAACAGTAAATATAGTTTTAGACGAAACCTCCTCCTGGATTCTTACAGGGGACAGCTATATTACCAGCTTCAACGGAGATACCTCTAATATAACTGCAAATGGATATCATTTGTATGTAAATGGAGAGGAGATTCTTTAAATGAAAACATAAAATTTTCCTGCCGGCATAATTAGCTGCCGGCAGGAAAATTTTTATACAGGAACTATTTATATATTCACTTTATGGTAGGAGATTCCCATTTCATCTAACAGATGAAGCTCTCTTTTGTGACAGGTGAAAATAATAATCTGGCCGTCATATGTGTGAGCCAGCCACTTTAAGGCAGTTTTTAACCTGTCCTCGTCATATTGAGTGAAACTGTCGTCAAAAATCAGGGGAAGAGGTTCTCCGTCCCTTTGCATAAGTTTGGCTACAGCCAGGCGCAGAGCCAGATAAATCTGGTCCATGGTGCCGCTGGAAACATATTCTACAGGCACCAGCTTTGTCCTAGTGTTCATAAAAATATTCAGGTTCTCGTCTACGCTCATGCTGTTGTAAATGCCTCCTGTAATACTGCAGATTAAATCAGAGGCAGTTTTGTTTAAAAGCAGGCCAAAGGAAGCACGTATAGAGGTGGAAACCTCAGTCATAGTTTCTAATGCCAGGTCAATGGCCGTAATTTCTTCTCTGAGATGGTCGTTTTCCAGAATTACATGCTGGAGGGCGGCCGCCTGATCCTTACAGGCCGCCAAACGTTCCAGCTTCTTTTCCAGCTCCCACTGAGTCCGCTGCTGTTTTTCAATAATTTCACTGCAGGATTCCTGTTTTTTCTGAAGCTGAGCAATTTCCTGAGACTGTACCTCCAAAGTTTCCTCTGACTTTATAAGGGCCCCACTTAATCTTTTAAATTCCTCCATACGGCCTTCTAAGGCAGTTAATGCCTCCTGAGAAATAGAGCTGTCCCCTAGATGGCGAGAAAAAATCTCCTTTATCAGCTCGCTGCTTAATTCCAGCTCCCTGTGGTACCGCTTGTCCTTTAAAATAAGAAAAATTCCTGTAAAAACAAAGAACAAAGCCAAACATACAGAAAAAAGCTGTAATGCAGGCTGTGAAAATGAAAAAGTCTCAGGCAGCTTCAGGCCGTTGCATAAGAAAAACAGCAGAAGGCAGGCTGCGGCCCCTAAAAATGACAGAAAGGAACAAACCTTTCTGATTTTTTTACCGCAGGCTTTTTTCGCCGATTCATATTCACTGTAAACCCTTCTGGCATTTCCTATATAAGTCTCAATGGAAGCTTGATCTGTAAACTGATTGTTAGATAAAATCTGCTTGCCTCTGGCAATTTTTTGAAGCAGTTCCTCCCGCTCCTCCTGCTTTTTATCCAGCTCTGCCTTTACCTGGCGCTTCATGGTCTGGTAGGAGGTCAGCTGATTTTCAAAGTCAGGGGAGGCAATTTCCTGCTCAATTCCCCTGATTTCCCCTAAAAGAGCAGTGTAGTTTTTGGCGGCGGCAGGTACAATCTGATTTTCCAGATTCTTTCGCTTAGTCTTTAAAAAAGCGGCGGCTCTTGTAATATTCAAAGCCATATTTCCAGATGTATTCAAGTTGGCAATATAATTTTTCAGCTCAGACGCCATATTGGAGTCAGTGGCGCTTTTTAACTGGCCAATACTGATGGTATTGTTGTAGGAGGTTTCTGTTAATCCGTTAAGAATCTGGTCAAAAAATGCCTTGTCAGCCTTTTCCTCCCGTCCCATAGTTTCATTAATAATGTGAAGCTCCTTAGAGCTTTTGTTAAAATTCCGCTCGATTCTGTAAATAAAACCATTACTTTCTACACGCATAAAGCCTTGATAACCAGAACTTTTGTCCCAGGGCTCATATTTGGTGTAAACATCATTTTTAGAAACTCGTCCCCGTCCTCTTTCAATGCCAAAAAGCATACCTCGAATAAAGGTATGAAGTGTAGACTTACCGGCTTCATTGCTGCCGTACACCACATTCAGCCCATTTTGGAAAGAGATAGATTTATTATGGAATTTTCCAAAACCGGTAATATGTAAATCCAGTAATTTCATAGCTAACTCCTCTCATCCATAGTGTGCAACAGGGCGTTGATGCCGTAATGTAAAGCCTTTTTCTCCACCGGGCTCATATCCTCCTTCTGCAAGGCCTGAATATAAAAGCCGATCATATCGCTGGGATGCTCTGCAAATAAAGCGCTGAAATCATACTGAGGCTCTGTTTCATCAATTACCTCAATAATCTTTAAGCGGGTTTCCAGCGATTGCAGGTCAAAGATAATCTCAGGATCACGCATACCTCTGATGCGGAACCGGTAAATGTGCTCTAAGCCTCTTCTCTGAATTTCCCGTCCAATGCGCTGAGAAAGCTCTGTGTTGCTGGTTTCCGGGGTCACGTCAATTACAAGGGAAATATATTGGGCCTGAGCCATAGGCACAAATTCCAGACTGGTCAGCTTTCTGGAAGAGAAATTAATTTCGCCAAAAAGCATACCGTGAGGCCCGCTTTCAGTTTTATCTAATGGCTCTAAGGAACCTGGATAGGCCATCTGAGTGCCGCCTATAATTTCAGGCTTGTGAATATGGCCAAGGGCAATGTAGGAAAAACCGCTGGCAGCCAGATTATTCTTATCAAAAGGCAGATGCTTAGCGTCCCCGCCGTGGAGAAGCAGCACATTAATATGATTGTTTTCAGGGGCCGTAAGATCCAGCAGACGATTTTCCGTGATTTCCGGAGTGTGGTAGCTGAACCCAAAAACTTCTGTGTTAATATCCTCAAAATACACGGATTTCATGGTGTCTTCCATAAAAAAAGTAACGTTGGGAGCCCAGGAAAAGCTGAGGACAGCCGAGCTTTTTCGTATTCTGTCGTGATTACCGGCAATGATGCACACGTGAATGGCAGGAATTGTGGAAAAAAGATAATTGACCTCTTTTAAATCCTTAGCCAGGGGCTGACGGTGAAAAAGATCTCCGGAAATAAAAAGGCAGTCCACATCCCGTTCCCTGGCCTCCTTTACAACAGCGGCAAAGGTATCCCGAATAGCCTGAGCTCTTTCCCAGCTCCATGGCTTATCGCTGTCAGGGTTCATTCCCCAGTGCACATCAGCAATATGGATAAATTTCATAAAAACCTCCGTTTTCAATTAAAAACCTGCTGCATAGAAAAAATGAAGCTGCAGCAGAACCGGACATATTCCCTGTCCGTCTGCTGCAGCCCTATTATTGCCCCGGCGCGAGAGTCCGGGGAGCAGGACTCTTTAGGACTCGTTGTCATTACAGGTCGCAGTTATTTACAGTTCTTGGGAAGGGGAGAACGTCGCGGATATTAGACATACCAGTTAAATACATTACACAGCGCTCAAAGCCCAGGCCATAGCCTGCATGGCGTGTGGAACCATACTTTCTTAAATCCAGGTAGAATTTATAATCTTCTATATCCATTCCCAGCTCTTCCATACGGGCAGCCAGCTTATTGTAATCGTCCTCTCTCTGACTTCCTCCGATAATCTCTCCGATTCCCGGCACCAGACAGTCCATAGCGGCCACGGTCTTGTTGTCAGGGTTCATCTTCATGTAGAAAGCCTTAATCTCCTTTGGATAATCTGTTACAAATAAAGGCTTTTTATAAATCTGCTCTGTCAGATAACGCTCGTGCTCTGTCTGCAGGTCGCAGCCCCAAAATACCTTATAGTCAAACTGATCGTTATTTTTCTCTAAAATTTCAATGGCTTCTGTATAGGTAATATGGCCGAACTCAGAATTGAGAACGCCATTCAGTCTGTCTAAAAGGCCTTTGTCAACAAACTGGTTAAAGAAGTTCATTTCCTCCGGAGCATTTTCCAGCACAAAACGGATCACATATTTTAACATGCCCTCTGCCAGAATCATGTTGTCCTCCAGATCGGCAAAAGCCATTTCAGGCTCTATCATCCAGAACTCAGCCGCATGTCTTGTAGTGTTGGAATTCTCAGCGCGGAATGTTGGGCCAAAGGTGTAAACATTGCGGAAGGCCATAGCATAAGATTCAGCATTTAACTGCCCGCTTACAGTAAGGCTTGTCATTTTCCCGAAGAAATCCTGGCTGTAATCCACAGCTCCCTCGGAAGTCTTAGGCACATTGTTCAAATCTAAAGTAGTAACCTGGAACATTTCCCCTGCGCCCTCGCAGTCGCTTCCTGTAATTAAAGGAGTGTTAACATAAACAAACCCTTTTTCCTGGAAATACTGGTGAATCGCATAGGCAACCAGAGAGCGGATGCGGAATACGGCCTGGAATGTGTTTGTTCTGGGTCTCAGGTGAGAAATAGTTCTCAGGTATTCAAAGGAATGGCGTTTTTTCTGAAGAGGATAATCTGCAGAGGAGGAACCTTCTACAGTTACCTGTGCAGCCTGAATCTCAAAAGGCTGCTTTGCCTGAGGAGTAGCCACTAATGTGCCTTTTACAACAATAGCCGCTCCTACATTTAATTTAGAAATCTCCTGGAAATTTTCCAGTGTGTCATGGTAAACGATCTGGAGAGTCTCAAAAAATGTTCCGTCGTTTAAAACAATAAACCCAAAAGCCTTGGAATCGCGAAGACTGCGTATCCAGCCGCCTACCTGAATTTCCTGGTTCAGATATGCGTCCCGGTTTTTATATATGTCTTTTATAGTGATCAGGTTCATAAACATTCTCCTTTTTATATATTTAATTTTATATTGAAATACCAACCGCCAGGCGGCAAAGCATACTTAATAGGGATTATACTGTATTTCCCTGCATGATTCAAGGCTTTATAGGCAGAATCAGGAATCTTTTCTATATATAATGTGTGAAGATGCTGTTAAATAACCAGGTGAATTTACTGCTGAGAAAGGGCCTATTTAGCGGTTTAATTTGTTAAAGAACCCAATATATGGTGTTTAGTAAAAAATCTGAAAAATTTCTGGGAAATTTTGTTAAAAAATGTCGGAAATTGTACAAAAAACTTTGATTTTAAAATAAATATTTGTTCACTATTTCTAAAATGTGTGCTATAATACAACCATAACAAAATACAACAGCAAGAGGTGATAACGTGATTAAGAAAGAGATGATCGCCATGTTATTGGCGGGAGGACAAGGAAGTCGTCTTGGCGTGCTTACTCAGAAAGTGGCCAAGCCAGCAGTATCATTTGGGGGAAAATACCGTATTATCGACTTCCCTCTAAGCAACTGTATCAACTCAGGAGTAGATACAGTTGGTGTGTTGACTCAGTATCAGCCATTACGTTTGAACGCCCATATTGGGATTGGTATACCGTGGGATTTAGACCGCAATGTAGGTGGAGTTACAGTTTTGCCCCCTTATGAAAAAAGTAAAGGGAGTGATTGGTACACCGGTACGGCAAATGCCATTTATCAGAACCTGGAATACATGGAAACTTACAATCCAGATTACGTTCTGATTCTTTCCGGCGATCATATTTACAAAATGGATTACGAAGTGATGCTGGAATATCACAAGGCAAATAACGCTGACGTTACAATTGCAGCTATGCCTGTTCCCATTGAGGAGGCCAGCAGATTCGGTATTTTAATTACCGACGACAACAACAAGATTACAGAATTTGAGGAAAAACCAGCAAATCCAAGAAGCAATTTAGCTTCCATGGGTATTTACATATTCAGCTGGCCAGTACTTAGAGATGCTCTGATTAAGATGTCAGATGAACCCGGCTGTGATTTTGGTAAACACATTATTCCATACTGCTTTAGATCAGGACAGAGGATTTTTGCCTATGAGTATAACGGCTACTGGAAGGACGTTGGAACTCTTGGCTCCTATTGGGAAGCTAATATGGAATTAATTGATATTATTCCTGAGTTTAACCTCTATGAAGAATATTGGAGAATTTATACAAAGAGCGATATTATCCCTCCGCAGTACATCTCTTCCAAATCCAACATTGAAAAGAGTATTATTGGAGAGGGCAGCGAGATTTACGGTGAGATTATTAATTCCGTAATCGGCGCAGGCGTTACAGTCGGCGAAGGTGCTGTTGTAAAAGATTCCATTGTTATGCAGGGAAGTGTTATAGGTAAAGGCGCTGTTGTTGAGAAAGCAATTATTGCAGAAGACGTACAGATTGGCGAAAATGCCCACTTAGGTGTAGGAGAATACGCGCCCAGCAATTATGACAAAAAGGTATACCAGTTTGATTTAGTAACTGTAGGTGAACACACAGTGATTCCGGATAATGTTAAGATTGGAAAAAATACGGCAATTTCCGGCGTTACCACAGCAGAGGACTATCCTGATGGAGAACTGGCAAGCGGAGACTACATTATAAAGGCAGGTGGGGTACGATGAGAGCAATCGGTATTGTTTTAGCAGGCGGAAACAGTAAAAGAATGAGAGAATTGTCAAATAAAAGAGCGATTGCAGCTATGCCTGTAGCTGGAAGCTACCGCAGTATAGACTTTGCTCTTAGCAATATGACAAATTCACATATACAGAATGTAGCTGTGTTTACACAGTACAATTCCCGCTCACTGAACGAGCATTTAAGTTCTTCTAAGTGGTGGGATTTCGGAAGAAAGCAGGGCGGACTTTTAGTATTTACGCCTACCATCACATCTGAAAGCAGCGACTGGTACAGAGGTACGGCAGACGCCCTGTATCAGAACCTGGTATTTTTAAAGAACAGCCACGAGCCATATGTGGTGATTGCAGCCGGCGACGGTATTTATAAGCTGGATTACAATAAGGTGCTGGAGTACCATATTGAAAAGAAAGCAGATATTACAGTAGTTTGCAAGGACATGCAGGAGGATGAGGACGTTACCCGCTTTGGTATTGTAAAGACAAACGAGGACGGCCGCATTACAGAATTTGAGGAGAAGCCTATGATAGCCAGCTCCAATACAATTTCCTGCGGTATTTATGTAATCAGAAGACGTCAGCTGATTGAGCTGATCGAGCGCTGCGCGGCAGAGGACAGATATGATTTTGTAAGGGATATTTTAATCCGGTACAGAAATTTAAAGAGAATCTATGCATATAAGATGGACGGCTACTGGAGCAACATTGCTTCTGTAGAATCCTACTATAAGACCAATATGGACTTTTTAAATCCTGAGGTGAGAAACTACTTTTTTAAACAGTATCCGGATGTTTATACTAAGATTGACGATCTGCCTCCGGCAAAGTATAATCCGGGAGCTTCTGTGAAAAATAGTCTGATTGCCAGCGGCTGTATTTTAAACGGCACAGTTGAAAATTCTATTTTGTTTAAAAAGGCTTATATTGGAAATAACTGTGTAATTAAAAATTCTATTATTTTAAATGACGTTTATATTGGTGATAATACAGTAATTGAAAACTGTATTGTGGAAAGTAGGGATACTATCCGGGCTAACACAACGCATATTGGCGCGCCTGATAATATAAAGATCGTTATAGAAAAGAATGAAAGATATACACTGTGATCTGCCGTTTTATAAGAAGATGTGACAAGACATCTGGGTGGACATGAATAAGACAAAAGGGGTGCTACGAGTATGCAAATTACAGACGTTAGAGTAAGAAAGATAGATAAAGAAGGAAAAATGAAGGCCATTGTATCAGTTACTATGGATAACGAATTTGTAATTCACGATATCAAGGTAATAGAAGGAGAAAAGGGGTTGTTTATTGCGATGCCCAGCAGAAAGGCTGCAGATGGAGAGTACCGTGATATCGCACATCCCATTAATTCCAATACAAGAGATATGATTCAGAACGTTATTTTGGCCAAGTATGAAACGACTGCGCTGGACTTACCGGAAGAATAAGGATTAAAAGAATGTGTTCAAATGTAAAGGCGGCCATTTTCTAACATATAGAGAATGGCCGCCTTTTCTGGGAAGAAAGGAGCCGCTTATGAGTGGTCGGGATCAATTAGAAGCATTAAGGCAGGCAATAGAAGAGAGCAAATATACAGTAGCTTTAGGAGGCTCAGGTCTTTTGGCGGAGAGTGGGTATCTGGTGATGAAGAATCCGGATAAGGCTTATGACTTAGAAATTAAATATGGAATCTCGCCAGAGTATATATATTCCAGTGCTTACTATAATACAAGAATAGATAAATTTTACAATTTCTATAAAAATGAAATGGTAGGGGAGGAGCTGGAGCCTAATGAAGCGTACATGGCTTTAGCTTCCATGGAAAAAGCAGGAAAACTGCAGTGTATGGTGGAAAGTAATATTTACGATCTTCCTCGGCGGGCCGGAATGAAAAAAGTCATTAGTCTTCATGGAAGTGTTTACAAAAATATTTGCCCTCATTGTGGGGAAGAGTATTCATTAGACTACATAAGAAGCGCGAAAAGGGTTCCTTTGTGCCAGAAGTGCAATACAGTTATCAGACCCCAGGTTTCACTTTATGGGGAAATGGTGGACAGCCAGATTATGACCAAGACTACCGAAGAGGTGGCGAAGGCAGATTTATTGTTGCTTCTGGGAACTAGCGTAGAATCCTATATTTATAAAAATTATATCCGTTATTTTAATGGAAGAACGTTAGCGGTTATTAGAGAAGAACCCCATTATTCTGATGAGAAGGCAGATATTGCAGTATATGGTCCTCTCAGAGAGGTTCTTCCAGAATTAGGATTTTAAAAAGGATTTGACAAATTTAAAAAAATTTATATAATAATTTTTAGAGTGTGACAGGTCGCATGAAGGGGTACACCACCACGGGTGTAGCTTTTTCATGTGGCCTTTTTTATGTAACTAGGAAACTTTCCTATTACATAAAAAGACGCTAAAAAGGCAGCAGGAGGTAAAAATGGTTATTATTAATGGGAAAGAGGCAGCAGAAGCAGCAGGGAAGAATTTAAAACAGTATCTTACGGAGCAAGGCTATAATCTGGCCAGAGTTGCTGTGGAATGCAATGGAGAGATTGTTCCAAAGGCTGCTTATGAAAATAAGGTGATAGGAGAGGGAGATCATTTAGAAGTGGTCAGCTTTGTAGGAGGAGGCTGATATGATTGAGAAAATTGATTTTGATCAGGTGATGGATGACAGGTTTTCCCCTGAAATTCACAAAAAATTAAAGGAGGGAAAAGTAGGGATTGCAGGCCTTGGAGGCCTTGGCTCTCATATTGGAGAGATGCTCGCCAGAAGCGGCGTGGGACATCTTCATCTGGTGGATTTTGATATTGTGGATTTAAGCAACTTAAACAGACAAATTTACAGAGTTCCTCATATTGGAAGGCCTAAAACAGAGGCTCTAAAAGAGCATTTGCTGGAAATTAATCCATATCTGGAAATTACTGTGGACCAGGTGACGGTGACAGAGGAAAATGCAGAAGCCTTATTTTCAGAAGATGATATTATCTGCGAGGCATTTGACAATCCGGAGAACAAGGCCATGTTGATTAATACATTGCTGGAAAAGTGTCCGGGGAAGAAAGTGATTGCCGGTTCCGGCATGGCGGGCTATGGCAGCAGTAATACAGTTGTAACAAGAAAAATTATGAAAAATTTTTATCTTTGCGGGGACGGGACTACAGATATTGACCACGGCACAGGCTTAATGGCTCCCAGAGTCACTATTTGTGCAGGCCATCAGGCAAACATGGCCGTCAGGCTGCTGTTAGGCATTTTAGAAGAGTAAAATGAAGGGAGAATATACATATGAAAGACGACAAATTAATAATTGGAGGCCATGAGTTTTCCTCCAGATTTATTTTAGGCTCAGGAAAATACAGCCATACTTTAATTGAGGCTGCCATTAACCATGCAGGAGCGGAGATTATAACCCTGGCTTTGCGCCGGGTGGAGGACGGAGACAATATTCTGGATTACATACCAAAGGGAATTACATTGCTGCCCAACACTTCCGGCTGTGCAACTGCAGAGGAGGCGGTCCGCATTGCCCGCCTGGCCAGGGAACTGGGCTGCGGAGACTTTATTAAGCTGGAGGTAATTCCTGACAAGAAATATTTGCTTCCTGATAATTATGAGACTTTAAAGGCCACGGAAATCTTGGCGAAGGAAGGATTTATTGTGCTTCCATATATGTATCCTGATTTAAATGTGGCAAAGTCTCTTGTAGATGCAGGGGCATCAGCTGTGATGCCTTTAGCGGCTCCTATTGGCTCCAATAAGGGGCTGGCAACCAAGGCGTTTATTGAAATTCTGATTGACGAAATAGATTTGCCTATTATTGTAGACGCCGGAATCGGCCGCCCTTCCCAGGCATGTGA
The DNA here is from genome assembly GCF_900240245.1 of Lachnoclostridium edouardi. Lineage (GTDB taxonomy): Bacteria > Bacillota > Clostridia > Lachnospirales > Lachnospiraceae > Lachnoclostridium_A > Lachnoclostridium_A edouardi. Next base: position 2,061,841 of record NZ_OESQ01000001.1, read on the forward strand.
GGTTATGGAAATGGGAGCAGCGGCAGTAATGGCAAATACGGGAATTGCCACAGCCGGCGATATTCCCGCCATGGCCGCGGCTTTTAAGGAGGCTATAAACGGAGGAAGAAAGGCTTATTTGGCAGGCCTTGGAAGAGTACTGGAAAAAGGCGGAGCAGCCTCCTCCCCTGTTTCCGGGATTTCTAAGTAAAGGCGGCGGGCAATGACAGGGAAAGTAATTGCCGTTACTAACAGGAAGCTTTGCACAAGACCTTTTGAGGAACAGCTGGAGCGGGCAGCAAAGGAGAAACCTTATGCAGTGATTCTCAGGGAAAAGGATCTTTCTGAGCAGGAGTATGAAAAGCTGGCCCAAAGGGCGTTGGAAATCTGTGAGAAATATCATGTAAAATGTATTCTTCACACCTATACTGATGTGGCCAAAAGGCTGAAATGTCCATATATTCATTTACCTTTGTGGAGAATGGAGCAATTAGAAAAGGAGGAGCCTGGCTGGAATACATTTACGGAGGCGGGAGCGTCTGTTCACAGCCTGGAGGAGGCAAAAAAAGCTGAGGAACTGGGGGCTTCCTATATTACTGCCGGCCATATTTTTGTTACTGACTGTAAAAAAGGGCTGGAGCCCAGAGGACTGGAGTTTTTGAAAAATATTTGTCAGGAAGTTAAAATACCTGTATTTGCCATTGGCGGCATTCATCCCTATAATCAGGAAGAACCTGTAAACGCAGGGGCCGCCGGCGTATGTATGATGTCAGAGTTTATGAAAATTTAAAAAACTGTAAAATAAGCTGAAAACAAGGGAAAGCTAATAGAAAGGCCCTGTTGGGGCACCCTCCGTAAGGAAGGTGCCCCAAGGCTTTTGTATATTGAATTTAATTATAGTTTTGTTTAAGCGGTGTAGCCTGTTGGCTATGCCGTTTTTGCTTTGTTGCGTTCCCGTTCTTCTAAATGCTCTTGGAACGCATTTTCCATTTCTTCGGGACTGAGTTCCCGTAAAATGCCTACACCGTTGTAATAAATGTCCATCAACTGAACACGCTTTCCGTCAAGGTATCTCGGTGCGTACACGATAATCCTGTCGATAAACTCGTGTATCAGTTCGGGCGTAAGTTCTTTGAGTTCAGTAATCTTCTTTACCTTGTCAATGAATTTTTGCAGGCTTTCGGTCTTGTCCGTTTCAGTTTCGAGATAATTTTCCATTTCGGGAATACCTGCCTTTAAGCGTTGTTGTTCTTCCTCGTAAGACATTGAAAGAGTCGCATAGCGTTCATCAGATATTTTACCGATAGCGTTATCCTCATAGATTTTCTGTATCAGACTGTCTATCTCGGCAATACGCTTTTTCGCCTTGTTCAGTTCACGGCGTTTCTGTGCAAGTTCTTTCTTTTTGTCCTCGCTGTAACATTCCATTTGCTTGCGGACAAACTCTTTTTCAAAGGCTTGCACATTTAAGAGGATTCTCCTCATACTTTCCAATACCGTTTCCATCACGACTTTTTCTCGGATATAATGGGCGGAACATACTTCGGAATTTTTGCGGTATGAGGAACAAAAGAAATTTGCCTGTTCACGCTTGTAGTTACCTGTTACGCTGTAATATAGTTTCTGTCCACAATCCGCACAGTAGAGCAGTCCCGAAAACGGACTGACAATTCCGCTTTTGGTCGGTCTGCGGCGATGCTGTCGAAGTTCCTGCACCAACTCAAACACCTCACGCTCGATAATGGCAGGATGGGTATTCGGGAAGATTTTCCATTCCTCCTGCGGTCTTTCAATCTTCGTTTTGTTCTTGAAAGACTTGGTCGTGCTTCGGAAATTGACCGTATCCCCACAGTATTCCTGCTTAGCAAGAATATCTGCAATGGTTGCTGAACACCAGTTAAACGGTTTTTCAGGCGGCTTGCCGCAATTCCTTCCGATACTGTTCCAATACTCCGTGGGAGTCATAACCTTGTCGGCTTTCAGCTTCTTGGCGATCTGCGTTGGTCCGAAACCGTCAACACATAGAGCAAAGATTCTTCGTACCACTTTGGCAGCTTCCTCATCAATCATCCATTCCTTTTTATCATCGGGATTTTTCATATACCCGAACGGTGGATTTGTTGTTAGAGGAACGCCTGACATACCCTTGTTCCTAAAGACATTGTGTACCTTTTGGCTTGTGTTTTTAGCGTGCCATTCGTTGAATAAGTCCTGCATCGGAACAAGATCGCTGATACCTTTAGCGGTGTCGATATTGTCCATTATGGCGATATATCGCACGCCTAAACTGTCAAAGCCTTCTTCCAATAACTGACCGACAACCAAGCGGTTACGACCAAGACGGGAATGGTCTTTAACAATCAGTGTTCCTATCAAGCCCTTTTCCGCAAGTTCCATTATCTCCGTAAAGGCAGGTCTTGCGAAAGTTGTACCCGACCAACCGTCGTCAACGAATACACGGGGATTGGGAAAGCCATTGTCTTTTGCGTACTTCTCAAGTATGGACTGCTGATTTTTAATACTGCCCGAAGCACCTTCCTGCTCATCGTCACGAGACAAGCGACAGTACAAGGCAGTTATATTTTCTGACTGTTTATTCATAGTTCTCCTTTCCACAGCCAGATATGATAGGATTTGTAGGTGTACCTATAATATCATATCGGCTGTAATTGTTCAACGCTTTAATGCGGTAAACTTGATGTTTTCTACTCTTTTTTCAAGACAATGCGTTCCACTTTTTCGGTGATATTCTCGCCTGCATCTTCCTTGAAAAAGGCTCTGACTACATAGAGTGTGCCGTCAATCTCTTTTGCAAAGTTCAGTGGTTCAAGATACATACTTTGCCGAAACCACGCTATACGCTCTTCTTTGGTAAGAGTGGCAAGATAGTCGGTTATCTCATCGAGCAGCGTGTAAATTTCGCCTGTTCGTTCTATAGTGTTGCCCTGATTATTTACATACATCATCGTTCATAGCGCTCCTTTTTCTGTGATTTTTTATGTTGTTCTTCCTCTCTTGCCCTGTATTCGTTGGCATAGAGCAGGTCGGTTTTCTTTTGAATTTTGACTGACCGTTCTTCAATCCCTTTGTTCAGTTTCAGTTGCTTTCGCAGTTCTGTTATCCTTTCAGTAACGCCTGATTTTTCTTCTTGCAAAGTTTCTTTTTCGGCTGGTGAGGCTCTGCGGATTTTGTTTTGCAGCTTGGTGCGGTAGGCAATCAGCTTATCCATTTCGCCCTGCAATTTATCTCTATCTGCATACAAATCGTCAAAGGTTTCAATGCTGTATTTGCTCATATACCGCACCTGTTCGGAAAAGACTTCGAGTTTTTTCAAATCTTCTTTGAGGTATGGGCTTGTCGGTTTGTATTCCGTATTTTTCGGAAGAACGCCTAACAAATAGCAGTAGTGGAGATACAGTTTGTAGATATGACTTGTCTTGTGAAAAGGATGAAACCAATCCCGTAAATCTTGCGGCATTTGCGGCGGATAGTTGATGGTTGCCCTGCGGTTTCCAAAGGAAGCATATGCACCCATTGTCCTTTGAATATTGTCGGGTGTCCATCTTTTGTCCAGTGTATCAAGCCTTGTGAAATGCTCATACTGTGGCAATCGTATTTTCCAATGCTTTCCCGTAAAGTCGGTAATATATCCTTTTCGCCGCAGATATTCCTCCATATAATAGGGGCGGCGGCTGAAATTGATTGCCTCTTTCACATCTTCACGATAGACATTGTACCTTGTGGGCTTGCCGCTTTTTTCATCAAGCCATACTTGTCTTGACGGTGCTTTACGGGGGTTTTCTATGACCGATAATCCATGTTCCATACATATTCTGTCGGAAACATCACGAAGTTTTCTCTGCTCTGTTTTGGAATAGTTGTATTTCTTTCCGTCCAGAAAAGAGACCGAGTTAAAACAAAAATGGTGGAGTAGGGAAGCACCGCCTTGTCACATTGCTGTGATAGGTTTGCGCCACCCTCTCCGGGAACCGTACGTACCCCTCTCGGAGTATACGGCTCTGTTACTGCTCATTCAGACAAAACTCACTTTTTGTGGATAATACTGCGGTGGCAATCCCTGCACACCACAAGCGTTTTTCTGTGTTTGGCAATCATTGCGATTTCCCACCGTTCCTTGCCTTTGAGATTTTTGAGTTTGTTAATGTGGTGAACCTCGTAATGGTCGCTCTCTGTCGTTCCGCATAACTCACAGACCTTTGCTTTCAGCCGGTTTTCAAGGGTATTGACTGCGTATCCGTAGACAACGGCAGCATTGCTGATGTAATCCGTAGCAGGGCCCTTGCCTTTGCAGTCGGCGTAATTTGCGAAGTAACGCCTTTTGTCTCCCTGCTTCGTTTCATAGGGTATACCCCATTTTCCTGTGCCATCATTAAACTTGTCAATGGTTTTGGATAGGCTGGTTTTATGCTTTGAAGCAAGGGTTTTTAAGCAACTGTATTCCATAAGGTAGGCAAGATAGTGCAGCTTGCAAAAGTTGCTTGCCATACCATAATAGTTGCATATTCCTCTTAACTCCGCATTGTATACTGAAACGATTTCTAAGTCTGTGAGCCCAACCAGATATTTCCGATGAACTGGAAACATGGAACCATCTTTCTTCTGTATCGCCACACCTTTAGTGAAAACGAATTGACGGATTTTATCGTTAAGTGGCACCAACAGTTCTACACCCCCATTGAGGGTACGCATTTTTACATGACCGGGGCCACCCCGCTTTATTTTTCCGCTTCTGCGCACACGCACATCATAGCCTAAGAACCTTGCACATTTACTGCTATGGGTTATGAGCGTTTTATCTTCACTGAGTTCCATTTTCAGTGTATCTCCGATAAACTCGGCCAGTTTGCTCTTAATCCATTGACAGTCCTCACGGTTTCCCTTGACTGCTATTAGAAAATCATCCGCATACCGAACATATTTCAGTTTTTTGTCGGTCTGCGCAGTGCAGGGAATGGTCATCAGTTTCTGACGTTTGGGCTTATACTCTGCCAGCACCATTTCCCTTTCCTCACCTGTTACTTTCGTCAAGCGGTGGGATAGCCGTTTGATTTCATTGTGCAGCTCTCGGTATTCAGGTGTGATTTGTCCCACTCCGGGCGTGTCAAATTCGGATTTCAACTTCATTACAAACTTGTCCAATTCGTGCAGGTAGATGTTGGCGAGTAGCGGAGAAATGATACCGCCTTGCGGTGTACCGCTGTACGTCTTATGGTACTGCCAATTCTCTAAATATCCTGCTTTCAGGAATTTGTAAATCAGCTTGGTTATCCGAGCGTCCTTGATTTTATTGTTCAGCAAGCCTACAAGAACAGCGTGGTTGATGTTGTCAAAGCAACCTTTGATGTCGCCTTCAACAAACCAACGCGTACCGTTGAACTCCCGTCTCAACTGTTTTAAGGCCGTATGACAACTTCTTTTTGGCCTAAAACCGTGGGAGACATCCAGAAAGATAGGTTCATATACCGCTTCCAGTATCATCCGCAACACTTCCTGCACCAATTTGTCAGTAAAGGTTGGTATACCTAAGGGACGCAGCTTTTTGCGGTTATTCTTCTTCTGGATATAGGTTCGCCTCACCGGCATGGGCTGATAGGTTTCGTCCGCCAATGCTTTGATAATACTATCTATTTTGGCTTCACTGAAACCGTCCGCCGTATCCTCGTTTACTCCTTTTGTTGCCGCACCGTTGTTGGCATACAGGTTTTTGTATGCCACAAAGTAAATGTCAGGACGCAACAGATGGCGATACAGTTTTGTAAATACTTCTTCTTTATTTGCAAGTGAGTTTTGACTGATTCTTGCTAAAATTTCCGTTGTTGGCTTCATGTGAGGTTTTCCTCCCTAATCAACTTCTAATTTTAGTGCGCAATAACTGTGCCCCTTCGCCATGTAAGGGTCATTACCCCTCTCGGACTACTACGAGCACTCCGTACCCATGCAGGATTTTCAGGCTCCAAAGCCATAGCCGCTTTTTCATTCCCCCTTTCGTGCGGCACTCCTGGTTAGGGCATCCCCGGTTAGCAATGAGACTTGGTAAATTCGGATTCTCGGTATCGCTTTCGCTTCGTTACCATAGGTTCCCCTACAGGTTGTACGGAATGATTGATAACCGACAAGCCCACAACCATAACTTGCCTTTTCCGTACCAGAGGTTTCAGGCAATTTTCCTCTATCGGCACATAACAGAAACTGGAAGCTCACGTTCAGTAAATCCAACTTATACCTTATATCCGATTAACATTGCGGTTCAGTCGCACCCGATTGCCTTTAGGTGACTTACCGCTTTCCAGCCGTACTGTGTTCCCGTGTCAGCTTTCGCCTTTCGGTTAGGCTGGCTGTTTCCCGNAAATCCAACTTATACCTTATATCCGATTAACATTGCGGTTCAGTCGCACCCGATTGCCTTTAGGTGACTTACCGCTTTCCAGCCGTACTGTGTTCCCGTGTCAGCTTTCGCCTTTCGGTTAGGCTGGTTGTTTCCCGCGTTATCTTACGGGGCAGTACCTCATACTGCTTTTCTCATTGCCCTATCCGGGCGTACATTGTGCAGATGGTCTTTGTCAAGGTGGGTAGTGACGATAATCTGATACTTATCTCCCCACATTTCTTTTGCGGTTTGCAAGCCGATTTGGTGTGCCTGTTCGGGTGAGACCTCGTTCGGCTTGAAACTTTGATACCCGTGCCAAGCGATATATCCGTTTTCCTTGCCGTACTGTTTTTTCGTTAAAATCATCTGTTGCAAAGCGATTTCTTTGAGACAGTTGATAGCCGAAACATACTCGCCCTGCTCGGTGGCTTCGGGGCGGCTGACATAGGAAAACACATCCCACAACGGCTGCAAGTTCGGATTGTCTGCTCTTGTCTTTTCGGGATCTTCCACATAGGCGATCAGGTCTTTCAGTCTGCCTTCGATATGCCATAGACTTGTTGTTGCCATTATGTCGCCTTCTGTAAATCGAGGATCAGGCATTCAATTTCCTTGCAGATTTCTAAAGTAGAATGTTCATACTTAGCACATTTCTGAAAGCTGTTATGGACAGAGTAAAGGGTATTCAATAGTTCCCAAAACTCTTTTGCAGGTTTCGCCTTCGGCATTTTCCCTTTGCAAAGCTGACGGATAAACTCCGATTGTGACAGTCCACACGCTGCCGCACAGCGTTTCAATTCTTCATTTTCTTCTTCGGTTAAGCGTACTTTAATACGCACTTTTTTATTGTTTTCTTTGTTCAAAATTATCATCTCCGTTCTTGTGTTTTATCTTTTTGCAGGGGTATTCCCCTGAATTAGTCCACACGCCTTTAGGCTGTGGATTGGGATTGTGGGGGTCACAATCCGATGCTCGCTACACTTATGGACATCGTCTTTCTCTTTGCCGTTCTCCCTGAATGTCGTTCCTGCCCCTGTTTTTCAGCAGCGTTGTTTTGCTCATATCATCGCAAAATCATATCCCATTCAGACGGTCATTCAGTTGTTAATCGGCAAAACAAAAAGCCGATACACAGAGACATCAAAAATCGACGGGAGCGTTGCTCTCGCTTCAAAATGATGTTCTATGTAACGGCTTTGAAATTCAAAGACGGGACTGCTTGTTCATCTGTTCACTCGCTGACAGTACCAAAAAGCATAGAAGTGCAGACGGCGGTATTTTCTCTTAGCATACCGCAGGCGTTGGGCGGCTTACACCGCATTCTCAATCGAAACATCTTATATTTAGTTGTAGTCCTCTTTCACAAGGGAATCTATTATATCAAAACCATCACCGAAAATCAAGTTTTTGGTAAGATTCTGTATAGCTTTTGCAAAAGCAGGGCATACTATTTTGTTATACTAACTGCCGAACACTCCGTTATCGGCAAATATATGTTGATTTTTTTTGAAACGCATTGCGATTATTCCGATACTGTGATATACTAAATTTATATAAGTAGCCCTCAAATCAGGAGGTATGAAAGATGGAATATTTAACAGTTACACAGGCGGCGGAAAAATGGGGTATCTCTACCCGTCGTGTTCGTTTGCTTTGTGCCAATGGTGAAATTGACGGAGTTATCCGCAAAGGAAAATTATATATGATACCTGCAGAAACAGAAAAACCGTTGGATAAACGAAAATTGCCTAACAAAAGAAAACGCGGCAGATTTGCAGATATACTAACTGAAATTGATATTAAAAAAGTTAAACTTGACGATATGCGTCCGCTTACTGCAGGCGAAACACAGCGTTTGCGTGATGAATTTATGGTTGACTTCACCTATAATTCAAACGCTATTGAAGGCAACACGCTTACTTTAAAAGAGACCGCTATGGTGCTTGAAGGGATGACCATAGACCGCAAGCCTTTGAAAGATCATCTTGAAGCTGTCGGGCACCGTGACGCATTCCTTTATATTGAAGATATTGCACAAAATAAGACAAGGTTGAGAGATATGGAAATCAAGGCGATTCATTCGTTGGTACTAATGAATAGACCTGAAGATAAAGGAGTTTACCGCCGTATTCCTGTCACAATTGCAGGTGCATATACCCAGCCGGTACAACCATTTCTCATTGAGCCGAAATTGATGGAGTTACTTGCCGAAAATGAAGAGCGTAAAAAAACAATGCATCCGATTGAACGCATTGCCCGTTTTCATCTCGAATTTGAAGGAATACACCCTTTTATAGACGGTAACGGCAGAACAGGTCGATTGATTTTAAATCTTGAGCTTATCCGTAACGGCTATCCCGCAATCAATGTGAAGTTTACTGACCGTAAACGCTATTATGATGCTTTTGATGTATTTTATCGTGACGGCAAAGCAGACGATATGGTGTTACTTGTTGCAGAGTATGTAAACGAACGCCTTGACCGATATTTAGAAATTGTGAAAGAGTAAAAGCATTAGGAGAAACAAAATGAGTACAAATATATCAAAACAAAAGCGTGAGGACTTGCTGAATAAAATAAAAGAAATCCGAACCTTTATTGCTTCAGCTCCGCAGGATGAGAATACTGGTAACCTGCTTTCTTATCTTTCTGATTTAGAGAAAGATGTAAACGGCAAGAAATATGGACTTGTATTCGAGGAACACCGTGAGGAAATTGACGAGGTGCTTGATACCCATACCCCGGTACTTACCGAAGAAAAAGAACTGTTCATTGACAACGGCGGAAAAATGAATTTTCTCATCGAGGGGGACAACCTTGCTTCTCTTAAATTGCTCGAAAAAACACATAAAGGAAAAATTGACCTCATATACATAGATCCACCGTATAATACAGGAAACAAAGACTTCATATATGATGATGCATATATTGACAATAATGATTGTTATCGCCATAGTAAATGGATTAGTTTTTTAATTCAACGCTTAAAAATTGCACGCAATCTTCTTACTCAGGATGGCGTGATTTTTATGAGCATTGATGATAACGAACAGGCTGAGCTTCGTATGATTGCTGACTATATTTTTGGTGAACATAATTTTATATCAGAAATGATATGGCAAAAGAAAAAAGGTGGTAGCAATGATTCTCGACATGTTGCTACTGAACATGAATATATTCTTATGTATTCAAAAAACAAAGAGTTACTTAATAATATTTTTATTGCTTATGGTGAAGAATATGTTACTCGTTATAAGGAGAAAGATGAAAAAGGGAGGTTCTTTTGGGATACTTTCAAAAGAAAATCAGGTAAACAGTATTATGCAATTACTTGTCCAGATGGTACAGTCCTTGAAAAAGATGAAAATGGAGAACCTATTTCATGGTTGCGTTCAGAAAAACGTTTTCTTTCAGATTTAGCAGAGGGAGAAGCAAGAATTATAAAAGTCAAAGGAAAATGGACAGTACATTTTAAGCAAAGACAACCTGAAGGATACAAACCTCGTTCTATTATAACTGAATACGGAACGACTTCAGATGGTGCTGCAGAATTAAAGGAATTATTTAATTCTACTAATATCTTCAGTAATCCAAAGCCAGTAAAACTGATTGAATATTTAATTAAATTTATTCAAAATAAAAATATTTCAATCCTTGATTTTTTTGCAGGTAGCGGAACAACTGGACATGCAGTTATGAAATTGAATGCAGAAGATGGCGGTAATCGCAAATTCATTCTTTGCACCAACAATGAAAATAATATCTGCCGTGATGTTACATATGAGAGAATTAAACGTGTTATCGATAAGGAAAATTATTCTGCGAGCCTGAAATATTACAAGGTAGAATATGTGCCGATTTCAGAGCGTATGTACTACGAATATGCGGACGAGTTGTTAAGGCATATCCGTGAACTTGTAGAACTTGAAAACGGCGTAAATTTCATCGGCAACGCTGAAATTGCTATCGTGCTAACCGAAGAAGAACTTGATGATTTTATGACAAATATCGAAGCCTACGGCAAGTGCCACAAACTGTATATGGGGCACGATTTGCTGCCCGATGAGGAACAGGAACAGTCCCTTGCTGACCACGGTATCGAAATCAATATCATTCCCGACTACTATTATCGGGATTTACAGGAGGTGTAAGCGGTGCAACTGAAAAACTTTCAATTATCGGCTGTAAAATCGCTTTTTGAGGCGATGGAAAAGCCTGCCCGTGACATTATTCTAAAAAGCCCTACGGGTAGCGGAAAGACAATTATTCTTACATATTTTATGCACCAGTATGTGCAATCCTACTGTCATACCGTGTTTGTATGGCTCACCCCCGGCAAGGGCAATTTGGAGGAGCAGAGCAAGGAAAAGATGGATAAGTATATTCACTCTGCTCAGACAAAGCTGCTCTCCGATGTAATGACGGGCGGCTTTGAAGAAAACGATAACTGTTTCATCAACTGGGAAAAGCTAACGAAAAAGGGCAACAACGCCCTGAAAGACAGCGAACGCACCAACTTCTTAGAGCATATTGAACATGCTCTGAACGCCGGTTTGCATTTTGTTGTTATTGTGGACGAAAGCCATCAGAACAACACGGTGAAGGCGGATGAAATCATCCAGTATTTTCATACGGACAAAATCATTCGTTGCTCCGCTACGCCGAAAGGGATTAAAAATGCGGAAATCATAGAAATTCCTGAAGCGGATGTTATTGCCGAGGGACTTATCAAGAAAATGCTTATAATTAATGAGGATTTTCCCCAGCAGGTAGAAATGGAGAATGCAACCAGCTATCTATTAAAACAGGCTTATGCTAAGCAACGTGAAATCCGTGCGGAGTTTCTTTCCAATGGGAAGGATATTAATCCTTTGATCGTGGTGCAGATTCCAAACAAATCGGAGAAATTGCAGGACGACGTGGAACGCTGGTTTGAAACGCAGGGCGTAACCTATGAAAACGGTCAACTTGCGGTGTGGCTTTCTGATATGCACGAAAACTTGGAGGGCATCGAAAAAATCAATGCTCCCTCTGTTGCTGTTATTATCAAGCAAGCTGTTGCCACGGGATGGGACTGTCCGAGAGCCGCCATTTTGGTAAAGCTCCGTGACAATATGGATGAAACCTTTGAAATTCAGACCATCGGACGTATTCGCCGTATGCCGGAGGCACACCACTACGGCAAAGATTTGCTGGATAGCTGTTATCTCTACACTTTCGATGAAAAATTCACCGCCGGTGTTAAGTTGAGTCTCGGCAAAGGGGCGTTAGAAGCAGCTACTCTGTTCCTTAAAAATGAGTATAAAGGCATCACCTTGACCTCCGAACAGAGAACAATGGTGACAGATCACCGCAATCCTAAAAAGGCTATGCTCTCTGTAGCAAAATATTTTGAAGAAAAATTCAAGACTGGATCGAACAAGACGGAGAACAAGGCATGCTTGCAGGCGGCGGGTTTTGAATTTAGCGCTGATATTCTGCGTCACACCCTTTCGGGTGAAACTGCAACCTTGAATTTTGCTTCGGCAGATATGAATACGGTTATCATTACCGAAAGGCTAAATACCCACGATCATGGTCATATGTACCATCAGAAGGTGGGTAAAATCGGTATGGAGATTGGAATGGAATACAGCTATATGAATACGATTATTCGTAAGTTATTTGATCGCAATTTTACATATAGCCGTAAAATCCTCGCAATGGAGCCGAGAGAAGTCTACGCATTTGTTATCAACAACGCCGATCTGCTACGCCATACGGTGCGTGAGGCGATGGCGGCGGAACTTGAACAGCTTACTCTTGATATTAACCAAGTATCAAAGGTGTCGTTCCATATTCCGCAATCCTGCCTGTTTACCTACGACGGTACAGCAAAAACACAGTTGGAAATGAAGAAAAATGTATATCAGGGCTACCTTTCCTCTGCGGAAGTCCGATCATCTTCGGAACGCAAATTCGAGAAATTATGCGAAAAGTGTGATGCCGTGGAATGGGTATATAAAAATGGTGATAAAGGCAATGAGTATTTGTCCATCGTATATGCGGATAATTCAGGCAAGCAAAAGAATTTTTATCCTGACTATATTATCAGTGTAAACGGTGAAATTTGGGTCGTGGAGACTAAGGGCGGCTTTGACCGTAGTGGCAATAGCCAAGATATTGACATTTTCACGCCGAAAAAATTCGCCGTGCTGAAAGATTATTTGGAACGCTACAGCTTAAATGGTGGCATTGTCCGCTATGATGAAAAAAGTGAAGAACTGTGCATTTGTATGGACAGCTATTCCGAGGATATTAACAGCGATAGTTGGGTTGTGCTGAGTGATATTTTAAAGTGAGGTGAAAGTCTTGAAGATAATTGACCATAGGGTGTTAACCGAGTTTACTCCTGCAAAAGTTCAATTTTTCAGAATAGATCCTGAAGATATTTCAGCAACATTATCAGATATTTTGCGTGCTCTTATGGACTTGTCTTGGCTCAGTAAATTCGATCAAGACTTTGAACAGAAAGCTTTTGCATCCCGTGCAAAGAAAACTATTGATGATATTAAAGAAAAGTTTGACCAATGCGTTGGTGACAATGTCAGCAAAGATGCTGGTGAGTATGTAGTATCTGAATTAGCCAGAGAAACTATGGTATCGAAATTGGACTATTTAGATATTCCTCTTGATGAACTTGTTGGTAAAAAGCGTTCTGGAAATCCTGGGTTTGATTTTCATTCACAGAATAAGATTACGGATACAGTTATTTTCGGTGAAGCGAAATATATTGCCACTACAACAGCGTATTCATCGGCATTGCCACAAATCGTTGATTTTATTAAAGATGGAAAAGATGTTGAAGATCTTCCTGAATTAAAACCGTTCTGTACAATGTCAGCTTTGCAAAGGGCAGCCGATGGAAGAAAGGGGTTTTCTGCTGCGTTTTCAGCAAAAACTACCAATACAGATAGAATAATCGCTAATATCACGAAGCGCCCGGACTTTCAATCATTACTTCAATATGAGGAACTCATTTTGGTGGCGGTGGACTTATGAATACTGTTTTAGAAAAGGGCAATATCATTGCCAAAATTCGAAAAGGGGAAGATTTGGAGCAGATTATAGACTATGTCAAATCTGAGATTTATCAAAATGGACCCAATAACTCGCTGGTTTTAGAAATAGTATCATATTTCAAACTGTTCCAACCAGAATTTTTCAAAAAGGACGAGCAAGAAATCATTGCCACGATGGGGCTGTTTTTTAAACAGCCCAAAATCGAAAGTCTTACAGGCTCAATCTTTGAGATGTATCACCAGCAACTCAAGGATGAATTTGGCAATGACTATACGCCAATGCAAGCAGATATTCTCAAGAAGATACGAAATTTGCAGTATTTCAGCTTTTCGGCACCAACAAGTACGGGGAAATCATTTGTATTTCGACATCTTATTTCTGAATGTTCCAATGATGTGGTTGTCATCGTCCCCTCAAGAGCACTTATTAACGAGTACTACGACCGATTGAACAATCTTGTGGATCGAAAAACTGTAAATGTCCTGACTTTTGTTGATAGGATTAATACAAAACACATTCACAGAAACATTTTCATACTGACACCTGAGCGTGCAAAAGAGCTGTTCAAAAATAAAGATTGGCTAAAAATTGATTTGATTCTGTTTGATGAAGCTCAACTCAGCGATGAGCACTCGGTGCGAGGTCTCTATTTTGATAGTATTGTGAGGCGAGCACTAAAGTATTTTTTTGATGCAAAATTTGTTTTTGCACATCCATTTGTTGAAAATCCTGAAGCACAATTGCAGAAGAACGGCATTGAAACCATTGATACAACGGCAACATACAGCAATTATGAATTAAAAAATGTAGGACAGATTTTCTATACCCATGACACCACGAACCAAAAATTCTATCATTTCGGGAGTGATCCTGCAACATTGGGAAAACGAAAACTCGAAGCAAACTTTGATCCCATAGAATCAGCACTAAAAAAGGGTGGTAGTGTACTGATCTATGTACCAAAGTCACACATTTATAGTAAGCAGATATATGGGAAATTTCATAAGTATATTTCTATGTGCCAACCAATTAATGATACTACTGCAATAAAAATGATAGATGAGCTAAAGGAGTATATTGGTGCTTCAACAACTGATAAGTCGTTTTATAACTCTGATATGCTGGAAAAATTGAGATGTGGTATTGTTGTTCATCACGGTTCAATGCCATTGACAGCCCGTTTGATATTAGAGCATTTTACACAGCAGGGCTTCTGTAAAATCTGTTTTGCTACTTCTACACTGGAACAGGGAATCAATATGCCATTCGATGTGGTTTATCTTGACCGCTTTGAGGAAAGTAAGACACTGTCTGTTAAAAATCTGATTGGTAGAGCCGGTCGCTCTACCAACAAACCTGTATTTGATTTTGGTAGCGTCATTTTACGACCAAATGCAATGAGTAGATTCCGAAAAGTGTACCGCAAGAAAAATACTCTTTCGTCAAAATCTCGATTAGATACAACCGACGATAAAATTGATGAGAAATATGAGGAGTACAAAGAAGCAATCAAAACAGGAGAATTTTCTGACGAGTATAATCTTACAAATAAAGATCTTGAGAAATTAAAGTCAGATAGCGTTACTACGGTAGTCCCTACATTGTTAGATATGATGTTTACTGATGCAGGGTTTGTGTTGCCTAATGCAGTAGCAAAAGAGGTGTATGAGGACTTTCAGTGCTTATACAAGCAGTACTTAGGTCGAGAACTAACCGCAGCAGAAAAATTCGTTTTTGATTCCGCCATTAAAATAATGATCTGGAAAGTGCACGGCAAAACATTTAGTAAGATTTGTCAAGAGAGATATGCTTATGTTTCCAATGTTACCCAACGGCGATTATTGTTACAAGCAGGTCAACAAGATCGTGCTGATAGCCTGACAGTTCGATATATTGCAGGTTATAGTGATATTCCTGATAAAGAATTGCGTACTTTTCCCTTATTCCCTGCTGCAACAAAGGGTAAAGATGTCGATTACGACCGTATTGTTTATGATACATATGATTTTCTTGATAAACTTATAGGGTTTAAGCTGAGCGATTTGTTCTATGCGATTTTCCATCAGTATTATCTTGCATATCAAGACGATCGTGCTGAAAGATTAGCAAAGTATATCAAATATGGAACGGAAGATTCAACTGAAATATGGATGTTACGATATGGATTTTCTTTCGAAGAAATCGAATGGTTGAAGCCTTGTGTTAAAAGCATTGATCAAACGGAAATTAAATTTAACGAAAAAATTGAAAATCTCAGCGATGCTCAGAAAAGTAGTATTTCAAAATTTATTTTTTAAAATTATATAAGTTTTGAGAACTTATCACAATGTGTAATTGGAACTTAACACAACGGGGCTGTAAAATAAGTCCTTAATTAGGAATCGCCAGTTCCGGCAAATGCCGGTTCTGGCGATTCCTTGTTTCAATATCTGTTATATGAACATGATTTCTGATCTTATATGTAAAAAAACGTACACTTAATAAAGCTATATGTATAACTTTTACATTTTAAGCAACCATTTCTTGTCTCCGCTTTTTATTATGATATTTATAAAGGTTAAAGCCACACGAAATCAATGTGACTTCGAGTATTACGTTTTTCTCGCCTCTCCGAAATAATCTTTTGTAAGATTTATCCCACTTTAAAATCCCAAATGTTCCTTCTGCCTGAATACTTCGATTCATTCCTAAAAGACTTCCTTGGGTGGTTTCAAGATTTTTGATCACCTCCTGATGGATGGCTGTCAATTCCTGATTCATGCGAATTGTTCGATTACCAGAGGCCTTTGAACTGCATTCTTTTTTATGCTGGCAACCATCTCAAGATTCACATTCATAGAGTTCTTCTGTTCTTCCATATTTATTCTTATAAACATGACGTTTGCCTTTAAAGTAAAATCTCTTGCCATTTGGGCAGATCGGGTTCCCAGATTCATCCCTTCCAAAGTTTACAGCACGATATGGGTCTTTATGATATTTCTTATCTGTTGTTTCTTTCTTGAACATAGTGAATTTCATATACTTTTCCATCCCATGCTCTTCACAATAAAGATCGTTATTGTAAGAACCATATCCCGCATCGGCAACTGGATATTTGGGGTAATGTCCGTACATTTCATTAAATTTCTCCATCAGCGGAACAAAGCATTCCATATCTGATGCATAGTGTTTTACATCTACTGCCGCAATGTATTCATCACAGACAGCAGTCTGGAGATTATACGCTGGAAGCAGCTGATCATTTCCCATGTAATCTCTTTTTAAACGCATAAATGTGGCATCATGGTCTGTTTTGGAATAACTGTTTCTTTCATCTCCACAGATTTCTATATGATGTGCATATGTTTTCAAGCGTTCAAGATATCTCTGCAATTCCTGATACTGTTTTTGCTGAATACTTTTTCTGTGACCACAGCCGGAAACAAACGAGGACTCCTTCAGAGCTGTTTCTTTTTTGTACATTTCCAACAGTTCACAAACATAATCAATGGCATACTCTTCCCTCTTTTGAAGCTTTACACCGAAATAGCTTAACACGTTTTGGTTCATGGCCTCGATCAGCATTGAAATCTTTTTAAAAACCTTATCTCGATTTTTTGTACAAGATTTTTTCCATATCCAGGTATATCGATTCGCATTCGCCTCTATTTTAGTACCATCGATATAAGTATGTTCCAGATCCACCTGGTTTTTTTCAAAAATATAAGTATTCACATCCAAAAAATCTGTTCGATTGAATCTGTAAGTTCATTTCGGATGATGTTGCCGAAAGTAACAAAGGAAGGGGGTCTCATGCCATCAAGCAGGTACATGTATCGGATATCATTTCTACAGAGTTTTTCAATATTTCTCAGAGAACAGATTCCGTGTTCCATAAAAGCAAAGAGTATTACTTTGAGGAGTTTCTGTTCATCACATCTTGGACGACCTGTTTTGTATCCCTTCTCTACAAAATATCCTGATAGGTCAATGTGATCCATTACTTCGCAGAAAGTATATACAGGATCAGAAATATCAATTAATTTTTCAATTTCTAATGGTAATTTTAATTGTCTTACAGTATAATTATTATTGGTATTTTTAGTTAGTCGCATAATTAATTATACCAAAAAAACGCTGAAATCTCACGACCTCAGCGTTTTTTAGAGCTGTTTTTTTACAGCTCCGTTCTAAGTTAGTTGTAAATTATATCGTGATTCACGATTTCTGTTGCTCTGCTTTGGATGTTATTCATTCGTGCAATCCACTCCATTTGATTATTCGCTTTTAGCTGCTCGGTCACACCCTCTCGCTCTGCCATCTGCTCTATCAACCGGGAAAACATTTCCTTCGCTTGTTTATCAATGTCGGAAAGGTAGGTGTTCAGCCTGCCGCTTGTGAGCAGGTTAAGATATGTAATCCTGCGATACTCTTTCAGATACCGCAAATGCCTCTGTCCCCATATCCCTATAGGCTGTCCTTTTTCGGCGGGTAAGGCAAGGTCGGGCAAATAATAATCGCCTTGCAAGCTATAACTGATACCTGTTTTTTCATCAATGTAATGCTGTTTCATTTCTGTGATCCTTCGATATGATTGATTTTCCTACCATCCAATCATTCTGACTGATTACAAAAGCCAAAGGGAGACAACTTCCTTACGAAATGTCTCCCTTTTCAGCTTTCTTTTTCTCTTGAAACAAAGGGTAAGAAATGTTACACTAAATTTGAAAATCAAGCAAGGTGGATGACAGAAATGGAAGAGTTTCAGGGCACACAGTGTCTGTACCAAATAGAAAAGGGATATATAAAGATTACAGCCTGCCGCAGCTTTGACAATATTGCAGTAATTCCGGCTGAGATAGCCGGCCTGCCTGTTGCAGAAATAGGTCCTTACGCGTTTTCCTCAGAAAGGAGAGAGCTTCCCCAGGGGACTTGGACTGCTTTAGACAGGGTAGGGGGAGAGGGACAAGAGCCTCCCCTGTTAGAGGGACTTAGATTAAAAGAGGTGCGCCTGCCGGCTACTGTGAGAAAAATTGGGCCTTATGCTTTTTATAACTGTGAAAATTGGGAAAGATTTTACTTTTACAGCAGCACAAATGATATTGGAGCAGGGGCATTTACTGGATGTAAGGGTGTAAACTATATGAATGTAACAGTTCTTCCAGAGGTCCGCTCAGGCTTAAAGGATATTTTATTTGAGATGCGCCAGGAGATTTCTGTGGATTATTATATGGAAAGGGATGGGGAGACTAGCTATGCAAAGCTGATCTTTCCGGAATTTTTTGAGGAAGCTGTGGAAAATACGCCTGCCCGGATTATATCAAACTGCACTCATGGGTCAGGCCACTGCTATAGATATTGTTTTGAGGGCAGAGAGTTAAAATTCAGGGAATATGATTCACAGTTTTATAATATGACCGTGGTGGAACGGGAAGAGCTTTGTACAGATATGGCTGTAAACAGACTGAGATATCCCTACAGTCTGGCCGGGGAGCACAGGGAAAAATATAAAGATTATTTAAATAAACACAGGGTAACAGGAGCCAGGCTGGCTTTAAAAAGACAGGATTTGGACCAGCTAAGGTGGCTGTTAAAGGAAACGGACTATTCTCAGGAGGAGCTGGGACAAGCCATAGATGAGGCCTCTAAATTGAGAAATCAGGAAGGCCTTAGTTTCCTTATGGATTACCGGCATTCACATTTTAAGCCGGCGCGGAAAAAGTTTACATTGTAAGCTGCCCCTTTGCGGTTTGGCGGCAGAACGGAGGAAGCATGATAGATCCTACCAGACAAAGGCAGCTGGAAGAGTTGAATCTGGTAAATGTATGTACAGAAATATTAAGTAATTCCAGAAACGAATTGTATATTAATATGAGATTTCTGGATGTATCTTTAAGCAGCCTGGATTTTGTGGCAGATCCAGGCTGCAACGGTGTGGGCACAGATGGATTTGTGCTGTATTATCATCCTCAGTATCTTTGCGATTTGTATCAAAAAGGCAGAATCTATGTCAATCGTTCCTATCTTCATCTGGTGCTTCACTGCTTATTCTGCCACATGGATACAATAGGAAAACGGGCAAAAGAATACTGGAATCTGGCCTGCGATATTGCCATGGAATCTATTATAGACAGTATGTATTTAAAATGCATCAGAGTGTCCCCGTCTGCATACAGAAGAGAGCTTTATCTTAGACTGAAAAGGGAGATGAAGGTGCTGACGGCAGAAGGAATTTATAAGGCTCTTCAGAAAATGGAATTAAATGAACAGCAGTATATGCGCATGGCTGCCGAGTTCTGCATAGATGACCACAAATACTGGTATGATAAAGATTCCAATAAAAGGTCTCAGCCCAGGAAAAATAAATGGGATAAAAACAGGCAGAAGATGCAGACGGAGATGGAAACCTTTGCCAACCAGGCTTCTGATGACAGCGGAGACCTTTTAGAGCAGGTAAAGGTAGAAAATAGAGAACGGTACGACTATAAAAAGTTTTTGAGAAAGTTTGCAGTTCTAAAGGAAGAGATGCAGGTAGATGCAGACTCCTTTGACTATGTATTTTATACTTACGGTCTGGAGCTTTATGGGAATATGCCTTTAATTGAGCCTCAGGAGACAAAGGAAATGTACAGAGTAGAGGATTTTGTCATTGTAATTGACACCTCCATGTCCTGTTCCGGGGAGCTGGTAAAGCGTTTTCTGGAGGAAACTTATGCTGTGCTTTGCGAGTCGGAAAGCTATTTCAGGAAAATTAATATCCATATTATTCAGTGCGATGACAAGATACAAAACGATACAATTATCACCAGTCAGGAAGAAATGGACCAATATATGAAGGACTTTACTATTATGGGCCACGGGGGGACAGATTTCAGGCCGGCTTTTGAATATGTAAACAGTTTAGTGCTGCAGCAAAGGTTCCACAAGCTGAGAGGGCTGATTTACTTTACAGACGGGGAGGGAATATACCCTGTTAAAATGCCTCCTTATGAAACAGCCTTTGTGTTTATAAAAGATAATTATACGGATTTGTCTGTCCCTTCATGGGCTATGAAGCTGATTTTAGAGCCTGGGGATCTGGCGGCTCAGCCTGAGGAGGAGCTGGAGGATGACTGGGGAGGCCAGATTATCTGGACAGAAGGCGGAGAACGTGAAATGTAAAAGGAGATCATATTATTATGAATATTAAAAGAGCAAAAGAAGAAATTAAAAATTCTATAGAAGCATATTTATTGAAGGATGAATTTGGAGCGTATGCCATTCCCTCAATCAGACAAAGACCAGTACTGTTAATCGGACCTCCAGGAGTGGGAAAAACTCAGATTATGGAGCAGGTTGCAAGAGAGTGTGAAATTGGACTGGTATCTTATACCATCACCCACCATACAAGACAAAGCGCAGTAGGTCTGCCTTTTATTTCTAAGAAATCCTATGGAGGAAAAGAGTATTCTGTTACTGAGTATACAATGAGTGAGATTGTGGCCTCCATTTATAATAAAATTGAAAGCACAGGCTTAAAGGAAGGAATTCTTTTTATTGACGAGATTAACTGTGTTTCTGAGACGCTGGCGCCTACTATGCTTCAGTTTTTACAGTGTAAAACCTTTGGAAATCATAAAATTCCAGAAGGCTGGATGATTGTGGCAGCAGGAAATCCGCCGGAGTTTAATAAGTCTGTAAGAGAATTTGACATTGTAACATTAGACCGTATTAAGCTGATTCAGGTAGAGGCTGATTTAGGGGTGTGGAGAGAATATGCCTACCAGGAGTCTATACACCCTGCAGTAATTTCCTACCTGGATGTGAAGCCTCAGTATTTCTGCCAGATTGAGACTACAGTAGACGGAAAACTGTTTGCAACTCCCCGTGGATGGGAGGATTTATCCACATTGATTCAGGTTTATGAGAAAATTCAGAAGCCTGTAGACAGGGACGTAATTTTCCAGTATATTCAGCATCCTACTATAGCAAAAGATTTTGCCAATTATCTGGAGCTTTATTATAAGTATGAAAATGAATATCAGGTAGAGGAAATTCTCAGAGGAAAGTTTAGCGAAGACCTGTGCGATAAGGTGGGAAGAGCGCCGTTTGATGAGAAATTAAGCGTAATCGGACTGCTGCTTTCCAAATTAAGCAATAGATTTAAGGAGACTTTGGAGCAGGAAACCTTTGTAACTGTTTTAATGGAGCAGTTAAAGTGGTTTAAGGAGTACGGAGACCAGGCAGGGGAGAAGGTAAGCGCCACCTCCTGTATGGGGGACGCGGTGACAGCCCTTTCTATGGAAAGAAGGAGAAAGAAAGAGGCAGATTTGTTAAGCCGCAGGGAGGATTACCGTTACAGAAAAGTCATACGAAAGATGGAAGAATATCTCCAGATTTTAAAGGGAGAACATTTGGAGGATTTAAATGCAGCCTGGGAGAGAATAAAAGAATTATTTGCAGCTGAAAGCGACGGCTATGAGGCTATGATAGAAGAAGGCGGAGCTATGCTGGAGCATGGATTTGACTTTATGGAGGCTGCCTTTGGAGACGGGCAGGAAATGGTAATCTACATTACAAATTTAAATACCAGCTTTTATTCCGTCCGTTTTCTTCAGGAATATGAATGTGAAAGATATTACCAGTATAATAAAAAGCTTTTGTTTGAGGACCGGGAAGGCGGCTTAAAAGAAAGAATTCAGGCAGCTTTGCAGTAAAATGTAAAATTTATTCAAAAGAAAAAAACGGGGGCATTGTATGATATTTATTGGAGGAATCAGCTCCGGTCAGCGGGAGCTGAATTATAAAGGATCTGTGGTGATCTGCGGAGGCTGCGGGTCCTACGGACGATATCAGGTTTTTATGACCTATATGTATTTCAGCTTTTTCTTTATTCCTTTATTTAAGTGGAATAAAAGATATTTTGTAAGAATGTCTTGCTGCGGGGCAGTATATGAGTTGGATTCTCAAACCGGGGCGGCCATTGTAAGGGGGCAGGATGTGGAAATCCAGGAAAGAAACCTGACTCTGATTCAGGCCGGGAAAAGGAATCCTTATGAGCAGGACGAGTTTGGAGAAAAGAGAAGATATAAAGTATGCCGTCACTGCGGATATCAATTTGATAATGATGATTTTGAGTACTGTCCTAAGTGCGGAAAGTCCTTAAAATCAGAGGAATAAGGAGAATTCCATGAAAGTAACGTTTATTCACCACAGCTCCTTTTTAGTGGAGACTGACAGCAGATACCTATTATTTGATTATTTTCAGGGGGAGCTGCCTGATATGAAGGATGACAAGCCTTTATATATACTGGCCAGCCACCGCCATGGAGACCATTTCTCTCCGGTGATTTTTCAGTTGGCAAAAAAAAGGCCTTTGATGACAACTTTTTATATTCTTTCCAGTGATATATGGAAGAAACATGTGCCTGAGGACATGGTAAAGCAGACGGTTTTTATGAAGGCCCATGAGAAAAAAGAAGTATTTCCAGGTATGGAAATAGAGACTTTAAAGTCTACTGACGAGGGCGTGGCTTTTTTGATTCACTGCGACGGACAGACAATTTACCACAGCGGAGATTTAAATAACTGGTATTGGTCCTCTGAGGGGGACGACTGGAATCAAAAAATGGAGCGTTTATATAACCAGGAGTTAAGCAGAATTCAAGGAGTTAAAATAGACGCAGGGTTTGTGCCTTTAGACGGAAGGCAGGAAGAGGGATTTTTCCTGGGTATGGACCAGTTTATGAAAAAGGTAGGAGCAAATATTGTATTTCCCATGCACTGCTGGGGAGATTTTTCCGTAATAGGCAGGCTGAAATCTATGGAGCGCTCCAAAGCCTATAGAGACAAGGTTGCAGATATTAACCGGGACGGGGAAGAATTTCAGATTTAATAAAAGGTAAACTCAGATTTAATAAAAGGCAGACTATATTGGCTGTAAAAGAAGGAGGAATGAGAAATGTTGTTGATTAAAGGCGGACGCGTAATTGATCCGAAGACAGGGATGGATCAGGTTCAGGACATTGTAATTCAGGACGGGATAATAAAGACTGTAGGACAGGCAGATCAGGCAGAATATGATAAGGTAATTGACGCTTCAGGAAAAATTGTGGGGCCGGGACTTGTGGATGTGCATGTACATTTCAGAGATCCGGGACTGACATATAAAGAGGATATTCAGACAGGAGCGGCAGCTGCGGCAAAAGGCGGTTTTACGACTGTGGTTTGTATGGCAAATACAAAGCCGGTTGTAGATAATGAGGAGACTTTAGAATATGTAATCAGCCAGGGAAAGAAGACAAAAATTCACGTTCTTGCAGCTGCTGCTATATCAAAAGGCTTAAAGGGTCAGGAGCTGACAAACATGGAGGAGCTGAAGGCCAAGGGAGCGGCAGGATTTACAGACGACGGCATCCCGTTAATGGACGCTTCTATGGTAAAAAAAGCTATGGAGGAGGCGGCCAGGCTGGATGTGCCTTTAAGCTTCCACGAGGAGGACCCACAGTTTATCCAGAATAATGGCATCAGCCGGGGAGCAGTATCTGAACAGCTGGGGATTTTCGGCTCTCCTGCTTTGGCTGAGGACGTGCTGGTAGCCAGAGACTGTATGCTGGCTCTGCACACAGGAGCTTCAGTCAATATCCAGCATATTAGTTCTGGAAATTCTGTAAAAATGGTAGAGCTGGCGAAGGCCTTAGGGGCTAAGGTGACGGCTGAGGTGACGCCTCACCATTTTGCTTTAACTGAGGACTCAGTATTAGAGCACGGCGCTCTGGCCAAAATGAATCCTCCTCTTAGAACAGAAAAGGACAGGCAGCAGTTGATTGAAGGTCTGAAAAGCGGCGCTATTGATATTATTGCCACAGATCATGCGCCTCACAGCACAGAAGAAAAAAATAAGCCTTTAACAGAAGCCCCCAGCGGCATTATTGGCCTGGAGACAGCTCTTTCTTTAGGCATTATGGAGCTGGTGGATAAGGGACATTTAACTATGGTGCAGCTGATGGAAAAGATGAGTTTAAATCCCGCCAGGCTGTATCGCTTAGACAAGGGATATATAGAGGAGGGAGGCCCTGCAGATCTGGTGATTTTTGATGAAAAGGAAATGTGGAGGGCAGAGGAATTTGTTTCTAAGGCAGAAAATAGTCCGTTTAAAGGAAAAGAGCTAAAGGGAAAGGTGAAATACACTATTTGCGGCGGAGAGATTGCTTATGATGACGGAGAAATATAAAGTAGTTCTTATGGATATAGACGGTACTTTATTAGATTTTGACCAGGCAGAAACAGACGGAATCAGGCAGGTTATGAAAGCCTACGGAGTGTGCCCTGACAGGGAAAAAGAGAAAGAGTATCATCATATTAATCAGGGGCTGTGGCAGCAGTTTGAGCGGGGAGAAATTCAAAAACAGCAGATTATGGACACCCGGTTTCACATATTCTTTGGGAGCATGGGGATTACTGTAGACGGGAAGGAGGCAGAGCGCTTATATAGGCAGCAGTTAAATAACAGCGCTCTTCTCCTTCCCGGGGCCCGGGAAATATGCGCCTATCTTTCTGAAAAATATAGTATGTATGTAGTGACCAACGGTTTATCAGCCACTCAGTTTCACAGACTGAAAATATCAGGACTGGAGCAGTATTTTCAGGGTGTATTTGTGTCTGAGGATGCAGGCAGCCAAAAGCCTCAGAAGGAATTTTTTGATTACTGCTTTTCTAAAATAATTCCCTGCGCCAGAGAGGAAGCTGTGATTGTAGGAGATTCTTTATCCTCGGATATTTTAGGGGGAATAAATGCCGGCGTTGCTACCTGCTGGTATAATCCCAAGAAAAATGAAAACTCCGGGAAAATAAAGCCTGACTATGAAATCTGCCATTTAAAACAGCTGAAGGATATTTTGTAGAATTTTCTTGCCAAAAATACTTTAGTATGCTACCATAGTAGCATGTTGAAAATCAGGAGGAAAAGGATTATGAAAAAGAGTTTGATTAGTGTATTAATGGCAATGACAGTGATGGCGGCAACAGCCGGATGCAGCCAGGGAGGAGATAGCGCCACAGCTGCAGCTGAGGCAAAAAATGAAACTGAAACTAAGGCGGCAGAGGAAAGCACAGAAGCTGAAGCTGACAGTCAGTCAGAAGAAACTGACGGGGAGGAAGCTAAGGGAGAGGGAAGTACATTTACAGTTGGCTTTGACGCAGATTTTCCTCCAATGGGCTTTAAGGCAGAGGACGGAAGCTACACAGGCTTTGACCTGGCTTTAGCAAAAGAGGTAGCCGACAGATTGGGAATGACATTTGTGGCTCAGCCTATTGCATGGGATGCAAAGGATATGGAGCTGGAGTCAGGAACTATTGACTGTATTTGGAACGGATTTACCATGACAGGCAGAGAGGACAGCTACACATGGTCAGACCCATATATGGATAATGAGCAGGTGTTTGTAGTTTCTAAGGATTCTGGAATTGCAACAACAGCAGATTTGGCAGGAAAGGTTGTGGAGGTTCAGGTGGATTCTTCAGCAGAGGCAGCTTTAAATGAGGATGCTGAGTTAACCGGCACCTTTGCTTCCCTGGAAAAAACTCCAAACTACAATCAGGCGTTTATGGATTTAGAGATGGGCTCTGTGGACGCTATTGCAATGGACAGCGTAGTTGCTAAATATCAGCTGAAATTAAGAGAGTCTGACGCAGTGATTTTAGATGAGGTTCTGGCTTCAGAAAAATATGGAATTGGATTTAAGCTGGGCAATGAGGAATTAAGGGATCAGGTTCAGGCTACTTTAAATGAAATGGCAGAGGATGGAACAATAGCTGAGATTTCTCAGGAATGGTTTGGAAGCGACGTTACAACTTTTGGAAAGTAATTTGAGGATTGAAAATATGATTTCAAAAATAGGGGCTATGATGCCTCAGCTGCTGGCAGGTATGGGAGTCAGCATACAGATTTTTGTGGTGACTCTGCTGTTTTCCCTGCCTTTGGGGCTGATAGTGGCTTTTGGAAGAATGTCAAAAAATCCAGTGGTGAGAACAGTAAGTAAGTTCTACATATCTATTATGAGGGGAACCCCTCTTATGCTGCAGCTGATGGTAGTTTATTTCGGACCGTATTATTTATTTAAAATTAAGGTGACAAATGATTACCGGCTGTGGGCTACATTTATTGGTTTTGTAATTAATTATTCTGCATATTTTGCAGAGATTTACCGCAGCGGAATCCAGTCTATGCCTGTAGGCCAGTATGAGGCGGCAAAGCTTTTGGGCTACGGCAGAGGGCAGACGTTTTTCCAGATTATTCTGCCCCAGGTAATAAAACGGATTCTGCCTTCAGTGACTAATGAGGTAATCACTTTAGTAAAGGATACTTCCCTGGCATTTACCATCAGCGTTATGGAAATGTTTACCATAGCAAAGCAGCTGGCCTCCGCTCAGGCCAGCATGACGCCTTTTATTGCAGCAGGATTATTTTATTATATTTTTAACCTGTTAGTGGCTGCTGTTATGGATGCAGTTGAGAAAAAACTTTCTTACTATCAATAGGGAGGCTGTTTATGTATTTGCTGGAAATGAATCACATCCGAAAATCCTTTGGTGATCTGGAGGTTATAAAGGATATTTCCCTGAATGTAGAGGAAGGGGAAATCGTATCTATTATAGGGCCCTCAGGTTCAGGAAAATCCACCTTGCTCAGATGTGCCACAATGTTAGAAACTATTGACAGCGGGCAGATTGTATACCTGGGCAAAAAAGCTGCCTGGAGTGGGGAAAACGGCCAGGCGGTGTACGCGCCAAAGGGAGAGCTAAAAGAAATACAGAAAAGTTATGGGCTGGTATTTCAGAATTTTAATTTATTCCCTCATTTTTCCGTATTAAAAAATATTGTTCACGCACCTCTTTGCGTGCAGAAAAGAAATAAAGAGCAGGTATACTATGAGGCAGAGATTTTGCTTCAAAAAATGGGATTGTCAGATAAAGCAGAGGCATATCCCTGCCAGCTATCTGGAGGACAATGTCAAAGAGTGGCGATTGCCAGAGCCTTAGCCTTAAATCCTAAAATTTTGTTTTTTGACGAGCCCACCTCAGCCCTGGACCCTGAATTAACAGGGGAGGTTTTAAAGGTAATTCGTTCCCTGGCTGATATGGATATTACAATGGTGATTGTAACTCACGAAATGGCTTTTGCCAGAGACATTTCAGACAGAGTAATTTTTATGGCTGACGGAATTATTGTGGAGGAAGGCGCCCCGGAAGATGTGTTTGCCTCCAATAATGAGAGAACTCAAAGCTTTTTAGGCCGATATGGAGAGCTTTTGCAGAAAAATAGGTAATTTTTGCCACAGAAAATATATTTCAAAAAGCCGCTGTACCATGATATGATAGGAATGGTACAGCGGTTTTGCTGTTATGAAACGGGGGTGAAGACCTTGAACAGAAGTATTTTGCTGGAGATTCAGGAAACAGTAATGAAATATGCAGACATTATGTCTAAAATATCTGGAATTGATGTGGAAGTAGTAGATGAAAATTTGTTTCGCGTTGCAGGCACAGGCCTGTTTGCAGATAAAGTGAATGAGGACATGTCCCAGGAGGCCTATGTATACCGCCATATTTTAGAAACAGGAAGGCCTCAGATTATTTATCAGCCTGGGGAGGCGGCGTTTTGTCAAAGCTGTCCTAAAAAAGAGAACTGCGGGGAGGAAATTGAAATATCTATGCCGGTGCGCCTGGAAAGAAAGATAATTGGAGTAATCGGCTTGGTAGGCAGTACTTTAAAGCAGAAAAACATGATTTTAAAAAATGAAAAAATGTATTTGGAGCTGGTGGAACAAATTACAGATTTTATTACAGCTAAAGCGGCGGAAATTTTGGAGATGGAGAAAATGGAAGCTTTAATGGCTACTTTAGAATGTACAATGAACCGGGTAGAGCAGGGAATTCTAATATTAAGCAATAAAGGCAGCGTTACTGCGGCCAATGATTCTGCCAGAAAGCAGCTGAAGCTTGAGGTTTCAGAAAAAAGCCAGATTCAGATTGAGCCTACAGGGGACAGTATGAACGGACAGACAGAGTACAGAATTGCAGCCAGAGGCTGCACTCATCAGGTGCTGGGACAGCTGTATGATTTGGAGCAGGCAGGAGGCCTGTATTCCCAGGTATTTGTATTTACAGACAATAAAGATTACCACAATAAATTGTATGAGATGACGGCCACTTTAAATGTAGGCAGTATTATTGGCAGCAGTAAAAGAACTGGGGAACTGAGACAGGAAATCAGTAAAATCGCCGGCAGCACCTCCACAGTGTTAATTACAGGGGAAAGCGGCACGGGAAAAGAACTGGTGGCCACAGCTATCTGGAAAGCCAGCCAAAGGAAGGATAAAAGATTTATTGCAATTAACTGCGCGGCTATTCCTGAGCCTTTGCTGGAGTCAGAGCTGTTCGGCTACGTAAAAGGGGCGTTTACAGGAGCGGACCCAAACGGCAGAATCGGAAAATTTGAGCTGGCAAACCATGGAGTAATATTTTTAGATGAAATCGGAGATATGCCTCTTTATCTTCAGGCAAAGTTATTAAGGGTGCTTCAGGAAAGAAAAATCACCCGTATTGGCTCTAACCAGGTAATTCCTATTGATATCAGAGTAATTGCAGCAACCAACAGAGACTTAAAAACTATGATAAAGGACAATAAATTCAGGGAGGATTTGTACTACAGGTTAAATGTGATTCCCCTTCAAATCGCCCCTTTAAGGGAGAGGAAGGAGGACATTATAGATCTGACAGAATTTTTCTCCAGGCGGTATTCCAGGCTGTTTGGAAAAACCTTAAAAGGAATTGACAGCCAGGCTTTAGAAGCTTTGCAGAACCACAGATGGACAGGAAATGTAAGAGAGCTGGAAAATACTATAGAGTTTATGGTAAATATGATTGGGGAGGACGGAATTCTGACAGTGAAAACACTTCCCAGAGGTTTTTTAAAGGATGACCAGACGGAGGATTTAAATGAGGCAAGGGAAAATAAAGCTTTTTTGAACGTGGAGGAGCATGAAGACGGCTTGATTATTCCAATGAAAGAGCTTGAGAAGCAGGCGATCTGGGCGGCCTTAAATAAATTTGGAAGAGACACTGAAGGGAAGAAAAAAGCAGCTAAGGCGTTGGGAATCGGTTTGGCCACACTTTACAGAAAGCTGGAGAACTTTTAATAATAATAAATATGTAACTATATATCAGTCCCTGTATTTTGCAGAAAAAGCTATTTTAGAAGCAAAGTACAGGGACTTTTTCTTAACATAGAATTCTCAAAATGATAAAAGAGAATTCTCAAAATGGGAAATATTCTTAAAATGAGAATAGATATAAGGAAGAAAGATTGGAAACGCAATTTTACAGTTAAGGGAAACGCCTTGAATTTTAAAGGGATTTTCATATAAGAAAAAGTTAAAGGAAAATTAGAAAAGTTGGCATGGCTGTTGCTATATAAATAAGCAGAGAATGAATCAAGGGAGAATGAAAATGGCAGATGAATTTAAATTAGTAAAAATAAAGGAAATCCCGGAAAAATACAACATTAGCTTTTTAAGCGAGAAAGAGGCAGAAAAGGTTCAGAAATTCCACGCCAGCTTTCCTGTATATGACAAGACGCCTTTGGCTTCTTTTCCTGATACAGCAAAGGCTCTTGGACTGGGAGATATTTTTGTGAAAGACGAGTCTTACCGTTTTGGACTAAATGCGTTTAAGGTTTTAGGCGGCAGCTATGCAATAGGAAATTATATGGCCAAAAAACTGGGAGAAGATATAAGCAGGCTGACGTTTGAACAGCTGGCGTCTGATGAGACCAGAGAACAGCTGGGGGAAATTATATTTGTTACAGCTACAGACGGAAATCACGGAAGAGGGGTGGCGTGGACGGCCAGACAATTAAAACAGCGGGCAGTTGTGTATATGCCAAAGGGCAGCGCCCTGGAGCGGCTTCACAATATTCAGGCAGAGGGAGCAGAGGCAGAGATTACTGATATGAATTATGACCAGGCCGTAAGACTGGCAAATAAACAGGCGGCAGATAAAGGCTGGGTTATGGTTCAGGATACAGCCTGGGAGGGCTACGAAAATATTCCGACTTGGATTATGCAGGGCTACGGAACTATGGGATTTGAGGCTTATAAACAGCTTTCCAAACCGCCTACCCACATATTCCTTCAGGCAGGCGTAGGCTCTATGGCGGGGGCTGTTACAGGTTTTTTTGCAAATGTGTACAAGGAAAATAAACCCTTAATCACTATTGTGGAGCCTAATAAGGCAGACTGTTTATTTCGCACAGCAAAGGCAGACGACGGGAAGCTTCATTTTGTAACAGGAGATATGGATACAATTATGGCCGGTCTGGCCTGCGGAGAGCCCTGCAGTATTGGCTGGAATGTGCTGAGAAGCTATGCAGATTATTTTATATCCTGTCCGGATTACACGGCGGCGAAAGGAATGAGAATACTGGGCAATCCGGCAGGGCAGGATAAAAAGATAATTTCAGGAGAAAGCGGCGCTTCCGCTTTTGGCTGTGTGGCGG
Organism: Lachnoclostridium edouardi; assembly: GCF_900240245.1. Lineage (GTDB taxonomy): Bacteria > Bacillota > Clostridia > Lachnospirales > Lachnospiraceae > Lachnoclostridium_A > Lachnoclostridium_A edouardi. The sequence goes on from NZ_OESQ01000001.1 coordinate 2,092,785, forward strand.
AAATTATGACCAATCCTAAGCTGGAACATTTGAAAAAGGAACTGAAATTAGATGAGAATTCCACAGTATTGTTTTTCAGTACAGAAGGAGATACAGATAAGGAAAATTATAAAGCTATTGTGTGGGACGGAGCCTATTTTAGCGGCAGAAGGTAAATTTTAGAGCGTCATATAAAAGGCGTGGACATAAAAAGAAAATCTCAGGAGGTAAAGTCATGTTAAGCAAAGAAAGGGAAGAGCAGGTTATAAAGCTTTGTCAGAAGATGATTAGACAGAGAAGCTATTCCGGGGAGGAAGAAGGGGCAGCAAAGGTTTTAAAAGAAAATATGGAAGCCATGGGCTTTGACCAGGTGGCTATTGACGGCTACGGAAATATTATTGGGTGCATAAAGGGAAAACTGCCTGGAAAGCGGCTGCTTTTTGACGGACATATTGACACAGTTCCTGTATCAGATGAAAAAGAGTGGCCCTATCCTCCCTTTGCGGCAGAAATCCATGACGGAAAAATATACGGCCGCGGAACCAGCGACATGAAAGGCGCCGTTGCCGCAATGACATGTGCCGCCGCAGCCTTTGCTGCAGATACGGGAAAAGATTTTCCAGGAGAAATATATGTTGCAGGCGTTGTACATGAAGAGTGCTTTGAAGGCGTTGCCGCAAGAGCAATCAGCCAGGCAGTAAAGCCGGATTATGTGGTGATCGGGGAGGCTTCCCATCTGAATTTAAAGGTAGGACAGAGGGGAAGAGGAGAAATTGTTGTAGAAACCTTCGGGGTGCCCTGCCATTCTGCAAATCCGGAGAAGGGAGTAAACGCTGTTTATAAAATGGCAAAGGTCATTGAAGCTATCCGCACATTGCAGCCCCCCTGTCATCCAGTGCTGGGAGAAGGGATTTTGGAGCTGACTGATATTAAATCAGAGCCTTATCCGGGAGCTTCCGTAGTGCCGGAATACTGCAGAGCCACATATGACAGAAGACTTTTAGTGGGGGAAACAAAGGAAAGTGTATTAAAGCCTTTAAACGATTTGATGGAAAAGCTGATGGCGGAGGATACTGATTTGAAGGTAAAGGTATCATATGCAGTGGGCAGGGAAAAATGCTATACAGGCAGCGAGATTTTTGGGGAGCGGTTCTTTCCGGGATGGCTGTATCATAAGGAATCTGATTTTGTTCAGGATGTGTTAAAGGAATTAAAGGAAATGGGGTATGATCCGGAAGTTACACAGTACAATTTTTGCACCAACGGAAGCCATTATGCAGGGGAGGCGGGAATAAAAACATTTGGACTGGGACCGTCCAGGGAAAATCTGGCTCATACAGTTGGAGAATATATTGAAATTGAACAGCTGACAAAGGCTGCAGATTGTTACTATGGGGTAATGAAAGCCTTATTAAAATAAGCAGGTTTTATAAGAGGAGGTATTTTAAATGTACGATTTAATTATTAAAAACGGATTAGTGGTGTCGCCTTCATCTACAGTAAAATGCGATGTAGCTGTAAACGGAAGAAAGATTGCAGGTTTAGGCCATTATGATGAATCAGAGGGAAAACGGGTAATTTGGGCGGAGGGCAAATATGTGCTTCCTGGGGTGATTGAGGCTCATATGCACTGTCAGGCTCCTTTCCAGGGGTGTTTGGGGGCAAACAGCTTTTATGAGCAAAGCGTCAGCGCTGCTTTTGGAGGAGTTACAATGTATATGGATTTTGCCAATATGGGAAAGGGGGACTCTCCCCTCGTTCAGGCGCTGGCAAGAGCAGATGAGATGAAGGAATCGGCCATTGACTACAGCGTACACGGAAAATTTGTAGAATCTACCCCTGAGGCCATTGCTGATATTGAGAAAATGGCAGACCAGGGAATCCCTACATTTAAAATGTTTATGACATACAAAAAAGAAGGGGTTATGAGCGATGATGAAACCATGCTGAAGGTATTTGAGAAAGCAAAGCAGGTAGGCGGACTTCCTATGGTTCACTGTGAAAGTAATGGCATTGCGGAGACCAACATAGAAAAATGCCGGGAAAAGGATGATATGAGCTGGGTGAACTTTGCCAAATGCAAGCCTGTTATCTGCGAGGCAGAGGCTTTTGCACGAGCCGTATATTTTGCTCAGTGTGTGGGAAACGCCCTTTTAGTGGTACATACTACAAATGGGGAGGCTTTAAATACAGCCAGAAGAGCTCACGAAAAAGGCACTCCTCTTTATGTGGAAACAGGGCCTCATTACTTAACATTGTTTGACAACTTGTACAAAGAAGAAAACGGCCATCTGGCTATTTGCTCTCCGCCTTTGCGCACCCCTAAGGAAGCTGCAGAATTGTGGGAAGGATTAAAGGACGGAACAATTCTTCTTACAGGCTCTGACGATTGTACATTTGATATTGATGAAAAATCTATGTTTTTAGAGAAAAAACCTGACGGAACATGGAAACAGGATTTTACTAAGGTAGTAAACGGAATCAGCGGAATTGAAATCAGACTGCCGCTTTTACTGTCTGAAGGTGTTTCTAAAGGCAGAATTTCCATTAATAAGGTATGTGAACTGACAAGCACAAATATTGCAAAGATTTACGGATGTTATCCTCAAAAAGGTATTATCGCTCCAGGTTCAGATGCAGATCTGGTGTTGGTAGATATGGAGAAGGAGGTAACTCTTTCTAAGGATGTTCTTCACAATAATATTAGCTACTGTCTCCATGAAGGATTTAAAGTAAAGGGTTATCCTGTTATGACGATAGCCAAAGGAAAGATTTTAGTGGAGGAAGGAGAATTTAAGGGAGAAAAAGGAGCAGGGGAGTTTATCAGAAGAAAAATTGATCCTCAGTATTTGGAACGGTATGGTTTAAATTAGGGGAAATGAAAAACTGCGGGAGGGTATTTCTATGGAAAATGAAAAGTCATTAGGGTTAAGAAGTCCGGAACTTCTGCCTACAAAAGATAGTGAGAGAACGCTGTCCCTTTGGGATTATACAATTTTATGGGCTGGAATGACAATTAATATTGTGGCTTTCAGCTTGGGGGCGCAATATTATAACGGGGGCGACGGTTTGTCGCCCTGGATGCTGATACTTGTGGTTTTGCTGGGATATGGCCTGGTTACAGCTCTCACAGTCCTGGCAGGAGATATTGGAACAAAGTACGGAGTGCCGTTTGCTGTGTACAGCAGGGCTGCCTTTGGATATAAAGGGTCGTACTTAGCGGGCCTGGTAAGATGCGTGCCGTGTTTTTACTGGTTTGGTTTCCAGACATGGGTGGGGGCCTGCGCTCTTAACATGATTATGGGAATTGTAGTGCCCGGATTTGACAATGTGACTATGATGCTTCTTCTATTTGCTGCATTTCAGATTATTAATGCATTATTTGGAATGGAGGCAATGGCAAAATTTGACTGGATTGCTGTTCCTATGCTGGGGATTATGTTTGCGGCTATTGTAGTTACAATCTGCAAGAAATATAATGTTTCAGTGCCGGATATTATGGCTGTAAAGGCGGCGGGAAATTATTCTATTGCCTTTGCAGTGTCCGGAATTGCCGGGGGATGGATTACAATGGCATTAAATGGCCCGGACTTAGCAAGGCAGATTAAAAGAAGCGATGATTATAAAAACCAAGGCTTACTTAAAAGAAATGAAAGAGCGATTTTAGGACAGCTGATCGGACTTTTGGCAGTAGGAGTTATTGCCATGATGGTAGGAATGGCGGCCGGCGTGTTTACAGGAGAGTGGGATTTAAACAATGTAGTTTACAGCCTGTTTTCCAATCATATGTTTATGCTGGTATTTTGCTTTATCTCCATAGCCTTTGCTCAGTGGTCCACAAATACGGCTGCCAACTTGATGCCGCCGGCATATATTCTTTTAAATATTTTCCCTAAAATGAAATTCTGGATGACCACTATTATTTCTGGCATTATAGGTCTTTTAATGATGCCATGGAAGCAGCAGGGAGGGGATTTCCTGGTAGTTATTCAGTCTCATTTTTCTACTTTGCTGGGGCCTATTATTGGTATTATGCTGGCTGATTATTTCTTTATAAGGAAAACAGTTCTAAATGTAGATGACCTTTACAATGCAGGAGGACAGTATACTTATACAAAAGGCTTTAACATGGGAGCCATGGTTACTATGATAATATCCTTTGGTCTTTCTCTGTTGGCAGGAGATTATTCCTTTTTCGCAGGACTGGCTATCAGCATAGTTATTTATATAGTATTAAAGTACAGTTTACAAGGGACTACACAGGGTAACGGTCTGACGGGAGGTGTGCCGCCCGTCAGATTTTCCATGTGATGTTCAAGCTGTCACTTGTAGCGGCAACGGTGGTAATCATCAAATCCACCACACGCCGCTTGTCATCAAAGGATACATTGTCCCATGTGTCGAGGTAGCCGGAAATCTGGCTGACCTGTTCCGGGCTGATGGCTTCCACCGTCAACTCCGCTATCCTCGCCAGAAGTTCCTGCTTGCGTCCGTCCAGTTCCGCTATCTTCACATTCACATAGGAGAGCAGAACATTGTTTGCACCCGTCAGACTGTCCACCAGCTTTTCAATCTCGCTGTCCACATGGAGAAGTTCCACTTGCAGGGCGGCGATTTTCGGGTTTGCCTTTGCCGCTTTTTTTCTGCCCGTCAGCGTTTTGTAGCTTGCCAGCTTCTTCACCATCTGCTGATAAACAACCGCTTCCAGCTCCGAAGTGATGATTTTCCCGCACCCGGCACAGCTTTTATTGTCCAGCCGCTTTGTGCAGCGGAGATATTGCTTTCCCACAGGATTGTTAATGCTCATAAGGGCATACCCGCAGTTTCCGCACTTGATTTTTCCCGCCAGCCATGTATGGGTGGCTTTTCGGGCAGACTGGATTTTCATGTTGTTCATCAGCTTCTTGCGGCAGGTCAGCCAGATGTCGGAGGGGACAATGCCCTCATGGGGAGCCAGCACCAGCATTTGGTCTTTCAAGTCGTTCTTTTTGCTGGGCTTCACATCCCGCCCTTGATACAGATAGCAGCCATTCATGCCGGTAAAATCGGCAGCGTCATTGACAATGATTGTCCCTTGACTTTTGAAAAATTCGTACACATCAAGGTCTGCCTGCACATAGACAGGATTGCGTAACATCTGCGCCAGCGTGGGGCGTATTAGTTCCTTGCCGTTGAATAAAATTCCCTGTTCGGCAAAGTACCGGGTAATGTCCCCGTAGGAGGTTGTGGGCTGGGCGTACATCTCAAACATCAGCCGGATATTTGCCGCTTCCTCCGGGTTTACCACCAGCTTCTTTGTGTTGATACCGTCCATCTTAATCGGCTCTGTATGGAAGCCGTAAGGGGCTTTCCCACCCATCTTGAAGCCTCGCTGGCTGCGGGAATAATAAGCGTCCGTCACCCGCTTCTGTATCGTTTCCCGTTCAAGCTGGGCGAACACGATACAGATATTCAGCATCGCCCGCCCCATCGGGGTGGAGGTATCAAACTTTTCCGTAGAGGACACAAACTCTACATTGTACTGTTGGAACAGCTCCATCATATTGGCAAAGTCCAGAATGGAACGGCTGATACGGTCGAGCTTGTAAACCACGACCTTTGCAATCAAGCCCCGCTTGATGTCCCGCACCAGTTCTTGAAACTTCGGACGGTCTGTGTTCTTGCCGCTGTACCCCTTGTCTGTGTATTCCTTGCAGTTACCGCCTTTCAACTCGTATTTGCAAAATTCAATCTGGCTTTCAATGGAAATGCTGTCCTTTTTGTCCACCGATTGTCTTGCATAGATTGCGTCTATTCGATTATTCATATTGTCGCTCCTTTTCTTAAAAAAGAAACGGAGCTGCTGACAGCTTTATTATACCGCCAGCAGCCCCGCAAATCAACGATGGCTTCGGAAAACCTTATGCCCCGGCTTCCTCACTCTGCCGTTTGTCGGCATACTTGCGGAACACCTCATAAAGCTGCTGTTCCAGCTCCCGGCGTTTTGCCGCTTCCTGCTCCGGCGTGAACACCGGAGAGAGATTTTCCAGCGTGATTTCCTTTCCCTGAAAAGTCACGACTTCGGTTTCTTTCTTGTATCTGATATGCTCCATAGTACCTCCGTATTTAATTTTCAAAGTGCAGTGCCGCCATGCTGCGGCGTGAAATGTTTTCTGCCATCAATCACCGTTCCCTTGTGTGCCGCTGTTGCCGTTTCAGTTCTGCCAGCACCTCCGGCGGGATACGGTCTACCAGCCGCTGAATGTCTTTCAGCTCGCTTTCCAGCTTTGCCCGTTCCATCGTATCTTTCATCTTGCCCTTTTCGCTGGCTTTGGCTCTGGCTTCCAACTGTTCATTTTCTGCTAAAAGGTCGTTTATTGTAACCTTGTATTTTTTGAGCTGACCGGAGAAGTTCTCCATCTGCGGAAACCATTTTTTCAGCAGGGAGAGGGCTTCCTCTTTTTTCTTTCCGGCGTTGAACGGGGTAATATCGCCCAGCGTGGCTTCAATGGCTCTTGCCTGTTTGGAGAGATTGACCGCCTGCTTGAACAGACGGGTGGGGATATGCTTCCTGCCTGTCTTGCTGGCACTTTCCCCACGCTCCAAGTCGGGATATTTCTCCACCATATAGGCGTGAAAATCGTCCTGCCATTTTGTGAGGTTGGCTCTATTCCCTATAATCTCCTTTGCACACAGGCGGTTGTCCTCTGTCAGAGGGACAAAGACCAAATGCAGGTGGGGCGTTTTCTCGTCCATGTGTACCACCGCCGACACGATATTTTCTTTCCCTACACGCCCGATTAAGAAATCAGCCGCCCTCTGGAAAAATTCCTGTATCTCCTTTGGGGACTTCTTCTTAAAAAATTCCGGGCTGGCGGTAATCAGCGTATCCACAAACCGGGTGCTGTCCCTGCGGGTGCGGCAGCCAGCTTGTTCAATGCGGCTTTTAATGAAGTGGTAGTACCTGCCCTCTGGCTTAACGATATGGAAGTTGTACTTGCTCCGGCTGGTGTCAATGTCGGGATTGCTGGCGTACTGTTCCTTTTGCCGTTCGTGATGGGCTTCCAGCGGTCTTGCCGGATTGCCCTTGTGTTTTTCAAATCGCAAAATTGCGTGTTGTGCCATGAAACTCCTTTCCCCGTTCCGTTCCTTTCCGGGACTTTTCCACAGGAAAATCCCGCAGAAAATATCTCGGATCGGATAGGAATGGATAAGATATAAATAAAATCGTTTTAATCTCTGTATTTCTATATACCGTCCGATTTTCGTACTTCAAGAGGATTGATTATCGTACTTGTGGAGTGCGGTTTTCAGTCCTCCGGCGTTCCATAACCGTATTTCTTGAAGTCGGTGTTTGGAACCGCTTCGTAGGATTTTGGGTAAATGCGATTGGGTTTTCCACAGCCCTGCTTCTGGATTTCCACCAGTCCGGCGTATTGCAGTTCCCGCAGGGTGTTGACCGCTTTCTGCCGCCCGCAGTGGAGCAGCTCCACTACCTCGTTGATGGGATAGTAGAGGTAAATCCGCCCGTATTCGTCCACCCACCCGTTTTTTCGGGACAGGTCTGTCCGGCGCAGGATAAAGGCATACAGTACCTTTGCTTCGTTGGACAGGGGCATGAATGTGGGGGCTTCAAAAAGGAAATTGGGAAGCCGGGTAAAGCTGACCGCTTTTTCCGGCTGATGGATATAAATGGTGTTTGTCATATTGTGTTTTGTGGACGGTTAGAAGTCCGTTTTCGGAGGCAGACGGTAGTTTCTATTGCCTGCCCCTGTTCTGTGCTTGCAAAGCCTTGAAAATCAAGGGCTTTTCAGCCCCTAACTGTCCACAGTAGACCTCCTTTTCCGTTCACTTTCTGTTTTCTGTCGCCTGTGAACTCTGGCGGCACAGCCGGGACAGTATTTCGCTCGGTTGGACTTTGGGACGAACACTCTGCCGCAGACCGCACAGCGTTTTAGCTCCTTATCCCGGAAAATCTCCGCTTCCAGCGTTCCGACTTGCGGCAAAACCGACCAGCGGAACCACTTACAGCAGACCGAGAAAGAAACCGTCTGCGGACAGGTGCAGGTGTCCCCATCGTCAAGGAACATACAGTTCCCGTCCTCATAACAGCAGCACTCCCGGCGGATCAGGGCGTTTGCCTGTTTCCGCTGCGCTGGGGTCATGCGGTAAAGGGAACCGTCTTGCTTGCGCTCTATGGGCGGCAGTCGTTTATATGGGTTCTCTCTCATGTGTTTCCTCCATTTTGCTTTCCGTTGCCGCTCTCTCCGAAAAGGCTTCCTGCCCCATTTCTGCGGCGTGTTCCGGCGTTGGCACGCTCCCCACAGCTTCGGGACAAGTTGTCCCGAAGTGACCTCTGGACAAAGTGTCCAGAAGTTGGCTCCTTGCGGTGCTTCCCCTGCCGGGGTATTCCCTTTCGGACGGTCATTCGTTTTTCAAGGTGCAGCTCATCGATGAACTACCCTAAGTCTACACCTAAAAGACAGCCCGTCCCGTATATCCGAAAGGTAGGAAATCCGCCAAAAAAACTGCCTATTTCCACGCTCTCGGAATTGTGGTAGAATGATAAGTGGAAAGTGATAAATCGGGATTTTGGAGGAGGAACTAAATATGTTTGATAACTTTGATTTTACAAACTTTTGGAAGGACAGTGCGTATGCCTTGAAAGAATATGTCAGTGAATCGCCTTCTGATGAACTGATTGCCAGTGTTGAGCAGGAATTAGGCTATAAGTTACCAGCTTCTTATATTTGGTTGATGAAACAACATAACGGAGGCATTCCTTTCAATACTTGTTTCCCTACGGATAAACCTACCAGTTGGGCAGATGACCATGTAGCTATTACAGGAATTTTTGGTATCGGGAGAGAGAAACCCAACTCTTTGTGTGGAGAGTTGGGAAGCCAATTTATGATTGATGAATGGGAGTACCCTGCTATTGGGGTAGCTATTTGTGACTGTCCCAGTGCTGGACATGATATGATTTTTTTAGATTACCGGGAGTGTGGCCCACACGGGGAGCCTAAAGTAGTGCATATTGACCAAGAAGGAAATTACGAAATCACTCCTTTAGCAGATAGTTTTGAGGATTTTATTCGTGGTCTTGTAAACGAAGATGATTTTGAGTTAGAAGATTAACAACTTCCAATTTATCGAGCAGACAAGGAGGGAGAGCATGGAACTATCCATACAAGAACGATTGAAAGACCTGCGTGTGGAGCGTGGGCTGACGCTGGAACAGCTTGCGGAGCAGACGCACCTCTCCAAGTCTGCGTTGGGCAGTTATGAGGGGGATAATTTCAAGGACATCAGCCATTATGCCCTTATTGAGTTGGCAAAGTTTTATGAAGTGACTGTTGATTATCTGCTGGGGCGTTCTCAAACAAAAAATCACCCAAACGCCGATCTTGCAGACCTGCGTTTGAGTGATGATATGATTGAACTCTTGAAAAGCGGGTTGGTGGATAATTCCCTCTTGTGTGAACTGGCGGTACACCCGGATTTCCCCCGGCTGATGGCTGACCTCGAAATCTATGTAAACGGTATCGCTGGCAAACAGGTGCAGAGTGCAAATGCCATTATAGACGCTGTGAGCGCAACCATTATGAAGCAGCACAATCCCAGCTTGTCCGACCCGCAGTTAAGACAGCTTATCGCCGCCCATATTGATGATGACAGTTTTTGCCGCTATGTGATACAGCAGGACATAAACAAGATAGCTCTTGACCTGCGGGAAGCACATAAGGACGATTTTTTCAGTGTCCCGGAGGACAACCCGCTGAAAGGATTATTGGAAGCCGCTACCGAAAACGCCAGCCCAGACAGCGACCCGGAGCAAGCGTCTTTGGCGTTTATCTGCAAACGGCTGCGGCTGAACTTTAAGAAGCTGTCCGGGGAAGAAAAGAAGTGGCTGAAAAAGATTTCGGAAAAGTCGGACTTGCTCAAAAATCCAAATCCCCAGCGGGGGAGAAAGTAGAGAACGAGAAATTGGAGGGAGTAAAGGTGCAGGAGGCAATTATAAAATTGAGACTTCTCGGTCAAATGCCAGACGCAGTGAAAGATGACCCTACAGTAGAAACCATCAATATGTATGATGAATTGCTCTCCAATGTAAAAACGCCACTGACAAGAGAAGAGGTAGGCGTATTGATTGACATTTTCCCCGAAGGTGGAATGTATGGAGTAGAGTGGGATTTGCTAAAATTGGTAGAGTCTTATTTGATAGAAGCGCCATCAAGTGAAGAGTATCGAAAATTGATTACTGCTTGTCCAAGTGAAGAATGGCGAGAAACTATGCAAGCCCGTTTAGATAATTGGAAAAACAACAAACAATAACTTGTTGGGGAGATAGCAAAGCCAGTCGAGCCAGTCAACGGTCAAGATGAACGGCGCATTTCATGCGCCGCCGTTGACAGCCCCGCCCGTCTTTGCTAATGGGCAATCAAGGCGGGAAAGCCCTAAAATGGCTTCCCGCCCATTTCTAAGAACTGATAAGTCAGATTTGCTGAAAAATCCAAATCCACAGCGGGGACGGAAGTAGAGAACAATAAATAAGAATTTACAGGAGGAAAATCAATGGAGAACTTGATTAAGTTTTTAGAAGATAAGATAACGGATAAAATGTCTGTGGAAGAAATAGTTGATGTTTTTGAGCAGATGTGCAGCACACCGCTTGAAGAAGATATGGTTTTATTTGAAACCGGAACATTTACTGCTTTTTCAAAAGAACCATTTTTTCAAATTTCATTAGTTCGACAGTTTTCAAATGATGATGATGAAGAGTTTTATCAAATCCATGTAGTCATCTTGTATAAGCCAACCGCTGAAAATAAAATTTTCAGCGAAACAACATGGGACGAAGATTTAGACGAAAATATATTTGACTATATCAGAAAATCAGCGTCGTTTGCTTATGCAAGAAATCATGAATACATCGAGATAAAAATATATATGGACGAAACTTAACTTCTCATTTATCAGGGAGATAGCAAAGCCCTAAAATGGCTTCCCCGCCCATTCCAATTTTGAGAGAAAAATCTGTTTGCTTTTTGTGAGTGTGTCCACAAGTTCGGGACATTTTGTCCCGAAGTCCGGCGTGGGACGAGGAACGGGGGCTTTCATATACGCCCTGTCTGCTGACGAAACCAGCCCTGCGCTTGCGGCTCCACGACACGCAATCACAGCCCTGTTTTCCTGCTGCTTCAAATGCCCTTGCCCGACCCGGCGGCAACCTCATTTTCGCAGCAACGCCGACAGAGCGTATAACACACTACACTTTGCAAGCAAAGTCGTGTGCCAAGGGGCAAGCCCCTTTGGAAACCCCGGACAACAAAACAGGCTGAATATCTCGCACTTTTTCGGTGCTTGATACTCAGCCTTTATTTGTTGTCAGCAGCCCGTTTCGTGGTCTGCGTGTAGTTCCTTGTAAACTGACCTAATGAGAAGTTTTACTTTAAAATCATTTGAGCAAAATTTAGGAAAAGAGGTTCCGTTCCAGGAGTAGGCTGGCGGTAAAGGGGAGAAATTGCCATATGAAAATACTGATTAAAAATGGTTTCCTGGCAGACGGCAGCGGCAGGCCAGGATATTACGCAGATTTGCTTATAGATGGAGATAAAATAGTAAAAATCGGTGAAATAGAGGATTTTACAGAGGGAAAAATAATTGACGCCAAAGGCCTTACAGTGGCCCCGGGATTTATTGATACTCACAGTCACAGCGATCTTCAGATTCTGACTGATCCTAAGGTGGAGCCTAAGGTGCGCCAGGGAATCACCACGGAAATTCTGGGACAGGACGGTATTTCCATGGCCCCTTTGCCTGTAAAATATATTAGTTCGTGGAGAAAAAATCTGGCAGGTCTGGACGGGGACAGCGACAGTATTAATTGGAATTATGAAACTACAGAAAATTACCTGAAAATGATAGAAGGTGTAAAGCCGGGGCTTAACGAATGTTATTTAGTTCCCCACGGCAATATTCGTATGGAGGCAATGGGGTTGGAAAACCGCCTTCCTGATAAAAGTGAGCTGGAAAAAATGAGACAGATCACCAGAAGGGAAATGGAGGCCGGAGCAATGGGTCTGTCTACTGGTTTAATCTACATGCCCTGCGCCTATTCAGAATCTAAGGAAATCATTGAAATGTGCAAGGTTGTAGCAGAATATGATGGCAGCTTTGTAATTCATCAAAGAAGCGAGGCAGACACAATCCTGGATTCTATGGAAGAGGTTATTAAAATCGGAAGAGAATCAGGGGTGAAAATCCATTATTCCCATTTTAAGGTATGCGGCAAGAAAAACTGGGATAAAATCGGGCAGGTAATTTGTCTGCTGGAAAAAGCGGAGGCAGAAGGAATACGGGTTTCTTTTGACCAATATCCTTATGTGGCGGGAAGTACAATGCTGGGAGTGATCCTTCCGCCGTGGGTACATGACGGAGGCACTAATAAAGTGCTGGAACGTCTGGCAGACGATCAACTGCGGAAGAAAATGATTGAAGATATAGAACAGGGAATTCCTGGCTGGGATAATTTTGTGGAATTTGCAGGATTGGACGGCATTTTTATCACAAGCGTAAAAAATAAGAAAAATGAAGATGCGGTGGGTCTTAATTTATCCCAACTGGGAAAGCTAAGGGGAAAAGACCCGTATCAGGCTGCCTTTGACCTGCTTTTGGAAGAAGAGAATGCAGTGGGGATGGTAGATTTCTACGGAACTGAAGAACATGTGCAGCTATTTATGAAACGGCCGGAAATGAATGTATGTACAGACGGGCTTTTGGGAGGAAAACCTCATCCCAGAGTATTTGGAGCCTTTCCCAGGGTTCTGGGAAAATATGTGAGAGAGGATCAGGCTTTAGGGCTGGAGGAGGCAGTATATAAAATGACCAAAAAACCTGCAGACACTTTTAATATAGCAGGCAGAGGGTATTTGACAGAAGGAAATTATGCTGATATCTGTATTTTTAATCCGGAAACTGTAATTGATAAAGGCACCTTTACAGACCCGGTTCAATATCCGGAGGGAATTCAGTATGTAATTATTAATGGAAAAATAGTGATTGAAAATGGAATTCATACAGGAACCAGAAGCGGAGTTGTTTTAAGAAAAAATCGGAAATCTTGATTCTATCAAGATTTCCGAGTAAAAAAGAGAGCGGGTGATGGGAATCGAACCCACGTATCTAGCTTGGAAGGCTAGTGTTCTACCATTGAACTACACCCGCAGCAAATTTCAAAATAAGTCTCAATAAGGAGATTGCTGACTTATAATGCCCAAAGCCGGAATCGAACCAGCGACACGAGGATTTTCAGTCCTCTGCTCTACCAACTGAGCTATCTGGGCTAACAGCGGAATTAAGCATTTCGCAAAGGACTTCCCTGTCGCGTTTCATTGTCTTCCGCAACAACATGGATTATTTTACAAGATTTTTCTCTATATGTCAATATAAAATTAAAAAAAGTTTCCCACATTTTGTATGAAACTTTTTGTGGGAAACTTTTTGCTGTCTAAACAAAATGAACTATTCCTCCGGCAGATTACTTCGGAACATATCGTCCATAGTCAGATACTCCCGCTTTAAAGATACAGGCTTGCCGTCCTTTGTGAGAAAGCAGTGAGTACTTTCCCCAACACAGCGGAGTTCTCCTGTATCTCTATCTACAATAGTGTATTCAATATTCATGCGGACGCCATTATACTTTCTCAGAAGAGGAATAATCTCTACTGTCTCGCCAAAGCGGGTCATGCTTCTGTATTCACAGCGCACAGACAATACTGGAATAATAATACCCTGCTGCTCCATTCTGCTATAGCCCATTCCCATCTGTTCCAGCATATCAATTCTGGCTTCCTCAAACCACCGAATATAATTGCTGTGGTGTACAATTCCCATTTGATCTGTCTCGTAGTACTGTACCTTATGGCTGTAAGTCTGAAATCCCATCTGCTATTCTCCCTTTCTGCTGCTCAATCATTCTGCCCATTGTATATAAATCATAGTATACGCCGTCCAGGCGCACTGCATTCTTTAAACAGCCCTCCACTATAAATCCCAGCTTTAAATAAAGAGCCGCCGCCTTTTTGTTGTCAGTGCGAACCTCCAGTCTAAGCTTTGTAGTAATGCCATTTTCTGACGCCCACGTAAACAGCCGGTTCATCAGTTCTTTGCCGATTCCCTGAGACCAGAACTTTTCCGGCACTACAATGCCTAAGCCGCCCTCGTGGCGAACCTTTTCTTTGCTGCTGGAGCCTACTGTGGCGATTCCTGCAATTTCCTGTCCGCTCCAGGCAATGAGCATAATATTGCCTGTATGGTCTCTCAGGTCCTGTATACTTTTTTCCTGCTGATCTGCTGTCAGAGGATATTGGTTCTTTCCAAAGCTTAAATAAGTAGTTTCACCGCCAACCTTATTGTAAAACTGTACAATTTTCTCCCCGTCCCCAGGGCAGGCTTTTTTATATAAAATTTCACCCATATAGCGGGTCCTTTCTTGTAAAGAATCACAAAGTAAAGCTTGATACTTCTTATTATATATCATTTGAAAAAATCCTCAATCGGTTTTCCTGAAATTTCTGAAAGTTTTCAACATACAAGAAAATTGAAAAAATGTAGGTTTACAATACATGTGTTACAACTGAATAATTAAAAAGGCGGAAATACATTTTCTGTGTTATATTTTAAGCTACCACACCAAAACACAACAAGAAAGGATGTATCCCCGCATGGCTAGTATAACACAAGATATGAGATTCCGTCTATCTCTTATCAAGTATGCTGAAAAATTTGGCGTCTCTAAAGCCGCTGTCAAATATAAAACTAACAGACAGTATATCTACCGATGGAAACAACGTTATGACGGCTCCTGGGACTCCCTTAGGGATCGTTCCAGAAGACCTCACCACCATCCTAATCAGCATACCACTCAGGAGATCTCTCTCATCTCTCATATGTGACGCAGAAACCCTAATGCTGGACTGGTTATCTTCTGGGTAAAGCTTATGCAGCGCGGCTATTCCCGCTCTATTTCCGGGCTTTACCGCTTTCTTCGCAAACAGAAAATGATGGCTGTTAAGCCTGCTAATCCCAAGTACGTTCCTAAGCCCTATGAACAGATGCTTTTTCCCGGGCAGAGAATTCAGATTGATGTAAAGTTTGTTCCCTCTATCTGTCTGGTGAATCAGGCACAGGGACAAAGCTTCTTTCAATACACTGCTATTGACGAATACTCACGCTGGCGCTTTGTAGAGGCCTTTGAGGAGCACAATACTTACTCTTCCGCTGTATTTCTTGATCACCTGATGAAGGTCTTTCCTATGCCCATTCAGTGTGTCCAGACAGATAACGGAAGTGAATTCACTAAGCGGTTTACAGGAACAAAACGGGAGGAAAACCTTACCCTATTTGAGGAAAGACTGCGCCAGTATGGGATCAAACACAAAAAGATCCGTCCCTTTACGCCACGACATAATGGAAAGGTAGAAAGAAGTCATCGAAAGGACAATGAACGTTTTTATGCAACACACACATTGTATTCCTTTGAGGACTTTGCTGCCCAGTTAAAGGTATATAACCGCAGAGGTTATAATAACTTTCCCATGCGGCCTTTGGGATGGAAAACACCCAACGAGGTACTGAGGGATTATTTACGGTCAGTGTAACATATGTTTGACAAACCTACATCAACATACAAGAAAATTGAAAAAAGTGCTTGACCTTGCAAAAGAATTATGATACCTGACTTTGGTATCAGAGATTAAAAAATAGTGCAAACTTTAAGGTTTAGAAGGACTGCTAGCGGCAGTCCTTCTGTGTTTGTTATTATAGTTTATAATTAAAAATGGTGTTTATTTGAGTTTCAGATAGAAAGTAATTCGTTAAAGGAAGATGAAATTTATCAGCTAGGTCATTTATAAAAGTACAATCCCTTGTGGTGTTTATATATTTATGTTCGCCTTTTGTTACCCTGAAATCTTTAATGAATCTAAATATATCTGAAGTTGAATATTTTTCATCCAGTATCTTAAATTGAAAAATCCTCTCTAAGAGAACTGTTAAATAGCAAATCAAAAAGTGGCCTTTAATCGTATTTTCTTTTTGAAGAAATACCGGCCGTGCATCCAGGTCTGATTTCATAATCTTAAAGGATTCTTCAATTCTCCACAGATTATGGTAAGTACAGTAAATATCCTGATCTGTCATCTGGGTTTCGGATGTGACCAGAAGATTGTATCCGGCAAGTTCGAGGTCCTTATCGATGGCAGCCTGATTAATCCTTGTTTTTGCTTTATTTCCTGTTTTATCTGTGAAATCCACATATTTTCCTGCTTCTCCAAAGTCATTCCTTTTGGCTTGTGACAGGGTAAGTGCTTTTGCTTTTTCTACAAGGCGGTTTATTTCATATCTTTTTTTTGCAGCAAGGGAAGGATTGTAGGTAACCAGGCGTTTCTCTGTAAGCATAATGGTCTGTTTTTTTCCGTTATACTCTATGGAATAAGGAAAAGTATCAATACAGCTTTTATAGCGGTATAAAAGTTTTCCGCTTTTATCTTTGACATCTTTGTAATCCTGTTCTAATAATACCCAGGTTTTTTCTGTCGAAGGCAAGGTTTTTACAGATTTTGAAAACAGATAACCATCTCCATTCTGTTTTGAAAACGCAATGTTTTGTGCACAATTAAGTCCTTTGTCTGCGACATGGATGGTTTTTCCCATGATATTGTTCCTATTTTTAAGTCCATCAATCACATCACGTAGAATGGGTTTTTCTGACTCATTTCCCGGATACATCTTCATACCGACCGGAATCTGGTTCCGATCCAAAAGGAGCCCAAGACCGATGATGGGTTCCTTTTTGTTTTCTTTGCTCGGTCCTTTTTTTCTGAAATCATCCTCCCTGTCTATTTCAAAATAGAAATTCGTACAATCAAAGTAAGAGTTTGAAGTATCCAGTCCATAAACAGCCGCAGTTTGTACAGTAAAGATCTCGATAAACTTTTCATAGTTTTCTCCCAAAAAGGCAAGACCATCAAGAAGCTGATCATAGGAATAATGCGACGAATGGTACAGATTGGGAAGCACATCGTGGAATGTCCTGTTTTTACTGCATGGGCATACACCTCTTGCGTAGACTAATGTAGAAATCAATTCATAAAGATCGAACTGAAAATCATATGTAAGATGAAAATAATTCACATACTTTTGGATTTTTAATTTCTCAAGGATTGCTTTCAGTGGAAAGTATCCAAGATAAAGAGTTGGAGAAATGTCAGAAATTTTGCGGACACCTTCTTCTTTTCGTTGCTGGTTTAAGAGAGCTACTTCTTGTTGGTAAAAAGAGATTGGATCTTCCATGCCGTTCTTTTTCAGTGTTTCTACAGAGCCAAGGGATTTGTAGCATTTGTGAGCTGCCCCCTTTTTTTCCTGATTATAAAAACTGTCATAAATCGCAAGATAAGTTCTGCCTTTTAAAGTTGTCTTTTTTAAAAAATATGCCATAGAATCCCTCCTCAAAAAGATAGCACCACTAACACTATTAGTATATCGCAAAAAAAGAATTTTGAAAAGTTTTTTTGCAATAAAAAAAGCCTTATTTAAAGGCATTTGTGAGGCTTCAGAGCAGAAAATACTCCTAAAGATTTCTAGTGCTAACTTCTAAAGACGGGTANCACTATTAGTATATCGCAAAAAAAGAATTTTGAAAAGTTTTTTTGCAATAAAAAAAGCCTTATTTAAAGGCATTTGTGAGGCTTCAGAGCAGAAAATACTCCTAAAGATTTCTAGTGCTAACTTCTAAAGACGGGTATTTTCTGACTTTTTGGAACAAAATGGAACATTTAACAATGAATATAAAAAAATAATAAAAGTTTTACTAATATAGACAAAAAACAAAAGATTGGTTATAATAAAATATGTGTAAAATCGCAAAATAAGGTGGTGATTAAATGGTCCAGGAGACAATTCTGGCAGTAAAAGACGCTGAATCCAAGGGGGAACAGCTGTTAAAGGACGCTACTGACAAGGGGAAAGCTCTTGTGGAAAGAGCAAAAAAAGAAGCAGAGGAAATGAAAAATCACACAATGAAGGAACTGAAGGAGACGTCTATCCAAGAAGCTAAAGCGGGGGAGGAAGAGACGGGAAGGTATCTTGCGGAATCAATGAAGGAGGCAGAAAAAGAGATTACCGCTATGAAACAGGAGGTAGCAGGAAAGTCCCAGATGGTAATTGAAAAGATTATTCAGGACTTGATTTAGTCAGACATTTGAAAAAACATAGTAAGGAGGGATGTGGACATGGCAGTATTGCAGATGCAGAAAATCAGTATTTGTGCGCTGAAGAAGAATAGAAAAGCCATTTTAGAGCTGCTTCAGGCTTCCGGTGTTGTGGAGATCAACTACCTGGATGTGAAGGACAGCGGATTTGAAAAGATGGATACTATGGCTTCCAGGCAGTTGTTTGAGAAAAATGCTGTGACTGCCGATCAGGCATTGGAAATACTGCAGGAATATGCTCCAGAGAAAAAGTCCCTGTTTTCCAGCTTAGAGGGAAAAAAGATTTTAGAGTCTGAGATTTTTGAGAAAACAAAAGAGGACAGCAGGCCTGTGATGGAGGCTGCCCGGCAGATTATTGCTTTCAACAAAAAGATTGCTGAGGACAAAGCCGGGATTGCCAAATTGGAAGGCCAGATTGAAAGTCTGGTTCCGTGGATGAATCTGGATGTTCCCATGACATATGGGGGAACTGACAAATGCCGTGCTTTAATAGGAAGTATTAGCGGTAGTGTTTCCCTGGAGGAGCTATATAAGGCGGTGGGAGAAAAAACGCCGGATGTAGAGTCTTTAGACATACAGATTATAGGATCAGACAAAGATCAAACGTGTATTGCAGTAATTTGTTTAATTGAGGAGGCAGCTCAGGTGGAAGAAGGCCTGAGGGCTGCAGGTTTTGCAAAACCATCTCAGCCGGTGGATGAGATACCGGCAGTACAGACGGAAAGATGGAAGAAGAAAATCAGTATGCTGAAGGATGAAATTGCTTCTTCAGGTAAGAAGCTGGAGGAGTATGGAGAATTCCGCCAGCAGCTTCAGATTGTTTCGGATTATTATAGAATCCGCTCTCAGAAATATGAGGTGCTGGGAGGCCTGCTTCAGTCGAAGAAAACATTTCTGGTTACAGGATATATGCCGGAGAAGGAGATGAGCAGGCTGGAGGCCAGGCTGACAGAGCAATTTGATCTGGTTTTTGAAAAGGAAGAAATAGAAGAGGGGGAGGAGCCTCCTGTACTTCTGAAGAATTCGGCCTTGGCTTCATCTGCGGAAGGAGTTACAGCTTCATTTGGACTGCCGGGCAGAGGTGAAATGGACCCAACCTCAGTTATGAGCCTGTGCTTTATTTTTTTATTTGGACTTATGCTTTCAGATGCAGCTTACGGCTTTATTGTATTTGCCGCGTGTTTTGTGGCTCTCAGAAAGTTTCCAAATATGGACGGCGGGTTGAAAAAGTCTCTCCAGCTGTTTATGTACTGCGGAATATCCACTTTAGTTTGGGGAATTCTGTTTGGAGGATATTTTGGCGACGTTATCACTGTAGTATCCCGTACATTTTTTGGCAGAGAAGTAACGGTGCCTGCGCTGTGGTTTGTACCTTTAGACGATCCGGTGCGTATGCTGATGTACTCCATGCTGTTTGGAGTGATTCACTTATTCCTGGGCCTGGCCATGAAGGGATATTTATGCATCAAGGATAAACGGTATCTGGACTTTTTCTGTGATGTAGTGCTGTGGTATATGTTGTTGGTAGGCCTTATTATGATTCTGCTGCCCACTGATTTGTTTGCATCTATTTCACAGATGCATTTTGAGTTCTCACCGGCTGTCAGCGCCTTGTCAAAAGTCCTGGCGGGAGCGGGAGCGGCAGGCATTCTGTTTATGTCGGGAAGAAGCAGCAAAAATCCGGCCCTCAGAGTGGCTCTGGGAGCTTATGATCTTTATAATCTTACTGGATGGCTGTCAGATGTGCTGTCTTATTCCAGATTATTGGCCTTAGGTTTGGCCACAGGAGTTATTGCCTCTGTTATTAACCAGATGGGAAGTATGGCAGGGTCGGGAATTTTCGGAGCCATTATTTTTATAATAGTATTCATTTTTGGACATTTGTTTAATCTGGCGATTAATTTGCTGGGTGCATACGTCCATACCTGCCGTCTCCAATATGTAGAGTTTTTTGGAAAGTTTTACGAGGGCGGAGGAAGACCATTTATTCCTTTTAGACAGGATACAAAATATATAAATATTAAGGAGGATTAATTTTATGAGCGGTATTGTATTTGCATTATTAGGCGCTGCAGTTGCAGTAGGTCTGGCGGGAGCAGGTTCAGCCTGCGGAGTTGGTATTGCAGGTCAGGCTGCGGCCGGCGTTGTGACAGAGGACCCAAGTAAGTTTGCCAAGGTTCTGATTTTACAGCTGCTTCCTGGTACACAGGGTATTTACGGACTTTTGGTAGGATTCCTGGTACTGTCTCAGATTGGTCTTCTGGGCGGAGGAGCAGATATGGAAATGTCTCTGGCTCAGGGCCTCCTTTATTTTGCAGCCTGCCTTCCTATTGGATTTGTAGGATTAATTTCCGGAATCTATCAGGGACGTGCATCTGTGGCTTCTATTGGAATTGTGGCTAAAAAGCCAGAGCAGTTTGGTAAAGCTATGCTGTTCCCTGCAATGGTTGAGACATATGCGATTCTGGCACTTCTGGTTTCTATCCTGGCAGTCAGCGCCCTGTAATTGGAAGATATAAATATTAGTTTAAATTTAAGGAGATAAAGGATGGCAGGATTAGATAAAATCATAAGTCACATCCTGGAAGAGGCGGGCAATGAGGCCCGGGCCATAGAGAAAAAATCAGAGGCAGAAGCAGAGAGCATTCGTCAGGAGGCTGTAAAGATATGTGAAAAGCTGAAGGCTGACAGCAGCGTAAAGATGGAGGAAGAAGAGAAGGCCCGGAGAGATAGGGCAGAATCCTCTGCTCAGCTGCAGAAAAGGCAGGCAGTGCTTTTGGCTAAGCAGCAGATAATATCAGATATGCTGGACCAGGCATATACAGCGCTGCTGAATAAAGATACTGCTGAATATTTTCAGATCATTTTGACAATGCTGGAAAAGTTTGCCCTGGATAAACCAGGAATGATTTGTTTTTCAAAAAGAGATTTAGAAAGAATGCCTGTGGGATTCCAAAAAGAGGTTGTGAAAGCCGCTGAGAAAAAAGGCGGTAAGCTGGAGATCTCTCAGGAAGGAAAAGATATTGACGGAGGATTTATCCTGATTTATGGCGGCGTGGAGGAAAATTGTTCCTTTAAAGCTTTGTTTAATGCCAGAAGGGATGAGCTTTCCGATAAGGTTCACCAACTATTATTTGCATAAAGTGCAGCCGAAAAGGAGGTTTTTAACATGTCTGATGTGAAATATACCTATGCGGTTGCGCGTATACGTGCTATGGAAACAGCGCTGTTTTCCACAGCTGTCATTGAGCAGATGTTAGCTGTAAAGGATTATGAAGCCAGCCTGCAGTTTTTAACAGAAAAAGGCTGGGGAGACAGCGACACACCTTTGGATATGGAAGCCATACTTTCCAGGGAGCGTGAAAAAACCTGGGATACAGTCAG
Organism: Lachnoclostridium edouardi; assembly: GCF_900240245.1. Lineage (GTDB taxonomy): Bacteria > Bacillota > Clostridia > Lachnospirales > Lachnospiraceae > Lachnoclostridium_A > Lachnoclostridium_A edouardi. Next base: position 2,114,399 of record NZ_OESQ01000001.1, read on the forward strand.
GGATCTGCTGAAGGAGGATAAGGAGATTCTGGACGTATTATCTTACCAGAATATGTTTCATAATCTGAAAGCAGCTATTAAGGCTGTTTCCGTAGCTGGAAAGCATGGGAAAATATATTTTGAGGACTGCCCTATGGGAGGGCGGGAAATGGAGAAAATTGTTTCCGAAAAAAATTGGTCTGCTCTTCCTGATTATATGAAGCAGCCTGCAAAGGAAGCATATGAAACCTTTCTTCATACCAGAGACGGACAGCTTTGTGATGTGATTGTAGACAGGGCGGCTTTAGACGCTGTGTATGAAAAAGGGAAAAAGTCTAAGGAGGCCATTGTCAGGGATTATGCGGAATCTACAGTGGCGGTTGCTGACATTAAAATTGCAGTGCGCTCCAGTAAGACGGGGAAATCCCTGGAATTTATGAGAAGAGCCATTGCTCCCTGCAGCAGCCTTTCTGCAGACAGGCTGTCCCAGGCTGCCCTTGGGGGAGTAGATGCAATCTGCGAGTATTTGGAGGGCACTTCCTACGCAGGAGGCGCAGAAGCTTTAAAGGAATCATCTACAGCTTTTGAGCGGTGGTGCGACAATCAGATGATGGAAACGATTAAGCCGCAGAAATACAACGCATTTTCTGCTGGCCCCTTAGTGGCATATTTGCTGGCCAGAGAAAATGAAATTAAAACGGTGAGAATTATTTTAACAGGAAAGCTGAACGGCCTTTCTGAAGAGTCAATCCGGGAAAGGATAAGGGAAATGTATGTATAAAATTGCAGTAATGGGCGATTATGACAGTATTTACGGATTTGCTGCTCTGGGACTGGAAACATTTCCTGTTAATTCTCAGGATGAGGCGGAAAAGCTTCTGACAAATCTGGCCTCGGGAAATTATGCAGTTATTTATATTACAGAGGCTTTGGCGGAGCAGATCAGCAGTAAAATCGAAAAGTATAAAGAAAGTCTTCTGCCTTCAATTATTTTGATTCCAGGCATTGCCGGCAACACAGGCAAAGGAATCGAAGGAGTAAAAAAGTCTGTGGAGCAGGCAGTGGGCTCTGATATATTGTTCAGTAATTAGCAATAAGAAAGGTGGGTGATTGATCCCAATGAGCAAAGGCGTAATCAAAAAAGTTGCTGGTCCCCTGGTAATTGCAGAGGGAATGCGGGATGCAAACATGTTTGACGTAGTGCGTGTAAGCAACCAGCGTTTAATAGGAGAAATTATAGAGATTCACGGAGATCAGGCTTCTGTTCAGGTTTATGAGGAGACGTCTGGACTGGGACCGGGAGAGCCTGTAGAGTCAATGGATGTGCCTCTTTCCGTAGAGTTAGGCCCTGGCCTGATCGCAAGTATTTATGACGGTATTCAGCGTCCCCTGGATGATATTATGAAAGTAACAGGGGGAAACAGCCTGAAAAGAGGCGTGGAGGTTCCTTCTCTGAAAAGGGACAGAAAATGGCAGTTTGATCCTACAGTAAAAGTGGGAGATCAGGTGGAGGCCGGCGATATTATTGGAACTGTAAAGGAAACTGATGTTGTAGAACACAGGATTATGGTTCCCTATGGAATAAAAGGAACTGTAAAAGAAATAAAATGCGGTGAATTTACAGTAGATCAGGTGGTGGCTGTAGTAAGCGGCGGCGATAAAGATACAGAGCTAACCTTAATGCAAAGGTGGCCTGTGCGGAAAGGCCGTCCGTACCAGAGAAAACTGCCTCCCCAGACTCCTCTTGTAACAGGTCAGAGAGTTGTAGATGCGTTCTTCCCTATTGCAAAAGGAGGAGTGGCGGCTGTTCCAGGTCCTTTTGGAAGCGGAAAAACAGTGATTCAGCATCAGCTGGCAAAATGGGCGGAGGCTGACATTGTAGTTTATATTGGCTGCGGCGAGCGGGGAAACGAGATGACAGACGTTTTAAATGAATTCCCTGAGCTGAAAGACCCAAAAACAGGAAAATCCCTGATGGAACGTACTGTGCTGATTGCTAATACCTCTGATATGCCGGTAGCGGCCAGAGAGGCTTCTATCTATACAGGAATTACTATTGCAGAATATTTCAGAGATATGGGATATTCTGTAGCGCTGATGGCGGATTCCACCTCACGCTGGGCGGAGGCGCTGCGTGAAATGTCAGGACGTTTGGAGGAAATGCCAGGTGAAGAAGGTTATCCGGCTTATTTGGGAAGCCGTCTGGCTCAGTTTTATGAGAGAGCAGGCCATGTGGTATGCTTAGGTAAGGAAGGCCGGGAAGGCGCCTTATCTGCAATCGGAGCCGTGTCTCCTCCAGGAGGAGATATTTCTGAACCTGTATCTCAGGCGACCTTGCGAATTGTAAAGGTATTCTGGGGTCTGGATTCTGCTTTGGCCTACAAACGCCATTTCCCGGCGATTAACTGGCTGACCAGTTATTCCCTGTATGTGGATAATATGGGAAAATGGTTTAATGAAAATGTATCTGACCAGTGGATGCCTTGCCGTCAAGGTATGATGAGCCTGCTTCAGGAGGAGGCAGAGCTGGAGGAAATTGTTAAAATGGTAGGTATGGACGCATTGTCCCCTACAGACCGTTTAAAAATGGAGGCTGCCCGGTCAATTCGAGAGGACTTCCTTCACCAGAACTCTTTCCATGAGGTAGATACTTACACCTCCTTAAACAAACAGCTGCTTATGATGAAGCTGGTTCTGGCTTATTATGAAAAGGCAAAGAAAGCTTTGGAGGATGGAGCTTCTATACAGGGACTGCTTAAAATGCCAATCCGTGAAAAAATCGGACGTTTTAAATATACTTTAGATAATAATATAAACAGCGAGTATCAGGCGATTATGGCAGAGCTGGACAAAGAAATTGCTGATACAATGGGAAAGGAGGACTTCTAAATGCCAAAGGAATATAGAACCATACAGGAAGTTGCCGGACCTTTGATGCTGGTGCATGGTGTTGAGAATGTAACATACGACGAGCTGGGAGAAATTGAGCTGGCCAGCGGGGAAACCAGGCGCTGCAAGGTACTGGAAATAGACGGTACAAATGCCCTTGTTCAGCTGTTTGAAAACTCTACAGGAATCAACCTTTCCAATAGTAAGGTGCGCTTCCTGGGGAGAACTATGGAATTAGGCGTGTCTGAGGATATGCTGGGCAGAGTTTTTGACGGTTTGGGACGCCCTATAGACGGAGGCCCTGAAATCCTGCCTGATGAAAGAAGAGATATTAACGGATTGCCTATGAACCCGGCAGCCAGAAGCTATCCGGAAGAATTTATTCAGACTGGAGTATCTGCCATTGACGGTTTAAATACTTTGGTCCGCGGCCAGAAGCTGCCGATCTTCTCAGCTTCAGGCTTGCCTCACGCTAATTTAGCTGCCCAGATTGCCAGACAGGCAAAGGTGCGGGGAACCAGCGAGCCTTTTGCTGTAGTGTTTGCCGCCATGGGAATTACCTTTGAAGAATCTAACTTCTTCATTGAAAGCTTTAAAGAAACAGGCGCCATTGACCGTACAGTGCTGTTTGTAAACCTGGCCAACGACCCGGCTGTAGAGCGTATTGCCACTCCCCGAATGGCCCTTACAGCGGCAGAGTATCTGGCGTTTGAAAAGGGTATGCACGTGCTGGTTATTCTTACAGATATTACTAACTATGCAGATGCCCTTCGCGAGGTTTCCGCAGCCCGTAAGGAGGTTCCTGGGCGCAGAGGATATCCTGGATATATGTATACTGACCTGGCTTCTCTTTACGAGAGAGCAGGAAGGCAAAACGGAAAATCAGGCTCTATTACAATGATTCCAATTTTAAGTATGCCTGAGGATGACAAGACGCATCCTATTCCTGACTTGACCGGATATATTACAGAGGGACAGATTATTTTAAGCCGAGAGCTTTACAGAAAAGGAATTATGCCTCCTATTGATGTACTTCCTTCTCTGTCCCGTTTGAAGGATAAAGGTATTGGAGAAGGAAAAACCCGTGCGGACCACTCTAATACCATGAATCAGTTGTTTGCCGCTTATGCCAGAGGCAAGGAGGCAAAGGAATTGATGGTGATTTTAGGGGAGGCGGCCCTTTCAGACGTGGATTTAATCTATGCAAAATTTGCGGATGCATTTGAAAATGAATATGTTTCCCAGGGATATGAGGCAAATAGAGACATAGAAGAAACTCTTCGCATCGGCTGGAAGCTTTTGTCTATTTTGCCCAGAAGCGAGCTGAAAAGAATTGACGATAAGTATCTGGACCTGTATTATGGAAAGGAATAGAAAAGAGGTGATCCCCTTTGGCATCAACACAAGTTAATCCAACCCGTATGGAGCTGACAAGGCTGAAAAAGAAACTGGTAACAGCCACCAGAGGCCATAAGCTTTTAAAGGATAAGCGGGATGAGCTGATGCGGCAGTTTCTGGACCTGGTAAGAGAGGATATGGCTCTCAGAAAAAAGGTGGAAGCAGGAATCCAGGACGCCAACAAAAACTTTGTAATCGCCAGGGCAGGAATGTCAGAGGAAATTCTTCACACCTCTCTCATGGTGCCTAAACAAGAGGTTTATCTGGAAGTGGATAAAAAGAATGTAATGAGCGTGGATGTTCCTGTGCTGGAATATAAAACCAGAACAGCAGATGAAAACGACATTTACTCTTATGGATTTGCCTTTACTTCAGGAGATTTAGACGACGCGGTAAAATCTCTGGCAGATATTCTGCCGGATATGCTGCGGTTGTCAGAGGTGGAGAAGGCGTGCCAGCTGATGGCTTCTGAAATTGAAAAGACCAGGCGGCGTGTAAATGCTCTGGAGCACGTAATCATTCCAGAGACCCAGAAAAACATAAAATATATTACAATGAAGCTGGATGAGAACGAGAGAAGCACACAGATTCGTTTGATGAAGGTAAAAGATATGATGCTGGAGCAGGCTCACCATTACAGCGAGAATGCAAAGGCGTAGGAGGTACAAGATGAGAGAAACAACGTTGGTGATTATGGCGGCGGGAATCGGCAGCCGCTTTGGAGGAGGGATTAAACAGCTGGAGCCAGTAGGACCTTGCGGCGAGATTATTATGGATTATTCTATCCATGACGCTTTGGAAGCCGGCTTTGATAAAATTGTTTTCATTATCCGAAAAGATTTGGAAAAGGATTTTAAGGAAGTAATTGGAAACAGAATTGAGAAAATTGCAAAGGTATCATATGCTTTTCAGGAGCTGGATCATTTGCCTGAAGGATTTTCCAAACCGGCTGACAGGACAAAACCCTGGGGCACCGGCCAGGCTGTGCTGTGCTTAAAAGGTCTTGTGGACGGTCCTTTCCTTGTAATTAATGCTGATGATTACTATGGAAAAGAGGGATTCAGGAAAATTCACGACTATATGGTAAACAATATGCAGGATGACGGAGAGGTCATGGATATTTGCATGGGCGGATTTATCCTGAAAAACACTTTAAGTGAAAACGGCGGTGTGACCAGAGGCGTTTGCCAGGTGGGAGAAGACGGAAGTCTGCAGGATGTAACAGAAACATTTAATATCCAGATGAAAGAGGACGGGACCCTGGACGCTTTTGATGAAGCGGGAAATCCTGTAACAATTCATCCTTCCCAGCATGTTTCCATGAATATGTGGGGGCTTCCTCAGTCATTTATTCAGGAATTAGAAAAGGGATTTCCTGAATTTCTGTCTAATTTAAAGGAAGGCGACATAAAGTCTGAGTACCTTCTTCCAAAAGTCATTGACAATATGATCAAGTCTAAAAGGGCTTGTGTAACCGTGCTGGAAACACAAGATAAGTGGTTTGGAGTTACCTACAAGGAAGATAAAGAAGCTGTGGTCGCTTCTATCAGAAAATTGATTGCTGACGGAGTGTACAAAGAGAAGCTGTTCGACTAAATAATTAAGATAATAAAACCGAGAGGGCGCTGGGCAATTATATTGCTTCAGGGCTCTCTTTCACATTGCGGCATTGAAATTTGTAAGGAATAATTTGTAAATCAGTAATTGATTGTTAAGAGAAAAGAAAAGACAATTTTCCATAAATTGCTTATAATGAAGTCATAAAAGAGAGGAGGAATTATTATGAAAAAAAGTAGAAATATAGCAATTCTTACAGCTGCAGTGATGGGTGGAGCCGCATTGACAGCCTGCGGCGCACAGGGAGGAACCTCACAGATTCAGGCTGGAGGAAACGGAGTGCTTCAGGTGCAGAATGTGGAGAATCAGGTGATTTCCGTATCCAGCAGTGAAAGTGTAAAAGTAGTTCCTGACATGGCGGAGATTGTCTATGGAGTTTATACCCAGGCAGCAGATGCAAAAAGCTGTCAGGATGAAAACGGAAAAAGCGTAGATCAGGTAGTTGAGACTTTAAAGGGGCTGGGAATTGAAGAAAGTTCTATTCAGACCTCCGGATATGATATGAATCCTATTTATGACTGGAACAATGGCCAGACAATTACCGGATATGAGATGAACACTATGGTAACAGTATCTGATATTCCCCTGGAAAATGTAGGAGATCTGCTTTCCGGATCTGTTTCTGCAGGAATAAACAGCGTGCGTTCCGTTACATATTTGTCCAGCAAATATGATGAAAGATACCAGGAGGCCCTGAAAAAGGCAGTTGAATCAGCCAAGGTAAAGGCTCAGGCTATGGCTGAGGCAGGGGGCTGCACCTTAGGCCAGATTGTAGCCATGGAAGAATTCGGCGGAAATAGTCAGGCCAGATACACTGGCTATTATAGTGCAAAAAACAGCGCGGCGGCAGATGAAAGCGCGCCTGGAGCTATGGCGGTGATGCCTGGAGAATTAGAAATAGAGGCTCAGATAAGTGTAGACTTCGCAGTCAGCAAGTAAACATAACATAGAAAATATGTAAGGTTATTGACTGCTGAAAAAGCTGCAAAATAGGGTTGGATAAATCCATCATCTATTTTGCAGCTTTTTAGATTTATAGAAAACTTCGCCTCTTTTATTTTAAAGTTCAATATATTCCCAATGGCTGCGGGTAAAGATTTCGCTGCCTGTTTCTGTAATTACATAACAGTCCTCAAAACGGAAGCCGTATTCCTTAGAGCGGAAGAAATGATCGCCTGCTATGGTCATTCCCGGCTTTAAAAGGGAAGGGGTGTGAAAGCGGAAGGTAGGAGGTTCGCCCTCAAAAACACCGATTCCATGAGAAGCGCTGGCTGGAGGCGGTCCAAACCCGTGATCCACAAAGTAATTATAATACATTTGATAAATTTCTTCAGAGGTTAACCCTGGTTTTATCCACTGGCAGATTAATTTTTCGTGAAGCTCCAGCATAAAATCAATTTCTCTTTTCATAGAATCAGGCATTTTTCCAAAGATAATTGGCCGGCCGTAGGCAGAGGCATAGCCGCTGTAATGGCAGCCGATATCAATGTTAATAAGATTGTTTCTCCCCAGTTTGTTGTGGGTGCTGCGCCCGATTCCGCTGCGGCTGCGGTAGCCGGAATAGCAGAGAATTGGGAAAGAAGGTCCTTCTCCTCCGTTCTTATAAAGCTCGTCTGCTAAAACACCTTCCAATTCATACTCAGTCATATCAGGGTTGATGCGGCCTAAAGCATTATCAAAGGCTTTTTCGGAAGTAAGACACGCCTGGCGTACCATCTCTATTTCAGCAGGAGTTTTATTCATCCTAAGATCTACCAGAATATCCCCGCAGTCTATTAACTGACCTCCAGGCAGACAGGCCTCCTCCATTTTTTTATATAACCGGTGGGGAGTGATGGCGTAATCTCCTACGCCCAGGCGTTTTACGCCTTTGCCGTCAGTGACCTGGTGGAATAATTCTTTAAGAGAATAATATTTTACTCCAATCCAGTCGTGTACTGTTCCGCTGGTGTGGCCAAAGTCGCTGCAGCCTCTCACGCTGTCCATACCAAAAGGAGTCTGAGCGCCGAACTCAGGGGCCTCCCCTCCAATTAACACAAGAGGATTTCCGGTACGGCCTACCAGCACGCCTCCCACTTCAAATAAAGGCCAGTATTTTGTCAAATAACGAAGATTATGGCACAGCCCTTCATCCCCGTAACAAAGCACTGCGTCCAAGTCCTCTTCCTCCATTCGCTTTTGAAGGCGCTTCACGCGATCAAAATACTCACTGTCAGGAATTGATTTCAGCATGTAGATTACCTCGCTTTCTTATATGAATTTTATATTATGATTTTTTAAATTGTTTTTGAGGTAAAAATAAAACTTTATTACATTTAGTAATAAACTATATATCTGCATTCTAGCATTGAAAAAAGAATTTGTAAATAGGTTTAACCGGAAAATAAAGTTTTTTCAAAAATAAAATAAATATACATAATATTTGCAGAAAAATAGATAAAATCACAAAAATATTAAGTAAAAAGATACTTTACAAATGTAAATAAGTGTGATAAAATGTGAAAAACAATACAAAAACGGAAAATGAAAAGAGACAGCTTTAAAAATCTGAAGATCAGGCCAGTCATATTTCATATAAAAAAACGACACTTAATTAACTAATGTAATTAAGCGGAGAGAAGAAGAGGGAAATATGAGAACGGAAAAGGGAATTGATTTACAGCAGGTCAGCAAAGCCAACAGAATGAAGATTTTAAGACTGGTCCATGAGTATGGAAGTATTTCCAGAACAGATTTGGCGAAAATCACAAAACTGAGTTTGGCGGCAGTATCCAGAATTACTAAACAATTAATTGAGGAAGGATATTTAGTGGAGACCGGCTATGGAGATTCCTCCGGCGGAAGAAAACCTGTGAATATTCAGCCTAATCCTAAAGCTGGCTACATAATAGGAGTAGATTTCGGCTACTCCAGAGCAAAAGCTATTATATTTGATTTCTGCGGAGGCATTTTGTACGAGTATCACGCGGAGATCAGAAAAAGAGAATATTTTAATGGACTATATGAAGCTTTAGATTCCTGCATCGGGATTTTAAAGGAGCGAGGGGAAGATAAAAAGCTGATTGGCATAGGGGTAGGCGTAAGAGGCTTAATTGATGCAGTAAACGGTGTTATTTTATCCTCTACCAGCTTTCAGTGGAACAATGTCCCCTTAAAGCAGATTTTAGAGGACAGATATCATATTCCCGTGTTTATGGATATTAATGCAAGGCTGGCCGCGCTGGCGGAGTGGACGCTTGTATATCAGAGAAAGGTTCAGGATTTAGCATATATTACAGCCTCCTGGGGAATCTGCGCAGGAGTAATCAGCAACGGCGCCTTGTGCCGGGGAGTCTGCGGCGCTGCAGGAGAAATAGGGGCTTCTTTAATATATTTGGGAAATGATCAGACGGCGCCTTTAGAGCATCTTTGCGGAGGACAGATGCTGCTAAGAAAAGTAAAAGAAAATTGGGACAGTGAAGACTGCAGCATTTTAAAGGAAATTGTAAATTCAGAATCAGAAGGCCCGGAGGAGGTTCAGCTGGAGGACATTATAAAAGCCACAGAAATGGGAGATAAGCTTTGTATCAGACTTGCAGGGGAGGCCGGCAGAATTCTTGGATATGGCCTTGTTAATGCAGCAATGACATTAAATCCTCAAATAATGATTTTAGGCGGTATGATGCCGGATATGGGAGAAGTATTTTTAAAGCCTGTCCGGGAAACAGTAAAGCAGCTTTTAAAACCAGAGGTGTTACAGCGTTTAGAGATCAGGGAAAGTGCGCTGGGCTCTAAGGCTAGTTTAAAAGGCGCTTATTTATTAGTATTCCGCGGAAACTTTTCCGAAACCCTAGGGGCGGAAAAGGACGAATAAATATAATGTTTTAACAAGGAGGGAGCTTATGAAACTAAGAAAAGCCTTAAAAATGGCGGCGGTCTGTACCATTGCAGGGGCAGTAGCAGCTGTATCTTTGTGTGGATGTTCCCAGAAAAAGGAGGGACAGCTGTTAAAGACCATCGAGAAAAGAGGAGTGATGAAGGTTGGCACCTCCTCAGACCACGCGCCGTGGTCGTTTAAGGATGAAAGCGATAACTTTGTAGGTTATGACATGGACCTGATCAGGGAAATTGGCGACAGAATGAACGTGGACATTGAAATTACAGATATGAGCTTTGACGCCTTGGTGGCAGCCGTGCAAAGCGGTAAAGTGGACGTAGCTATCTGTTGTATGGGAGCAAAAGAGGAGAGGAAGAAAATGGTTGACTTTTCCGACATGTACCATCAGCAGCTGAATGTGTATCTGGCAAAAACAGGGGCAGGAATCCAGATTCAGGATATGGAGGATATTACTAATTATACAGTAGGCGTTCTCAGCGGTTCGCTGCCGGAGCAGTACATTACAGACTTAGTTGAGGCAGGAAAAATGGACGGAGACAAAGTATCCCGCTATGAGAAGGCAGATGATGAGATTCTGGATTTGGATGCAGGCAGAATCCAGATGGTAGCAGGTGATAAGGGGCAGTCCAGAGAATATGAAAAGCTTTATGATGTGGAGATTATTTGGGAAGGTTCCTTCTATGGAACAGGAGAGAATATAGCTGTTCCTAAAAATGAGCCTGATCTTTTAAACAAAATCAACAGTATTTTAGGAGAATTAAAGGATGAAGGATTCCTGGAAGGCTTAGCTGAAAAATGGCAGACTGATTAATAGGAAGAGGGTGCTGCAGTATGGATATGGAACGTTTTTTTAGTTATTTGCTGCCTTACTTACTAAAGGGAGTGCCTGTAACCATTTCCGTAACCTTAATCGCCCTTGTTTTCGGTGGGGCTGTAGGACTTCTTATGGCAGTGTTCCGAGTTTACGGAAATTCGGCAATAAGAAAAGCGCTGACTATATACAGCACAGTTTTCCGGGCTGTGCCTCAGCTAGTACTGTTGCTGTTACTTTACTTTTCCATTGCAGGCTCTATTAATATTTCTGCTTACTGGGCAGCGGCGCTGTCCCTGGCAGTAATAAGCAGCGCGTATCAGCTGGAGATTTTCAGAGGAACGTTTCAGTCCATTGACCCAGGCCAGATGATGGCTGCCAGGGCTATAGGAATGAGCCGTCAAAAAGCAATATGCAAGATTTTGATTCCTCAGGCAGTGAGAAAAGCAATTCCTGCGTGGACAAATGAGATGGCCACTACAATAAAATCCTCTTCTCTGGTGTATGTTTTAGGAGTGCCGGAGATGCTGCGTCTGGCTCAATATGACATTGCCAGAACAAAGCAGCCCTTTCCCGCATATTTGGCAGTGGGCATCCTGTACTTCCTCCTGATATTTCTGTCAGGCAAAGGGATGAGAATGCTGGAGAAAAAGCTGAGCATTGCGGAAAATTGACAGAAGCAATTAATAAACAGTTTCCGGGGAAGGAAGTGTAAGAGGATGGGAAATGAAATCATCCGCATGGAAAATATTAAAAAAACATATGGGAAAACAGAAGTACTAAAGGGAATCAGTCTGAATGTAAAGGAGTCAGAGGTAATTGTACTTTTAGGCCCCAGCGGAACAGGAAAAAGTACGTTTCTCAGATGTATAAATATGCTGACTGTGCCAGACAGCGGTACAGTTTGGGTAAACGGTCTGGAATTAACTGATAAAAAGGTAAACATTAATCACGCCAGAGAGCATATTGGCATGGTGTTTCAGGACTTTAATTTATTCAGCCACCTTCGGGCCCTTGACAATGTGGCTATTGGCTTAACAGAAGTATTGGGGGTAAAGAAAAGCGAGGCCAGGGCCAGAGCCCAGGCGGAACTGGAGAGAGTAGGCTTGGGGGATAAGGCCGGCTTATATCCTGGTCAGCTGTCCGGCGGGCAGAAGCAAAGAGTAGCTATTGCCAGAGCCTTGGCTATGGACCCTAAGGTGATGCTGTTTGACGAGCCTACCTCAGCTTTGGACCCGGAACTGATTGGAGAGGTTTTGGATGTTATGCAGAAGCTGGCGGCAGAGGGGATGACAATGGTCTGCGTGACCCATGAGATGCATTTTGCAAAAGAAGTGGCAAACAGGGTTGTGTTTATGGAGGGCGGAGTAATTGTGGAGGAAGGCTCCCCCGACCAGTTTTTCAATGATCCTCACTCTCAAAGAGCAAAGAAATTCCTGGGAAAATTTGCAGGTGTAGGCGCTGCCGGATAGGAGGTAGCTTATGGATTATTATTCATTTTTGCAGGTGGCTGTTCCAGCCATGGCCAGCGGCGTTGTAAAAAGCCTTCAGATATCAGTAATTTCCCTGGCAATCGGCCTGCTGGTGGGAGTCCCCTTAGCTTTTGTCAGAGTATATGGAGGAAAAACGGCAAAAAAGCTTACTATGGCATACTCGGAAATATTCAGAGGAACCCCTGTGTTAGTACAGTTGTTTTTAATCTACTACGGCCTTCCTCAGTTCGGGATTTTGTTTTCCCCAATGACAGCCGCATGTTTAACATTAGGTTTAAACAGCTCAGCTTACCAAATAGAATATTTCCGCGGTTCAATCGTGGCGGTGGGAGATAAACAGATGGAGGCGGCCAGGTCTATTGGGATGAGTACCTTTCAGGCGGTAAAATGTATTATGCTGCCTCAGGCTTTAAGGCTGGTGTTGCCTGCCTGGAGCAATGAAGCGATTTATATGATTAAAAATACAGCGGTAGTATATTTAATCGCCCTTCCGGAATTAATGACTCAAACAAAAATCCTGATCGCCAGGTACTACAATCCAATAGAATCATACGCTACGGTGGCAGTATTTTATCTTATTCTGGTTGCGGCGGCTACAGTGATCTTCCATAATGTAGAAAGAAAAACAGCCATTCCAGGGCTTTGTCTGGAAGAGATAGGAAGAAATAATTAAATAAAAAGAAGGTATCTCTAAATAACCAGAAGGTTTTCTTATATGAATTTAGAGATACCTTCTTTTTTTGTGGGAATTTTAGAGAAAAATTATTCTTGCCATGGCCCAGGTTCCTTTTGTATACTGAAAATCAGGAATAATAACTGGAGAAAGGGTGAAGTTATTTATGAAATCATTAGTTATTGCAGAAAAACCTTCTGTAGCCAGAGATATTGCCAGAGTGTTAGGGTGTAAAAAACAGGCGGACGGTGCAATAGAGGGAGAAAAATATATAGTTACCTGGGGACTTGGACATTTAGTTACTTTGGCTGATCCAGAGGATTACGACGGGAAATTTAAAGAGTGGAAAATGGAGTATCTGCCTATGATGCCAAGTCCCTTCCGCCTGGAAGTGATTAAACAGACGGCAAAACAGTACAGGGCGGTGAAAAATCAGATTGCCAGAAAAGATGTGGGGCAGATTATTATAGCCACAGACGCAGGGAGAGAGGGAGAATTAGTTGCCAGGTTGATTCTTAAAAAAGCTGGCAATAATAAACCCTGCAGCCGTCTTTGGATTTCCTCTGTGACAGACAAGGCCATAGGAGAAGGATTTAAGCATTTAAAGGACAGCAGGGAATATGACGCTTTATACGACGCGGCCATGTGCAGGGCGGAAGCTGACTGGCTGGTAGGCATTAATGCAACCAGAGCATTAACCTGCAAGTATAATGCTCAGCTGTCCTGCGGACGTGTTCAGACCCCAACTTTAGCTATGATCAGGAAAAGAGAAAATCAAATCAGGGAATTCCAGCCTAAGCCGTATTATAGTATATGGGCAAAAATGGAAACAGAGGCGGGGAAGCCGGATCTTATATTGTCATGGCAGGATAAAAAGTCAGGGAGCCGCAGCACATTCCAGAAGGAAAAAGCAGAAGATTTATGCAGAAAACTGCAGGGGGAGAAGGGAGTTATTTTTGACATTGTAAAGATACCTAAAAAGGTATACGCCCCTTTGCTTTATGATTTAACGGAGCTGCAAAGGGAGGCAAATAAAAGGTATCGCTATTCCCCTAAGGAAACCTTAAATATTATGCAGAGATTATATGAAAATCATAAGGTTCTCACATATCCCAGAACAGACTCCAGATATGTAGGCAGCGATATTTTGCCCACTATACAGGACAGATTGAAGGCCTGTGGAACAGGGCCTTATAAAAGGCTGGCAGGCAAATTGATAAATCAAAGCTTTTCCGGGAAAGCATTTTTTGTAGACGATAAAAAGGTATCAGATCATCATGCAATTATTCCTACAGAGCAGTTTGTACAGCTGGATCATATGACTGTAGATGAAAGAAGAATTTACGATTTAGTAGTGAGAAGATTTTTAGCCGTGCTTTATCCCCCTTATGAATATGAGCAAACCAGTATGGTTGTGGATATCTTGGGAGAAAAATTTACAGCCAGTGGGAAAATAACCTTAAACCAGGGCTGGAAAGCTGTTTATGAAGAGATGGACGGAATTTATGACCAGGAAGAGGAGGATTTAGAGCAAGTATCTTCTGGCTCTCTGGACAGGCAGCTGCCTGACCTGAAAAAAGGTGAAATTTTAACAGGATTAGATTTTAACATAAAAGAGGGAAAGACAAAGCCGCCGGCGCCTTTTAACGAGGCTACGCTGCTGTCGGCTATGGAAAACCCTGTGGCTTATATGGAAAGCGATAATAAGGCTATGGCTAAAACATTAGGAGAAACAGGGGGATTGGGCACAGTTGCCACAAGAGCAGATATTATTGAGAAGCTTTTTGGAAGCTTTCTCATAGAGAAGCGAGGGCAGGATATCTTTCTTACTTCCAAGGCAAAACAGCTTTTAGATTTGGTGCCGGAGGATCTTAGAAAGCCGGAGCTGACTGCGGATTGGGAGATGAAGCTTTCCAACATAGCAAAAGGCAGTCTGAAAAGAAAAGAATTTATGGAGGAAATCTACAGCTATACAGAGGAGCTGATAGATGAAATTAAAACAAGCGGGGGACAGTTTTTCCACGATAATCTGACAAATAAAAAATGTCCTGACTGCGGAAAAAGACTTCTGAAAGTAAAGGGAAAGAACAGCGAAATGTTAGTGTGCCAGGACAGAGAGTGCGGCTATAGAGAAACCTTGTCCAGAACCTCCAACGCCCGCTGTCCAAAGTGCCACAAAAAAATGGAATTAAGAGGAAAGGGAGACAGCCAGATTTTTGTGTGCGCCTGCGGCTATAAAGAGAAATTGACTGCATTTCAGGACAGAAAAAAGAAGGAGGGGAAAGGCGTATCTAAGAAGGATATAGCTAAGTATATGAGGAACCAGGCAAAGGAGGAAGAGGCGCTAAATTCTCCTTTTGCAGCTGCATTTGCAAAATTAAATCTGGATTCTGAAGAAAATCAGAAGAAATAAAAAAATATTGCCCGATATTGGGCTATTATGCAGGGCTTTTAGTAGGCAAACTTCTATGATTTATGATATACTAATTATACTTTAAACCTAAGCTTGCAATCACATCATTAAGAGGAGAACATTATATGACAAAATTAATATCCTGGAACGTAAACGGGCTGCGCGCCTGTGTAGGAAAAGGGTTTTTAGAATATTTTAACAGCGTGGATGCAGACATTTTCTGCCTTCAGGAAACAAAGCTTCAGGAGGGGCAGATAGATCTGCCTTTGGAAGGCTATTATCAGTACTGGAATTATGCAGAGAAAAAGGGCTATTCCGGCGTGGCAATGTTTACTAAAAGTGAGCCTATTTCTGTAAAGTACGGAATCGGCCGCCAGGAGCACGACCACGAGGGGCGTGTGATTGCTGCAGAGTTTCCTAACTATTGGGTAGTTACCTGCTATACGCCAAATTCTCAGGACGGTCTGGCAAGACTGCCTTACAGAAGGACGTGGAACCAGGCCTTTTTAGAGTTTCTGAAGGAGCTGGAGGAAACAAAGCCGGTTGTATTCTGCGGAGATTTAAATGTTGCCCACAAAGAGATTGATTTGAAGAATCCGAAAACCAACAGAAAAAATGCAGGTTTTTCCGATGAGGAAAGGGAGGATTTTACCAACCTGCTGAACGCAGGTTTTATTGACAGCTTCCGCTATTTTTACCCGGATGCCGAAGGGATTTATTCCTGGTGGTCTTACAGGTTCAGCGCAAGGGCCAAAAACGCAGGCTGGCGCATCGACTATTTCTGCGTGTCAGAAGCATTAAAGGACAAGCTGGAAAAGGCAGCCATTCACACAGATATTATGGGTTCTGACCATTGCCCTGTAGAGTTGGTTTTAAGTTTATAAAATAAGTTTATAAAAGACAAAAAAGAAAGTAGAAAATACAGCTATGAGCTTAGTAACTATAGAGCATTTAACTAAGTCCTATACAGAGCGCCTGCTTTTTGACGACACAGATTTTTCTGTAGGAGAAGGGGAGAAGGTAGGTCTGATTGGAATAAACGGGACAGGTAAGTCCACTTTATTAAAAATTATTGCCGGTTTGGAAGAGCCGGATTCTGGAAATGTGGTGCGCAGAAGAAATCTGGATATACGCTTTCTGCCTCAGAATCCTCAGTTTCATCAGGGAGATACAATTCTGGAAAGTATTATCAGGGATAATCAGGGCCATTCTCATGTGTGGGATTTGGAAAGCCAGGCAAAAACCATTTTAACAAAGCTGGGAATCTGGGATTTTCAGGCTCATGTGGAAACACTTTCCGGAGGCCAGAGAAAAAGGATTGCTCTTGCCAGCGTTTTGCTGTCCACAGCAGATTTACTTGTGCTGGACGAGCCAACCAACCATTTAGACAGTGAAATGGCGGACTGGCTGGAGGATTATTTAAAGAGATTTAAAGGCGCCCTGGTAATGATTACCCATGACAGATATTTTCTGGACAGTGTGACAGAAAGAATTGTAGAGTTGGATAAGGGGAAGCTGTACAGCTATCAGGCAAATTATGAAGGCTATTTAAAGCTGAAGGCAGAGCGGATAGACAGCGCCCAGGCCACAGAACGGAAACGCCAGTCTATTTTAAAGGTGGAGCTGGAGTGGATGCAGAGAGGGGCCAGAGCCAGGTCCACAAAACAGAAGGCTCATATACAAAGATACGAGGCCCTAAGGGATCAAAAGGGACCGGAGATGGACAAAGAGGTAGAGCTGGATTCTGTTTACAGCCGCTTAGGACGCACTACAGTGGAATTGGACGGCATCTCTAAAGCATATGGGGAGAAAAAGCTGATTCAGGATTTCACCTATATTTTTCTGAAAAATGACAGGATTGGGGTTATAGGTCCAAACGGAAGCGGAAAGTCTACGTTAATGAAGATTATTGCAGGCTGGATACAGCCGGATTCCGGAACTTTGACAGTGGGACAGACTGTGAAAATGGGATATTTTTCCCAGGAAAATGAAGCCATGGATGAAAGTCTGAAGGTAATTGATTATATTAAAAACGCAGGGGAGTACGTTCAGACAAATGATGGAAGAATCAGCGCCTCTCAGATGCTGGAGCGATTTTTATTTCCTTCCAGCGTCCAATATACAGTAATCGGAAAGCTGTCAGGCGGGGAAAAGAGAAGGCTGTACCTTTTAAAAATACTGATGGAAGCGCCTAATGTGCTGCTGCTGGACGAGCCTACAAATGATTTAGACATTCAAACTCTGACTATTTTAGAGGATTATCTGGATCATTTTCAGGGAATTGTGATTACAGTATCCCACGACAGATATTTTTTAGACAGAATGGTAAACAGAATCTTTGCATTTGAGGGAGGGGGAAGCATCTCCCAATATGAAGGCGGTTTTACTGATTATCAGGCGGCCTGCCAGCTGCGGGCTGCAAAGGAAGAGGACGGCAGACAGGAGCAGAGCAGATCTAAGGAAAGTAAAGAAAATAGAAAGGCTCAGAAGCCAAAAGAGAAAAAACTGAAATTCTCCTATAAAGAGCAGAAAGAATGGGAAACCATTGAGGACGAAATAGCCGCAGTAGAGGGAAAAATAGCCGATCTGGAGCAGAAAATGGAAGAAGAGGCCAGCAATTACGGAAAATTAAATGAGTTGATGGCAGAAAAGACAGAGCAGGAAAAGATTTTGGAAGAGAAAATGGATCGGTGGATGTACCTGAATGACCTGGCGGAGCAGATTGCTGCCCAGGACTAGAAAAGGAGAGGTAGTATGGAGAGTTACAGAGTTATAGAGGATAAAAGGGCATGGTATCCTTTGGGGGTTACAGAGACGGCAGACGGGTTTCATTTTTGTGTGGACGCACAGGGGGAGAGCTGCGCCCTTGCTTTATTTCGCCCTGGGAAGGAAAGGCCTTTTCAGAAACTGGAATTTCCCAAAGACAGCCGTTTAGGAAATGTGTGGGAGATGACTGTTAAGGGCAGTGATTTTGAAGACGTAGAATATTGTTATATAGTGGACGGAGAATATTTGCCTGACCCTTATGGAAAAAGCTTTACAGGCAGGGATAAATGGGGAAGTCTGACCCAAATCAGAAAGCTTATGAAAACCCCTCTAAAGTCAGCTGCATTTAACTGGGAAGATGATAAGGGGCCGGATATTGCCTATGAAAATATGATTGTTTACCGGCTTCACACCAGGGGATTTACAAAACATATTTCATCCAGGGTAAAGGAGAGAGGCACATTTTCCGGAATTATAGAAAAGATTCCTTATATGAAGGACCTGGGGATTACTACTGTGGAGATTATGCCTCCCAACGAGTTTTTGGAGGTTATTGTTCCTGTAAGCGGGGACGGCAACCCTTACGGAAAACCGGAGCCTACAGGAAAAATAAATTACTGGGGTTATGGACCTGCATATTATTTTGCTCCAAAGGCCTCCTTCTGCGCCGGCGGGGAAAAATGCCCTGAGACAGAGTTTAAGGTATTAGTAAAGGCGCTTCATAAGGAAGGGCTGGAGATTGTAGTGGAGCTGTATTTTAACGGCTCTGAAAGTCCTGTATTTGTATTGGACGCAGTTCGTTTCTGGGCCAGGGAATACCATGTAGACGGAGTGCATTTAGTGGGATACGCTCCTGTGGAGATGATAGGGGCTGACCCTTATCTTTCCAGGCTGAAGCTGTTTGCCCCTTCCTGGGAAAACGTGCCGGGGGGAAAGGAAAAGCATCTGGCAGAGTACAACGAAGGATTTCAGAATGATATGCGCCGCCTGTTAAAGGGGGATGAGGACCAGATTAACGCTCTTATTTATCGGGTAAAGAGAAACCCTAAAGGTTATGGCGTTATAAATTATATGGCCAATACTAACGGATTTACATTAATGGATATGGTGTCCTATGACAGAAAGCACAATGAGGCTAACGGAGAGGACAACAGAGACGGAAACGACTATAATTTTAGCTGGAACTGCGGACAGGAGGGACCCAGCAGAAAGAAAAAGATCGGGGAACTGAGGAAAAAGCAAATCAGAAATGCGGTACTGCTTTTGATGCTCAGCCAGGGCACTCCTTTGATTATGGCGGGAGATGAATTTGGAAACTCCAAAAACGGAAACAACAACAGCTATTGCCAGGACAATGAGATTTCATGGTTAAACTGGGAGCTTTTAAAAAGTAATCAGGATATATGGCAATTTGTAAAATATATGATTGCTTTCAGAAAAGCTCATCCTGTTTTTCATATGGAAGAGGAGCCTAAGGTGTTGGATTATAAAGCCTGCGGATGTCCGGACATGTCTTTTCATGGGGTAAAAGCCTGGAGGCCTGAATTTGAAAATTTTCGGCGCCAGCTGGGGATTATGTACTGTGGCGATTATGGAGTTAAGGAAAACGGTGTTAAAGACGATTACTTTTTTGTAGCTTATAATATGCATTGGGAACCGCATGAATTTGCGCTGCCTAATCTGCCCAGGGAAATGTTCTGGCGTATATCAGTAAACACAGATGACAAAGCCCGCAATGGGATATATAAGGAAAGTGAAGAGCCGGCTCTCAAGGACCAGAAAAAATTTATGGTGCCTGCAAGATCAGTAATAGTTTTCAGGGGCAGAAGGAAGGAAAACATAAATTAGAAAGTGCTGTTTCCCCGGGAAATTACCAAAAAGTGATATATCGTCTTGAACGTGAAAAGATCTTATGATAAAATCGGCAGCTAACAGCTGGAGGGAGAAGGCGTTATCATCATGAAAAGTAACTACAAAGGTACAACCCTGTTGGAAATTATTGTAGCAGTTTCAATTATGACAGTTTTGGTGGGAACCAGCTGTATGGCGCTGGTAAAACTGACCGAGCATCACAGAATGGAACGGTATGTTACAGAAGCTAAAATGGTTTATAGAGCTGCAGAACTTTATGTGGAAGACACGTCATCTTGTGGATTGCTGGATGACGTGTCTTTGTATCAAGATATTTTATCCAGCGATGTGAACAGTAAGAATAATAAATTGTATCCGTATCTTAGCGGGAACTGTACAAAAGGCGCGACTCTTACGAAAATAGCAGTGAGCCGGGATAAGACAAAGCTGATTGCCATTATTTACAGTGTTGGAAAATATGAAATTGAAATCAGAAAAGGCAGATTGGATCAGATAGAAAGTATTTCTTTGAAATAGGAGGACATGTTATGGCAGAGCTGCCAAAGGACCCGTTTATTCTTCTCAGCTATATAAATACTCAGATTAGAGATCATTACTACAGCTTAAAGGAGCTGTGCCAGGTTATGAAGGTGCCGGAGGAGGAAATCAGGGAAAAGCTTAGTAATATTGGCTATGAATATGATGAGGAGACCCATAAATTTATTTGATTCACAGGAGGAATCAACATGCAGAAAAAGCATACTCGCCTCATGGATTTAATATTGTCCAGAGGTCTGGTAACTGAAGAACAGCTGGAAGAAGCCCTGGAGGAGAAAAAGGCAAAAGATATTAGCCTGGAAGAGGCGCTTGTTAGTCTGGGACTCATATCAGAAAGAGAAATGATAACTATTTTATGTCAGCAGATGAAGGTGGGGTACGCCGAGCTGCGCACAATGAAGCTGGATGAAGAGGCTGTTTACCTTATTGACGGAAAGGCGGCAAAAAAATATAATCTGATTCCTGTAGGGTTTGACGGAGAAAATAAAGATATTATTCAGGTAGCTATGGCAGATCCTATGGACTTTGCCGCTATTGATGATTTAGAGATCATTACTAATAAAAGAATTTATCCCATGCTGGCGCAAAGAGGGCAGATTGCATTTCAAATAGATAAATATTTTGGAAAGCAGTCTGTTTTGGATGTGGCGGACGAATATAAAAGAGAATATGAAACGGAAAGAGCCGCAAGAGAGATAGAGACTATAAGAAACGGGCAAAATGACGAGTCTCCTATTGTAAGAATTGTTCAGTCTATTATGGAGCAGGCGGTGCGGCAAAGAGCCAGCGACATTCATTTAGAGCCTATGAATGAGGAAATCAGGATCAGGTTCCGCATTGACGGAAATCTTATAGAAGTCATGAGATATGATATGACCATATTTCCTGCCTTAATTGCCAGGGTAAAGATTATTGCAGGGATGGACATTTCAGAAAAGAGGAAGCCTTTAGACGGAAGAACCTCCATTATGGTAGATCAGGCAGAATATGATGTGAGAGTGTCCTCTATCCCCACAGTGCACGGGGAAAAGGTGGTAATGAGGCTGGCCAATAAAGAGGGCCTGGCCAGGGATAAAAGAAGTCTGGGGCTTAGGGAAAATGAACTGAAAATATTTGAACGGATGTTAGGGACTCCCCACGGTTTAATTTTAGTTACAGGGCCCACTGGAAGCGGAAAATCTACTACCTTATATACTGCCTTAAATGAGCTGAATCAGGACCATGTAAATATTGTTACCATAGAAGATCCTGTGGAGGCGATTCTTCCTGGAATCAGTCAGATACAAGTAAACGTAAAAGCAGATATGACATTTGCCAATGCGTTAAGATCTATTTTAAGGCAGGACCCGGATATTATTATGGTAGGAGAAATCAGAGATTCAGAAACTGCAGAAATCGCGGTTCAGGCCTCTATTACAGGTCATTTGGTAGTCAGCACGCTTCACACAAACAGCACCTCGGCCAGTATAGGCAGATTAGTGAATATGGGTGTGGAGCCATATTTAATAGCAGATGCTTTAGTGGGAGTGGTGGCCCAAAGACTTTGCCGCCGCCTTTGTATATGCAAAAAGGGAAGAAAGGCCACTGTTCTGGAAAAGCAGGAGCTGGGGGCAGGCGAAGAGGAGGAGATTACAATTTATGAGCCTCACGGATGCCCTTTATGCAGCCACACAGGATATTACGGCAGAATAGGAGTTTATGAATTGATGCCAATCAGTCAGTCTCTTAGGGAGCAGATTACAAATTGTCATACGGCTTCTCTGCTGCAGGAGGCGGCTATAAAAGAGGGGATGACTACTTTAAGACAGTCGGCAGTCCGCCTTGTAAGAAAAGGAATTACATCTATTAGCGAACTACATAAAATTGCCTGCGAGGAGGATTAATATGGGCAGCTATCGTTATCATATAATCACAGCGGCAGGAAATAGAAAAAGGGGAGTGATACAGGCAGGGGACTGGGCAAAGGCTTTAGATTTGCTTACGTCTCAGGGGAGTACAGTGATCTCCCTAAACCAGGCAGGTATTTTAGACCGGGAAATCCATTTATCTCTTACCCGGAAGGTGCCGCCCAGAGATATGAGTGTGTTCTGTCTGCAGTTTGCAGCTATTATGCGGGCCGGAGTCAGCCTGACAAGAGCCCTGGAAATTCTGACAAAGCAGACAGAGAACAAGGTTTTGCAGGAGGCTCTTTACAGCGTGTGGAGGTCTGTGGAAAAGGGAGAGCCATTATCAGAGAGTATGAGAAGCTGCAATCATGTGTTTTCCGACTTATTTGTAAATTTGATTCAGGCAGGGGAAGAAAGCGGAAGGCTGGAGCTGCCTTTAAAAAGAATGGCGATTTATTATGAGAAGACTGCAAAGATACGGAGTATGATGCAGAAGGCTATGATTTATCCTGTAATTCTTATGATTGTTTCTCTTGTGGTTTTAATAGTTATGATGATATATATAGTGCCTATGTATTCAGAGATGTTTGCTCAGATGGATATGGAGCTGCCTGCATATACCAGAGCGGTGGTGTGGCTGAGCAACGGTATGGTTCATTATTGGTACTTGATTTTAGGCGGAATAGTTGTTTCCTTACTTTTCTGCCGCTGGGGATTAAAAACAGAAACAGGCAAATACTTCTATTCCCTGGGAATGTTAAAAATACCAGTGCTGGGACGGGCCAATACAAAGAACATTTGCGCCAGAATGTCCAGAAATTTAAGCTCTCTTGTTACAGCAGGAGTTCCTGTGATACAGGCCCTGAAAATTGTAACCGATACTATGGGAAATAAAGTATTTAAAAAAGCAATGATTTATTGTACTCACCAGGTGGAGGAGGGACAGCCCTTATCCAGATCTTTAAGGGAGACAGGAGTGTTCCCCGCCATGGTGCATCATATGGTGGGAATAGGGGAGGAAACAGGTGAACTGGATCATATGCTGGATCACGTGGCTTCCTATTATGAGGAAGAGGTAGAACTGGAAACTCAGAAGATCGCAGCGTTTATGGAACCCCTGATAATTATTGTTATGGCATTAATGGTTTTGGGCGTAATCGGCGCAGTATACGCTCCAATGCTATCCATGTATCAAAATGCAGGGAATTTTTAGTTTCATGGAAAAATAAATTCTGTGGAATTAGCACTAAAGAAAATTCAAAGGAGAGAGAAAATGGACAAAGGAAATAATAAAGGTTTTTCATTAATTGAACTGATTATTGCAGTGGCAATATTGGTAGTGCTGACAGGAGTTCTGGCGCCTCAAATGGTAAAATATATAGAAAAATCACGAGAGACTAAGGACATGCAGCTGTTAGACAGCATTTATGTAGCTGTCAGCACAGCTTTAATTGATGAGGAGGCATATAGTTCTTTTGTCAATATAGACAACAGTGAGAAGGAAGCTTACTCCTTGGGAAAAAATATTCTGGAGGTCTGCGAGGATGGGGATTTTGGAGCGGAAATAGAGTCTGTTTTAGGCTGTAAGGGAGAAGAAATTCATTTGTCCTCTAAGGCTGCCATAGAAAATGGGAATGAAATTTTTATAAAAATCAGGTATGATATGGGAGACAAGGGAATTTCAGACTTTAAGGTAGGAGTATATGTAGGAAGCAGCGCGGATAAACCGTCAAAATATTTTCGTGCCGGCTCTGTAGATTGATTAGGAAACAGGAGATTAAGATGTTTGCTGAAAAATTAGGACTACATATACTGATACTGCTGTTAGGATTGGCTGCAGGCAGCTGTCTGAGGGAATATATTAAGAATATTCTAAAAGAGGGGAGGACAGAGAAGGCCTGTATGCTGGTGCAGCGTCATAAACTGCCCTTTTTTTCTGGTGTTGAGATTATAAACGGTTTACTTTGGCTAAGGGTCGCGGCAATTTTTGATCTGTCCTGGGAGCTGTTTTTTTACTGCTGCGCAGTAAGCGCCCTATTGGCTCTCAGTATTATAGATTGGTATACATATGAAATCCCCGCAAGATGCAATTTTTTTCTGGCCTTAACCGGGCTTGGGATTATGTGGGCGGAAGCTATGGAAATGGGAGCCTGGTCCCAGGTAATGTGGGGGCACCTGATTGGCTCCGGAGTAATCAGCTTATTTTTATTAGGATTATTAATGGCAAGCAGGGGTAGGGCTATAGGAGGCGGCGACGTAAAGCTGATGGCTGCCGCCGGCCTTTTGCTTGGCTGGGAAAAAATTATTTTGGCTTTTTTAATAAGCTGTATTGCAGGCTCTATTGTTCATCCCTTGCTGATGAAGTGGAAGGGCAGGGGAAGAGTTCTGGCATTTGGTCCGTATTTGGCGTTTGGTATTTGGATCGCCTTAATTCATGGCAGAGAAATTATAATTTGGTATTTCAGGTATCTGTTTAGCTAGCAGGTACAGGAAAGGATAAGAAAATGAAAAATATACTGGCTGTTTCTTTTGGCAGCAAAGAGATAAGGGTAGGCGAATTCAAAAAAAGCGGGAATAAGATTATTATAAAAAAACTGGCTAAAATGGAAATTTCAGAGGATTTGGCGGATAACGGGC
The DNA here is from genome assembly GCF_900240245.1 of Lachnoclostridium edouardi. Taxonomy (GTDB): domain Bacteria; phylum Bacillota; class Clostridia; order Lachnospirales; family Lachnospiraceae; genus Lachnoclostridium_A; species Lachnoclostridium_A edouardi. The sequence goes on from NZ_OESQ01000001.1 coordinate 2,139,247, forward strand.
TGATTACAGATCCCCATGAAGGAGCCAGGGTCTTAAAAAAGATAATAAAAGAAAACGGTCTCACAGGGACAAAGGTTATTTTTTCAGTTACCTCCGGAAAAATTATGAACCGCCAGGTGACTTTGCCTTATATGAAAAAACAGTATATTGCTGAAACCATAAGGTCTAACGGAGAAAATTATTTTCCAATTGGCATCAGCCAATATGTCCTGGCTTATTTTAAGATGTCCGTTCAGGAGACAAAAAGGCAGGAGATTCCGCTGATAGCTTTAGCTGCTCCGGATCATGTAATACAGTCCTATTATGAAACAGCGGCCTTGGCCGGACTTCAAACGGTTTCTGTAGATTATTCAGGAAACAGCATTTTTCAGGCTGTCTCTGCGTATGAAGAGAAATCTCCGTTAATGGTGATTTTTGTCTCCGCCGGTCTGGCATCCTTTTCCGTTATCAGGGATTCCAGGCTGATGTTTCAAAGAAACATTTCCTGCGCCCACATACTAAAGGAACAGGAGGGCAGGGAAAACAGCGGGGAACGGACAGCATATATGGAAGGCATTGTAGACAGAATCTGGGAGTATTATATGGCTCATTTTCCTGACCAGCCGGTAGACAGCGTATTGCTTTTAGGAGAAGAAATAGAGGAATTAGGTCTGGAAAGTATATGCAGAAAGCTGAAGCTTCAGAAAAAAAGCCTGGGAATACCAGAAAGAATATGCTTGTCGGAAGGTCTTTCCATAGATGGGGAGGAATATGAAAAGTATTTGGCTGTTTTAGGAGCGGCGATACACCCTGTTGGCTTTAAGCCGGCATATATGGAGCAGGAGGAGGAAAAAAGACGGCAGACATGCCTTTATGGAGCCTTGGTGCTGGCTGCAGTATCTGTCTGCTTCATAGCAGGCGGCAGACCTTTTATTGAGCGCACAAGACTTTTAGATACTAAAAGCGCTTTAGAGAAAGAACTGCAGTCTATTTACCAGGCTGAAGAAATTTATGAGAATTTTCAAAATGGGGAAAAGCAGAAGGCGGATTTAAAGGAAATAGACAGGCTGACTAAAGAGGGCAATAAAAACCTTATAGATTTTATAGAATTACTAAAATCTGTAAGGCCTAAGGATATGACTATTTTGACCTTTGCCAGCAATGAAGGAAAAGTTTCCATCTCCGCTTTGGCGGAAAGAAAAGAATCTGTAATTGAATTTATTAATAGTTTGAAAGCCTCTCATATTGTTAGTGAAACAGATATCAGCCCCCTGTTCAGTACCTTTAGCGCAGACGGAGAGCAGCTGGTTTCTTTTTCTGTGACATGTGTTCTGGGTTCAGGCCAGGAGGATGAGAAATATATGCTGGAGGAGAACAAGGAATCAGGCCAGGAGGAAGAGGAAATTTATATTGAAGGAACGCAGCAGGAGGAGAAGGAATGAAAGGTATGGATTTCAGAGATAAAGCGGTATTCAGTTTCCTGGCCATATTGTTAATATCAGCTTTAGTATGGGCTGTTGGGATTCGTCCTGTTGAGAAATCTAATTTGCAGTTAGAAAGAGAAATTCTGGATTTGGAAAGAATGTGCGGAGAAAGAAGAAAAATTATGGACAGCAGCAGCTCCTACATAGACAGTGCCCGAGAGACAGAAAAGCAGTTTTATGAAACATTAAGCAAGTTTCCGGCTGACATCAGAAAAGAAAATCAGATCTCCCAAATTACTAAAATGGAGTATGAGCTGGGTATTGGAATAGATTCCCTGGCCTATACAAAACCCCAGGCTATTTATAAGCTAACATATGAAGCGGACAAGGAAGATCCTTATATTCTTATAGAAAGCCAGCTGCAGTTTTCTGTTAGCTGTACATATGAAACGTGGGAAAATATGCTGTGGAAACTGGATAAAGAGTGCGAGAACAGAAGAATATCTTCAGTGACATCCTCTTATGATATGGCTGGCGGAAAGGTGAGAACCGAAATTTCCCTGATAGAATACGGAATTGCCGGAGGAGGCCGTTATCTGGACCAGCCGGAGGTACAAGAAGAGGCAGGCACTGATAATATTTTCCTTCCCTCCTCTGAGGGGGGAAATTTATGAGAAAAAAAGAGGCCGGATTTACACTGATTGAAGTGCTTGTGGCAATGACCGTGCTTTCTTTGATGGCGGCCGTACTTATGCAGGTATTTCTTTTTAGCAGCCGCGTTTCCAGAAAAGCCATGATAGATGAGAGAATAATGAACCTGTCCAGGGACGGAATGGAAACAGTGAAAAATTATTCTTTATCTAATCTGGAAGAAAAGCTTTCAGATAAGGACAGTGTAAATTTAGAAATCAGCGGCCATAGCTGGACTGTTTCCAGAAAGGGAAATAAAAAGGGGCAGAATACAGGATATGTACTTGAAAGAGAGGCGGCAGAGTATTTTCCGGTGTACACTGTAAAAATAACTGCAGAATATGACGGCTATGCAGATCAGACAGAAAGCGCAGGAAGTACAGAGTATGCTAATTGTTATGAAATGCCTGAAATTTCTCAGATTGTCAGCCAATACAACGCCATAGTATCACCGGAGGACATGGTAATTTATGATCTGCTTCTGATGGAAAAAATGGAGGGAATTGAAGAACATTTAGATAATCAGAATGAACTTGAGGGGGATGTACGGCGGTATATAAATATTACATGTAATGTAGACCAAAGTAATCAGGCCCAGGTGGCTGCAGACCTGATTTATACTTTAGATCAAGGGGAAAGAAACAAGCCTGAAGAATTTAAAAGTAATATAACTACATCTGCAGTCTGCATGAAGACAAAGCTTTTAATGGAACAAAAGGAGGATGGCTCCTCTGTAAACGGGATTTATCTTTTTTTGCCTGAAGAGTTTTTATTTGACGGGATTTTTGCGGAAATGAAAGCCAATATTCCTCTGTACATAATAGCTCCTCAAAAAATAGAGAGAAGTGGATATAACAGTATTTCCGCCGGCTTTTTTAAAGCTTCAGGCCTAAGTGCAAAAGGGCTTCAGCTTTTTACTAATTTGAATATTCCAGGAAGCAGGGAACTAATAGATGTGGAGAAACCATATAACAGGCTGTATAAAATCCAGGTTACTGTAAGCAGCCAGGAGGAAAATGGGAAAGCTGGAGAAACGTTACTGAAGCTGGAATCTACAAAAAGGGAGTAAAGAATGGCAGATCTTCAAAATCCGGCAAAGCAGCCAGAAAAACAGAAAAAAGAAAATAATAAAGGTTCCGCTATGATTCTGGTGCTGGTTCTTATATCCATGATAAGTATATTAGGATTTATGAGCGTAAGCGGCGCCAGAATGAATATGAAAAGAGGGATTTTAAACAGAAGCTCTGAGAGAAATTTTTATCTGCTGGAAACAGCTTTAGACGAAATTTACTCTGGATTAGGACAGACAGCAGGGGAGTGTATGAAAAACGGTTATGAAAAGACTCTGACCTCCTTGTACTATATGCTTGCCACAAATGAGCAGGCCAATCAGGCATTTAAAGATCAAACCCAGGCGGCGCTGGAGGAAGATTTGGGAATCAGCTTTTCTGACAATGACAGTGAAGAAAAGGAAAGGCTTTCTCAAAGGCTGAAGGATTATATAGTGACTATCCCTAAAGATCAGGTGGAAATCAAAATCGGGGCCCTGGGGCCGGGACCTGTGATTGAAAATCTGCAGCTGACTTACGTAGATCAAACAACAGGAATGGAGTCTTCCTTAACTGTGGATTTAAAAGTTGAAATTCCGGAAATACAGTTTATGGGCGGAGGCAGCGGAGCGGAAGATTATGCCGTAGTGGCGGGGCAGGATTTATTGCTAAGCGGCAGCCCCTTTGACCAGATAGAAATTCAGGGAAATATTTACGGCAAAAATATTGAGGTGGACAGAACTTCCGTGAAAATGGAAAGTGAAATTATAGGGGCAAAGGAAAATCTGGCCATTAAAAATGGGGGAAGCTTGTATGCAGGTTTTTCAGAAAATGAGGAGGATGGAAAACCTGGAACTAACGAGAACTGTCATATATGGGCGGAAAATATAGAATTATTTCAGGCCGGAACCCTGGATGTGGACGGAGATGTGTTTGTAGAAAATAATATGACGCTGACTGCAGATGAAAATTACGCCGCTGTAAGAGGAGGATATTATGGCTATGGGGCCGGGGCAGGCGAGGCAGGAGCAGTCTCTACAGGTGGAGCCATAATGATAAACGGCAGACGAAACAGCATTGACTTTTTAGAAACTGACCCGATTATGCTGACAGGACGGGCTGCCGTAGAATTTCCCCACATGTATTATCCTTTGGGGGAGTCAATCGGGGTAATGGCTGCAATGGACATTTATCTGCTGCAGCAGGATCAAATTTTCCTGGATACAGATCAGGGGCTTGTGCCTGCTGAAAGTAATCCTGTTATATGGCCTGAGGGACAGGAAAAAATTATTCTGGAAATAGAAGAGCAGCAAAAGGATGGAAGTATAGTCAGGAGCATTTACCAGGCGGAAAAGAAAAATGCTGAGGGTGAACAGTCTCCCTGCTCTATTACAAAGCTTTCAGGAGACGGACAAGCCTTCCTGGAGTATATAGACGGAAGGCTGTATATATACCGGGGCTTTCAAACTCCAGAAGAGCAGACGGAATATTTTTTAAATTATGTAGAGGCAAATAAAGAAGAGTTTGAAAAAAGACTTCTGCAGGCGGAAATGGATCAGGGGCAAATATGGCTGAATAAAAAGGGACTTATACAAACAGAGGGCGCTGTGTATGAAACAGAAGCGTCAGAGGGAGAAATTCAGTTTCAGGTGGCTTCTGCCGGCTCCTATATGTGGGAGGAAGAAAAGGAGCTTTTAGAAAGATGCAGACAGTCTTTTGAAAACGTAAAGCTGCACTTGCAGGAAACAGGAGAGCCAAACAGAGACCTTAGTCTGCCTCCTTTATCTGGTTTTGTGAGAATGAAAGAGGAAAATAATCACGCCGTATGGGATGTGGAGAATTTCAAAACTTTATTTTATACAGAAGAGGACCAGAGTATTTTAATTACAGACCAGGATGTGACAGTAGATACAGATAAAAGCCTGGTTCAGGCGGGACGGCTGTACCATATGAAACAAGGGCTGATTGTCACTACAGGAAACGTTAAGGTGCGGGGAGTACAGGAGGCTAGAACATGGAAAGGTCTGATAATAGGGGCTGGCAATGTGGAAATCAGCGGAGATGTACAGATTCAGGCTGAAAGAGAAGCATATAAAGATTGTCTGGGCCTTTATGGAACCGAATATTTTTATAACAGCCAAAGTAAGAGAGAAAATCCTTTAAGCAGATATGAGGAATTTTTGATTCTGGAAAACTGGGAGAAGGGAAAGAGAATCAGTGAAGAGCAATAACAGGGGTTTTTCCCTAATCGAATTATTAGTAGTCGTGGCCATTATGGCAGTGCTGACAGGCGGATTTTTAGTAAGCCCTGCAGTAGGGAGAAAAAAGATTGTAGATACCTTTGCCCATGAGTTAGCTGGACAAATTCAGTACAGCAAACAGCTGTCCATGGCCAGGGAAGGTCAGTGGCAGATGACTGTGTATGAAAAGGACGGGGAATATTTTTGCGTCCATGAAAATAAAAAGTCAGATACATGGTCAACCTGGTCTAACGAGGAGTTTTTAGGGTACAGCGGAGAGATTTTATGCGAAAAGACTTTCCAGGATGGGATATCAGGGGAAACAGGAGTGGAAGGAGAAATTTACAGAATATATCGTTTTGACAAAAACACTGGAAGGTGTGTGGTGGGGGCTGGAACATTTACCATAAATGGATATGGGAAACAGATAGGTGTAACAGTATATGAGGAAACAGGCAGATGTGAAATTACCAGAGAAGAGTTATAAAAAGGACAATCGGGGAATCAGTTTAATTGAACTGTTGGTCAGCATGACTATTTTAGCTGTAATTGGACTTGTGGCAGGACGCTTTTTGGAGCTGTCTATACGCCTGAGCAATCGGACTGCCGTGGAGGCTGTTATACAGGAGGACAGCCAGGCAGTATTTGATTATTTTCAGGATGCCATAATGAATGCAAAAGAAATTTACCTGGAGGAAAACCAAAGCGTAATATTTTTGGCGGCAGGTACAGACAAGGTTTGGGAGGAGGATTTGGTATCAGGAGTATTGTTTTATTACAATAAAAACACAGGATGCCTATATCAAAGCAGAGATATACAGGTCAGAAGGGATGAAAGCGGAAATGCTGATCTGGAAAAACTGAAAATGCAGATAGAGAAAGAGGACTATTTAATCAGTTCCAGGCTGAAAAATGTGGAAATACTTTTAGAGAGCCAGGATACAGATGTGGACTCCGGTGAAGGCAAAAGGGAAACTGTGCATGTAGATGTCCGTCTGACCTTTCGCTATGGTGGAAGAGAGTATACATGCAGTTCAGGATTTACTACAAGAAATAAAGTAAAAATAGGGAAGCCGGCAGAGCTTCCCTAGGAATAAGCGCTTTACGCCTTGGCGCCCTCTTTTTATTGACTGGTAGATTCCTCCTCAGCTGTCCCGGCTGCAGATTCTTCCTCTGCAGACTGCTGGGAGCTTGATTCCAAGTCAGTTTCATCTGTAAGGATTTCTTTACCGTTCTCTTTGTGAGAGGTAAAAGTAGCCTGCATACTGTTTCCAGAAAGATCAGAGGCGTGAAGCACAAGGCCGGCTGAGTCCATAGTAAATGTAACAGTTGCAGAAGTTTTTTCCGTAGTAAGAGGGGCGGACTGTTCTCCCAGAGAATTTACTGCATATATAGAAGGATAATCCAGACCTGACTGGCTGTCCTCAAACTGTATAGTCAGGATTCCGCCTTCAATAGAGGAGGTTTTTACAGCTGGAGGAGTATCGTCTAAAATACTGATATGCTCAAACTGGCGGCGGGACATGCCGTTTAATCCTGTCACTAATACCTCCAGGGCGCCGTTTTTATGAATAGAAGCAACATACTGCTTCTTGCTGCCCTTTTGCAGTTCAATCTCTTCCCCTTCCATAGAGGTCTCAATAGACTTAATAGGAAGAATGGACTTTACTGTAATAGTCACAGTAGTGGATTGGTAATCATTAGTTTCCCCAACCTCAATCACCAGTTTTGGCCTGGACGTAACCAGGAAAAATATAATTAAGTTTACTACAATAAAAGGAAGAATGTAGTAAAGAAAAGTGTGGAGAAAGGAACTGGAATTTTTATAGCCATGTCCGGACGGACGTGATTTTCTCATAAATAATGCCTCCTGATTAGATGCTGTCTCCATTTAGGCACAGCAGATTTTATGCTTTTATAGCATATCAGAAAAAGAGTTTTCTTACAAGTTGTAACCACGAAATTTAATTTAATTGTAAAGTATGGAAGTTTTACTGTAAAATCAGTGTAAAATGTGATATGATAAAAGCGGTCGCAGTATAATTTGTTTGGAGCTCTGGTTTTCCAGGAAAGGAAGCGCATGATTAGAGAAGCCATTACGTTTGCAGAGAAAGCCCACGCCGGTGCAGTGAGAAAGGGGACAAAGATTCCTTATATTGTTCATCCTTTAGAAACTGCGGTGATTGTCGCCCTTATGACAGGGGACGAGGAAGTAATTGCAGCTGCTGTGCTTCACGATGTTGTAGAGGATACGCCTGTGACAGGGGAGGAGATAGCACAGCTTTTCGGTCGCAGAGTGGCTTCCCTGGTATTAGAAGAGACAGACGATAAGTCCCAGTGCTGGAAAGTGAGAAAGGCCAGAAAACTGGAGATGATCAGACACGCCTCCTTAGCCGCTAAGATGATCACTTTAGGAGACAAGCTAAGCAATATGAGAAGTACTGCCCAGGATTATCTGACTTTAGGGGACAAGCTTTGGGAGCGTTTTAATGAAAAAAATAAATCCAGCCACGGCTGGTATTACTGGGGGATGGCAGAAGGCCTGAAAGAGCTGGAGCATTATCCGGCATATCAGGAGTATGTGGAGCTGTGCCGCCTGGTATTTGGCGATCGCCCTTTTTAATCTTAAACTGCGGGTTCTCCGCTTATGAAATTCCATGACTTTTATTTGTGTACATTGAAAAGTGAATAAGAAGTGAATAAGATCAGGAAAGTTCGCCCTGTTCTCCAGGAAATAAAGGAGGCTGATAATGAAAAACAGGGTAAGGAAATGTATAAAAGGTATGAAAAATATTTTAGCAGGCAGTTTGTATCTGGCGGCTTTATTTTCCATGTCCTCAATAGGAATATTAAATAGCCAGGGCGGGGAGGAAAGTCCTGACAGCTTTTTGACAGTTTCAGAATATAGTTTTGACAAAGATCAGATACCAGAGCCAAAACAGCAGGTGGAGACGGGAGCAGGTCAGATTTACGTTTTAAAGGAATTTCAGATTTTAGAGAAAACTCTGGAACCTGATTACAGAAAAGAATCCCGCAGCTGCGCCTATAAAGGTTGTCTGCAGGAGGAAATTCCTAAAACGCTGCCTGTTCAAGTGCTGAATCAGGAAACAGGACGGGTGGGAGAAGGAAATTTAGAGCTAAAAAGCCTGGAAATCACAGGAGCAGGCGGGGAAGTAAGGCGGGAATATAAGGTTGTTGTATGTCTTGGCAAGGATCTGCCGGTGTGGGAGGGAGAAAAAGTTTTGTACAGTCAAAACGGGCTTCAGGACAATCATTTTATTGCCTGGGCAGGCCCTGCTTACTGGGAGGAAGGCCGGCTGAAACAGACTGCAGTATATGAGGGAAGAGAAGCTCTTTGGAATTATCAGGCGGTGTATGAGGGAGTGGTTAAGTTCCCGGAGACGTCTGTTTATTACAGCCAGACTTTATATGAAAAAGTGAAGGAGGAGTTTAAAGAAGCTGAGAATCTGCCAAAACAAAATAAAACAGAGCAGGAAAAAATAGAAATAAAAGAGACGGAGACAGCGGGGGAGACAGGGGAAAACAGTGAGCAAAATAACAGTGAGCAAAATAACAGTGAGCAAAATAACAGTGAGCAAAATAACAGTGAGCAAAATAACAGTGAGCAAAATAACAGTGAGCAAAATAACAGTGAGCTGTGGAACGAAAAGCTGCTTTGGCTGTGTTTGGATTCTTTTCGCATAACTGTGGCAGTACCTTTGGCGGCAATGTTTTTTCTGGCGGTCTGGTTTTTTGCTCATTTTTGGAAAGGCAAGAAAAAGTAGAAATGAAAGGTGATTTGTGTTATACTAGGAACACTTAATATGTGGCAGAACGGTTTATAACGGGCAGTAGGGAGGATTTTTCATGGCAGCCTGCAGGACTTTAAAAATCAGCAGCAGAAGATATCTGGGAAGCAAGTATAAACTGCTTCCTTTTATTCAGAGAATTGTGGAAGAGGAATGTAAAAATATTCATGTAATGGTAGACATTTTTTCGGGAACAGGGGTGGTGGCCTCTGCATTTCAGGGGAAAATGACAGTGACAAATGACATTCTCTACAGCAATTACATCTGTAATCTGGCGTGGCTGGGCCCGGAGACCTACCGGGAGGAGGTTATAAGAAAGCTGGTAGAAGAATATAACTCCCTGGACGGAAATGAAGAGAACTATATGACAGAGAACTTTGCAGATACTTATTTCAGCAGACAGGACTGTGGGAAGATTGGCCATATCCGGGAGGATATTGAGGCAAAGTTTAAAGCAGGACAAATTAATGAAAGAGAACGGGCCATTCTGATTACTTCACTTTTGTACGCCATGGATAAAATCGCCAACACCTGCGGTCACTACGACGCATACAGAAAAGGGGTTAAATTTGAAAAGTCATTAGAGCTGCTTCTGCCTCTTCCTGAAAAACACAACAATGAAAATAACAAGTGTTTTAACAGTGACGCCAATGAGCTGGTGAGAGAAATAGAGGCGGATTTAGTTTATATTGATCCGCCCTATAATTCCAGACAGTACTGCGACACATATCATCTTCTGGAGAATGTGGCCCGCTGGGAGAAGCCGGAGGTGGAGGGGGTAGCCAGAAAAATGGACAGGACTGCCTTAAAAAGTGATTACTGTACCTCCAACGCGGCCAAGGCATTTGAAGATTTGGTGGACAATATTCAGGCCAGATATATTTTACTGTCCTATAATAATATGGCCGGCAAGGGCAATGAAAGGTCTAACGCCAAGATCACGGATCAGGATATTTTGCGGATTCTGGGAAAAAAGGGGGAGGTTCAAGTATTTTCTGAAAGCTACAAGGCCTTCAGCGCCGGAAAGTCCCGGATTTCAGGAAATGAGGAACGGCTGTTTCTCTGCAAATGTTTTGAGAAAAAGAAGGAATATATACAGTCTCCCATGAATTATATTGGGGGAAAATATAAGCTTCTGCCTCAAATCCTGCCCCATTTCCCGTCAGATATGAAGGTGCTTGTGGATTTATTTTGCGGCGGCTGCAATGTGGGAATCAACGCAGACTGCAAAAAGGTGATTTTTAATGATAGTAACAGCCGTCTGATTCAGCTGTACAGGGAATTTAAAAAGCGGGACAAGGAAGAAATATTTAATTACATAGAGAAAACCATTAGTCACTACTGCCTTTCTAAAAGCAGTGAATACGGGTATGACAGATATGGCTGTGCAAGCAGCACAGGTCTGGGATCTTACAATAAGGAAAAATATTTACAGCTAAGATCAGATTTTAACAGCAGGCAGCAGGACAGTCCTGATTATTATTTGATGATGTATGTGCTGTTGATTTATTCCTTTAATAATCAGCTGCGCTTTAACCAGGCGGGGGAGTTTAATCTGCCAGTGGGAAAAAGGGACTTTAATGCCAGAATGGAAAAAAAGCTGTCCAGATTTCTGCACAGGATTAAAAACAGAGATTACACTTATGTGAATATGGATTTCCGAAGATTCCCCTTAGAGGACATGGAAAAGGGCAGTTTTATTTACGCCGACCCGCCCTATTTAATTACATGCGCTACATATAACGAGCGGTCAGGCTGGGGAGAACAGGATGAGAGGGAGCTTCTGGAGTTTCTGGACAGGGCGCATAAGCTGGGGCTGAAGTTTGCCCTATCAAATGTAATAAGCAGCAAGGGAAGGAAAAATGCCCTTCTGCTTCAATGGACAAAACAGAATAAGGACAAGTATAAGGTGATCCATTTAGACTACCACTACGCCAACTCCAACTATCACACAAAGGACAGGGCAAAAAAAGCGGACGAGGTGCTGGTAATCAACTACTAAAGGGGGAGCAGGCTTATGCCATATGAAAATATTCCGTATAAAAGCTATTGCTGGAGTTTAGGGACTACCAGCTACAGGACAAAAAATTTTAACCAGAATATTGAAAGGCAGCTTGTTCTCCTTTCTGATTTCTGGGCCAGAGAAGATATAAAAGGAAGAAAGTGGAAGAAGGACAATGAGACCCAGGCAAAATATTATGATTTTATGGCTGAAGAGGGGTTTCTGACCGGGGCTGCTAAAAATAAACCTAAGGATGCAAGAGAGAAAACCTCAGGTCTGGTGGACATTGGGCTAATAGATGAAAACAGAAAGCTGACTCCTGTAGGAGAAAAATTAATGGCTATCAGCCAAAAAGGAGATTTTTCTCCTGACAATGCCTTATGGCTGCCAAAAGACAGCTTTATATATTTAAAGCAGCTGCTGAAAACAGGAAGTAAAATAAAGGGAAGTGATGTTAGACCTTTTATAGTTTTCCTTTATCTTCTCAATAAAGTAGAGTATCTGTCTATGGACGAGTACACTTATCTTTTGCCTTTATGCGTAAACAGACAGATTACAGAGAATATGGTAGATTATATTAAAACCAGACACATAGAGGGAAAAAAAGATCAGTCGGATATAGACGAGAAAATTTTAGAAGTGCTTATGTCAATGGACAATTACCAAAAGGGGCTTAAACTGCTTTTGGAAAATGAGGTCAGCAGCCAGAAGGAGAAGCAGAAGGAATCAGAGGAATTAATTCGTACTATAGGGTTTAACAGAAAAAGCCGTTCCTATGATAAGGCGTATTATCCCTTATACATAGCTCTCCACAAATTATACAGAGAAAAGGACTGGAGCCAGGCGGAAAAAGTATATGAATGTACAAAAAAGCTGCAGAGTAAAGTAGGAGGCGGCTGGAGAAAGATGCTATTTTCCAGTAAATCTGTAAAAGCTATTGCCAAAGAGCCCAGGAAATATTTAAATAAAACAGAATTTGACCAGGCAGAGGATGAAAGGAGCTTTAAAATAACCTTTTACAGGTGTTTTCATTTATTTAAGGCCAAATCTAACTTGTCAGATTATTTAGATTTAAACCGCAGGTATATTAAAAATACAGATACTGTGCTGTTTGAGGACGGAATTGTAAAGCTGGATATTGTGCCAAGGCAGTTTTTTGACAGCTGTATAGAAAGACTGTATGAGGATGCTTATACAAAGTGTGATTTTCTGCCTGAGGACTGCAGTCTGGAGGAAATTCACCCATGTCTTCTTATTGATGAGGCTGCCATAATCCGGGGAATTAACAGAGAACTTAGAGTCAGTGTTTCCACAATGGAGGAAGCCAGAAATGTGCTGGAGGATGAAAGATATAAAAGGCTGCAGCATTTAATAGACACTCAATTTACAGATGAAAGGCTGATTCGGCTTCTCACCTTATTTGAAAAAAGGGAGGATGGAGAAATCAGCCGCATGGTTACAGACAACGCAGACATTCCTACGATTTTTGAGTATATTCTGGGAATTATCTGGTACAAGGTAAGCCAGAGAAAGGGGAAAATACTGGATTATATGAAGCTTTCCCTGGAAGCAGATCTGCTTCCTAAAACTCACGCTGCCGGTGGGGAAGCGGATATTGTGTACGAATATGAGGAGACAGAAATTTATCCCCGCCACACTTTACTTTTAGAGGCTACTTTGGCCAACTGGACTGCTCAGAGAATTATGGAAATGGAGCCGGTTTCCAGACATTTAGGACAGCATTTACTGAAAACGGGAAACCACAGTTCTTACTGTCTGTTTACCAGCAACCGGCTGAATATTAATGTAATGGCGGATTTCCGCTGCCGCCGCTACATGCAGTATTTTGATACCAGCGACCACGGCAAGTCTATAGAAGGAATGAAAATTATTCCTCTGGAAACTACAGAGCTGAAACAGATTATTAAAAATCATCTTACATACAGGCAGCTTTATCCTTTATTTGAGCAGGCCTACAGATCTGAGAAAAAACTGCCTCAGTGGTATGAGGAAGAGATTATTGACCGTCTTTTACAAGCCTGATATCATGCCCCATGGACTGAATCCACTCAGCCTGCTGAGGAAATGCTTTCATCCATGAGGAGTTTACAGATATAGTTATCTTTATATTGCTGTCTGACAGGGAGGTAAGCAGCTGATTTAACTGGGCGCCGCTGTCAGAGGCGGACAAAGTAATGTATATGCGAGGGGAAGGGGCCTGACTGGCAGGAAGATTTTCTTCTAAAAGCTCTGTCCGGGAAGAAGAAAAAATATGGAAGGAGCTGACGGAAGCGGCCAGCTTCCCCTGCTGGTAAAAGTTAGTAAATGCTCCGATTACCAGAAGAAATAAGGTCATCCAGAACAAAGCATTTTCAGAAAAACGGTGTTTCATAGAACTGCTCCAGTGGAAATATGTTTTTACAGTTTATGATTTTTCATAAGGTTTTAGCACTGAGAACAATATTTTAGTAAAGCGATTATAAATTGTTGATTGTTTCAGCCACAGAGATATTCTGTATTCTTTTGGCCGGAGTATAGACGGCTGCTATTACTGCGAAGACAGCAAATAAAAGTATAACTGTCAAAGAGAAAACAGGTAAACGAAAAACGGCATAAGGGAAATGTTCTATAATAAGGAAATCGTAAAGCAGCTTGCTTAATGGCAGTCCAATGATACAACCAAAAACACAACCGAAAAAAGCGTAGGTAACTGCCTCGGCGGCAATCATTTTTGTAATTTGACGTTTATCCATCCCTACGGCGCGCATAGCTCCATACTGTTTCATTCTTGCAGACACGCTGATGGAAATGCTGTTGATAATATTCAGTACGGCAACTAATGTGATAATTGCTAAAAAGCTATAGATGCAAAATACAAAAGCCGTATAGGTGCCGGCAGTGTGCTGGCTGCGTTTGTCCTGAAAATTATATTTTTCACCTAGGGCAGTTTGGATGGCGTTAATGTTTTCATCACTGGCCGTGCTGGTGGTTTGTACCATAATAAGAGAATAGTCTGTGATCCCTGTTAAGCGGACAAAAGTTTCGCCGGACATAATAAGGGTAATCTTTCCGTTTGTCATGCCGTTGCTGCTGAATGGGTCATATTTCAGCAAACCGGCAATTTCAAGCGTTTCATTTCCTACCAATATGGTATCTCCAATTTCCCAGGAACTATTTTGATCAGAAACAGCCAGGACATAATTGCTATCTCCATAAACCTTTGATAAGCGGCTGCCTTTTTTTAAAGCATTATCTTTTTTCAGGCACTCTAAATCAAAATCATCATAAGAAATAAGGTCAAGGGTACTGGAAAGTGTCGTATCTCCATGTAGTCCTGCGGGGACATAAAAAGAACTCCGGCGCCCGTAAACTCTTTTAACCCCAGCCATATTGCCAATGGTTTCTACAAGCTCTTTAGGGACAGAGCCTGTGCCGTCGCTGCTTGAAATATCAATATCAGAGGCGCCGGCGGATTGGGGCATAAGGCAGTTGACAAACTCAATCATAACAGAAAAGCTTAAAAACAGGATTATAGTAAGCGCAAAAGAGCCTGTCATTAGAATTAGATTTTTTCCTGCAGAAACAGCATGATTAATACCGAGAACAGTTTCTATTTTTAAAAATCCTGTGTTAGTCCAATAACGGATTGTTTTGGTATTGTTTATATTTCCGGATACTGCAGCAACAGGAGATACTCTGGAAGCGCGTCTGGCAGGAGAGCTGGCGGCAATCAACACAGTAATAGTCCCCACAAGAATACCGCTGATAATACCAATAAAGCTGACGCCAAAAAGAGGAATATTAGAAAATTCTTCTCCTACAAGAAAACGCAGCGCCGCGCATAGCCCCCATGTAACCACAATTCCCAGGGCAAGACCTATGGGAACTGCCGTTTTGCACCAATTCAGGGCTTCTAAGCGTACAAAGCGGATAATCTGCTGTCTGCTCATGCCAATACAGCGCATCATTCCCAAAAAGGCTGTTCTTTGGGCCACGCTGCTGTTCATACTGCTGGAAATCATTAAGATGCCTGCAATTAGTATGAGAAAGAAGGCAATAACTGCAATAATAAGAAGGGATTGCCCCATAGTACTTCCAATTATATCTGAAATTGATAAAGCGCCGTGTTTCCCTACCAATCTGGCCTGTTCCATTCTAATTCCCATCTCAGCCATGCTGAATACTGCTGTTACCATGAATACAGAGAAGCGTCATGCAGTTTTGGCGCCGGTGTACTTTAGCGGAAATAGGAATCAGGCTAAGATAACTTTTCATTCGCGCCACCTCCCCAAATCGGTCAGAACCCCGTCGGATACCTGCAACATCCGGTCGGCTGTCTGTGCGATGCTTCTGCTGTGGGTAATCATTACAATGGTTTGTTCATATTTTCTGGACGCCTCTTTCAGCAATGTAATAACTTCGCTTGTATTTTGCGTATCAAGATTTCCTGTGGGCTCGTCGGCAAGAATCAGCGCCGGACGGGTAATCAGAGCCCGTCCAATTGCCACACGCTGCTGCTGTCCGCCGGACAGCTGGCTGGGGAGATGGTGGCGGCGTTCCT